>JAFSNT010000103.1 GCA_017443295.1 Clostridia bacterium
AATCCCGAAGTGCGGGATACCTTTGTCAAGCGCAGCCAGATCATCAGCGCTTTGCGCGCCTTCCTGGAAAGCCGGGGCTTCATGGAAGTGGAGACTCCCGTGCTGCATACCCAGGCGGGCGGCGCGGCGGCGCGCCCCTTCATCACCCACCACAACACCCTGGATATCGACATGTACCTGCGCATCGCGCTTGAATTGCATTTGAAGCGGCTCATCGTGGGCGGCTTTGACCGGGTGTACGAAATCGGCCGCGTGTTCCGCAACGAGGGCATGGACACCAAGCACAACCCCGAATTCACCATGATGGAGCTGTATCAGGCCTTCACCGATTTCCACGGCATGATGGATATTACGGAAGACATGTTCCGCTACATCGCCCGGGCCGTCAACGGCACCGCCCAGGTGCAGTACGGCGACGTGCTGATCGACCTGGAAAAGCCCTTCGCGCGGCTGAGCATGGTGGAAGCGGTGAAGAAGTATTCCGGCGTGGATTTTGATGAAATCCATACCCTCGAGGAAGCCCGGGCTGTGGCCGACGAACACAAGATCCATTACGAAAAGCGCCACCAGAAGGGCGATATCCTGAACCTGTTCTTCGACGAGTACGTGGAAGAAAATCTGGTGCAGCCCACCTTCATCTACGGCCATCCGGTGGAGATTTCGCCCCTGGCCAAGAAGATGCCTGAAAACCCCGCCTATACCGAGCGCTTTGAGGTGTTCATTTTGGGCCGGGAACACGGCAACGCCTTCTCCGAGCTGAACGACCCCATCGACCAGCGCCAGCGCTTCGAGGCCCAGGCGGCCCTGAAGGCCATGGGCGACGAGGAAGCCCAGGGCGTGGACGAGGATTTCCTCAACGCTCTGGAAATCGGCATGCCGCCCACCGGCGGCTTAGGCGTGGGCGTGGATCGGCTTGTGATGCTGCTCACCGCCACCCCCTCCATCCGGGACATCTTATTGTTCCCCACCATGAAGCCCATGGACTGATACGAACCTTTTCCCCCGGTGAAATCAATTGATTCTGCCGGGGGATTCTGTTATACTAAGGATCGAGGTGATTTGCATGATGTATCCGTTTATGACGCTGAATGACGACACGGAGATTACGCACTCCGAAATGAAGGAAAACGGCCAGGTGAAGGTTTATATCGAAACGCCGCATGAAAAAGACGGCTTTCACAGCGCGGTGTGCTGGCTGCCGGAATACCGCTGGGAAAACATTCACGGATACACGGAAGAGGAAATGGCGCATTTTAAGCAGCTCATTAGAAATAACGCGCATTTGATCATTGAATTTTCGCGGGATGGAGGCGTGCTGAATGCCGCAACTGCTTAGAATCGGGCCTTACATCCTGTATTTCTGGTCCAATGAAAATCTTCCTCTTGAACCAATTCATGTACATATCACGGAAGGAACTGCCTCCGCGAATGCCACCAAAATCTGGATCACCAGTTCCGGGAAAGCCCTTATATGCAACAACAACTCACGCATACCGGAGAGGATCCTTAATCGGTTGCTCCGGGTGGTCGAGGCGAACAGCGCGGAGTTTGTGCAGGCATGGAAGGATCATTTCGGCGAAATCACTTATTACTGCTGATTCCGTGTGAAACAGAGTACGAAATACGTACTGTTCTTTAAGAGGTGGAAAAAATGACGCGCCGCAAGGATGAAAATGGGTCACGACAGAAGCCGTTCCGCGCGTTCCTGTCCCGCGCGCTGTTTGGACGCGCCGACGGAACGCCGGATTCCCGACTGTACGCTTTGAGCTTTTTTCTTGTGCGGCTGTGGTGCGCAAAAAGGCCGTTCCCGGCAGTGCGTGATGAAAAGCTCCGTCAGGCGGAAGTGCCTTATGTGATGCTTTGCAATCACGAATCCTTTTTTGATTTTTATTATACCCATTTGCTTTTCCATCCGAAAAAACCCAGTATCCTGGTGAGCGAATACTATTGCACCAGGCCTGTACTAAAGCATTTTGCCCGGCATACCGGTATGATCCCCAAGAAAATCTTCACGCCGGAAATGACCGTGCCCCTGCGCATCATGCGCATGCTGAAAAAGGGCTATCCCGTGGTGATCTTTCCGGAGGGCCGCCTTTCTCCGGACGGGCGCTCCAACCCCATCGTGGAGGAGGGCGCGGCGTTCTATAAGCGCCTGAACGCCGATCTGGTATTGATCAAGCTGCGCGGCGCGTACCTTGCCTATCCCAAGTGGCGGGGGAAGCGCTACCGCACGCCCGTTTCCGTCACCGTGGAGGAAGTGATCAAGAAGGACGCCTTGCGGGAAATGACCGACGAAGAACTGAACCGGAAGATCGCCGAAACGCTGTACGGCGACGCGTCCAGGGAGCTGCTGTGTACATATCCCCAGAAGGACAAGGCCCGGGGCCTTGGAACGCTTTTGTACCGCTGCTGTGACTGCGGGGCGATGTATACCATGGTGGGGCGGGGAAACGCGCTTGCCTGCACCGCCTGCGGGGGTTGTCACACCCTGAACGATCAGTACCATTTTACGGACGCGCCTTTTACCATCCCCGGCTGGTATGACCGCATCAAGGACATGGAAAGGGCCGAGCTGGATCATCTGCGCCTGGAAGCCGCCGTGCGCACCCACATCTACGCCGCCCCCGGCAAGAAGGACCGGAACGAAAAGGGCGTATGCGTTCTGACCCCGGAGGCTTTCACCTACCGCTCGGAGCAGATTGCGTTTTCCATCCCCACGGAAAACCTGCCCGGCATGGCGTTCTCCTGCGGATTGGAATTTGAAGTGTATTACGAAGGAGAGCTGTACTTTTTCTATCCCGAACAGCAGCCCCAGCAGGCCGCCCGCTGGGCGCTGGCGGTGGATTTACTGACGGAGCGCCGCCGCGCGGAAAAGAACGATAAGGGGAAAGAAGCATGAGGAAGCCCCAAAAGAAACTGATTGATATTTCGCAAAAAACCTTTCTTCAGGTGGTTCTGCTGCTGGCGGGGCTGATGCTCCTGGCCATTTTGATGACCTATATCGTGCCCCGAGGGGCCTTCGGCGTGCTGCCCGATGGCAAAGCGGACTATACGGCGTATCATGAAATCAGCGGCGCGGGCGGCATTCCCCTCTGGCAGGGATTGCTTTCCCCGGCGCTGGTTTTCTTTTCGGAGGACGGCCTGACGCTTTTCATGCTGTCCCTGTTCCTGATCGTGATTTCGGCGGCCTTCCAGGTGATGAACGACGTGGGCGGCGTCCGCGCCCTGGTCGGGGCGGTGTCCCGGCGGTATCAGAACCGGCGAAGGCTGCTGCTGGCGGTCGTTTCCTTCCTGTTTTATTGCTTCGGCTCCTTTTTGGGGCTGTTTGAGGAAATGCTCACCCTGTTTCCCGTGGTGGCGTCCCTGTGCGTGCTGATCGGCTACGATTCCTTTACCGGCTTCTTATGCACCATCCTGGCCTGCGGCTTCGGCTTTGCCAGCGCCATCACCAATCCCTTCACCGTGCTGCTAGCCTCGGAGATCATCGGCGTGAACCCCATGGAAAAAATCTGGTTCCGGGTGATCGTTTTCCTTACCATGTTCCCGCTGCTCATGGCTTTTCTGTTCCGTTATCTTCGCCGGCTGGAACGCGACCCCGCGTCCAGCCTCACCCGGCGGCACGATGAAAAGCTGCGGGCGGAAGCGCCGGAGGCCGACGGGCAGCCGGCGAACGAGGCCCGCGTGCGCCGGACGTATACGGTATTTTTGCTGGGCGCGCTGGCGCTGATCGTCGTTTCTTCCTTGCTCGAGGCGGTGCGAAGCTACGCCGTGGCGCTGCTGATCGTTTATTTCCTGGTCGGCGGCTTGGTCGCGGGCCGCGCGGCGGCGGGGGACGTAAGGACGGTGTTTAAAAGCTTCTTAGGCGGCGTGGTCAGCGTGCTGCCCACCCTGGCGTTTATCGCCATGGCGGCTTCCATCAAATATATCCTCGACCGGGGGGCAATCCTGCCCACCGTCGTGCATCAGATCAACGTGCTGGCCCAAGGCCGCAGCCCCTTCATGATCGCCCTGATCATTTATCTCATTGTGCTGGCGCTGGAATTCTTCATTTCCTCCTCCACGGCCAAGGCCGTGCTGGTGATGGGTTTGCTTTCCGTGGTGAACGTGAATCTGAGCAAATCCATGATGGTGCTTTTGTACACCTTCGCGGACGGCTACACCAACGTGCTGTTTCCCACCTCGCCGGTGCTGCTCATTTCCCTTTCCATGATCGAGGTGGACTATTTCGCCTGGGTGAAAAAGAGCCTGCCCCTGTTTCTTTTGAACCTCCTGGCCGTGCTGCTGCTGATCGGCCTGGGCATCGTGATCGGCTACTGACGGGAGGGCGGGGCGAAAATGAACGCAGTTTTGAGAGAACACGCGGATCAGATCGTGCGGGAAGCCATCGCCGCCGTGCAGCCCGACGCCGCCGTGCGCCGCGCCCTGTCCGGGCTGGAATTTCCGGGCCGCGTACTGCTGGCAGCCGCCGGGAAAGCCGCGTGGCGCATGGCCAAAGCCGCTTCGGACTGCTTGGGCGGCCGCATTGAAAAAGGCGTGGTCGTCACCAAGTACGGCCACGTCATGGGAGATATTGAAAACTGTGCCTGCTTTGAGGCGGGCCATCCCGTGCCGGATGAAAATTCCTTCCGGGGCACCCAGGCCGCGCTGGATTTGGTGACGGGCCTCTCCGATCAAGATACCCTGTTGTTTTTGCTCTCCGGCGGCGGCAGCGCCCTGTTTGAAAAGCCCCTGGTTTCCCTGGAGGAATTGCGGGATATTACTGGCCAATTGCTGGCCTGCGGGGCGGATATCGTGGAAATCAACACCATCCGAAAGCGCTTGAGCCAGGTCAAGGGCGGGCGGTTCGCCCAGCTTTGCGCCCCCGCCCGGATGGAAGCGGTGATTTTATCCGATATTGTGGGCGACCCGCTGGATATGATCGCCTCCGGCCCCGCCTGCCCCGATTCATCTACGGCGGAGGACGCCAAGCGCGTGGTGGAGAAATATGGGCTTCGCATGTCCCCGGAGGCCCGGGCGCTCCTTGATAAAGAAACACCCAAGGAACTGCACAACGTACACACCCAGATCACCGGCAGCGTGCGGGAGCTGTGTACCGCCGCCGCAAAGACCTGCGAGCGCTTAGGGTATACCCCCATTCTGCTCACCGACCGGCTTTGCTGTCAGGCCAGGGAAGCGGGCGGCTTTTTGGCCTCCATCCTGAAAACCCACGAAAAAGACGGCAAAGCCCTGGCCTTTATCGCCGGGGGCGAAACGGTGGTGAGGCTCACGGGACACGGCCTCGGCGGGCGCAATCAGGAATTGGCGCTGGCCGCCGCGCAGGGCATCAGCGGCATGCAAAACGCCGCCGTGTTCTCCGTGGGCAGCGACGGCACCGACGGCCCTACCGACGCGGCGGGGGGCTATGCCGACGGCGACACCCGCGGCGAGCTTACGGCCCAAGGCGTTTCCATCGACAGAGTATTGCAGGAAAACGACGCTTACCACGCTCTGCAAAAAACCGACGGACTCATCGTCACCGGCCCCACGGGGACCAACGTGAACGATGTGGCGGTGGGGCTGATTCGGTAAAAGTGGAAAGTGAAAAGTGGAAAGTGAAGATTTGAATAGTCGCGCTTGATCTGCCGGAAATTGTTGCGGACTATATAAAATTCCACTTTCCACTTTCCACTTTTCACTTTTTTTCGTGCGGCAGTTATGGCATCAGATTCTAAAGCACTTTTGCACGTCCTTCCAATGCCCCAGCACCAGAACGGTCTGGGTGGAGAGCAGCACGGTTTCGCTGGTGATGGCCGCGTTGGTCGCGCCGCCGCCCCGCACCGCCAGCACGTTCAGGCCGTACTTTTTGCGGATGTCCAGGGAACCCACGGTTTTGCCGTCCCACTCCTCCGGCACGGCCACGTCGTAAATGGCGTATTCGCTGTCCAGGGTCACATAGTCCAGCACGTGATCCACGGCGTAGCGGATCACAGCCCAGTCCGCCACCTGCTTGGCGGGGTAGAACACGTCGTCCGCGCCGTTGCGGAGCAGAAATTTCTTGTGGATCTCGCTGGAGGCCCGGGCCACCACCCGCTTGGCCCCCAAATCCTTCAGCAGCGCCGTGGCCACCAGGGAGCTTTGGAAATCCGCGCCGATGGTGACGAAACAAAGATCGAAATTGTCCACGCCCAAGGTTTCCAGAAACGCTTCGTTGGTGACGTCGCCGATCTGCGCGTCGGTGACGAGAGGCAGCACAGCGTTCACCAGATTTTCTTCCTTATCCACCGCCATCACTTCGTAATGCAGTTCGCTCAGCTTCTGCGCCATGTTCCGTCCGAAGCGGCCCAAGCCGATCAAAAGCACTGATTTCATAACGTTTTTCTCCTTTACATTTTAAGTTGGCTGAAAGGTGTTTATCCAACCGTGATTTTTTCCAGGGGCATGGTGCTTTGTTCGCCCAGGCGGGTGGGCTGGGCCGCGTAAATCAGGGTCAGGCCGCCCACGCGCCCGAGGAACATCAGCACCACCAGGATGCCCCGGGAAACGAGGCCCAGCCCCGGCGTGATTCCCAAGGTGACGCCCACGGTGCCGATGGCGGAAGCCGTTTCAAACAGGCAGGTGAGCAGCGGCAGGTTTTCGATGCGGCTGATAACGACCCCCGCCAGGAAGAAAAGGGAAAAATACATCACCAGGATGGCGATGGCCTGACGCACCGCGTCGTCCCCGATGCGGCGGCCCATGCATTCCACGTGGCTCCGCCGCTTGAAAACGGCCCGGGCCGTCAGAAGCAGCACGGCGATGGTGGTGGTTTTCATGCCGCCCGCCGTGGAGCCGGGGGAGCCGCCCACCAGCATGAAGAAAATCATCACGGCCTGGCCGCCGCCGCTGAACTGGGCCAGATCCACCGTATTGAAGCCCGCCGTGCGCAGGGTGACGGACTGAAAGAGGGCGGGCCACAGGCGTTCGGCCAAAGGCAGCCGATCCATTTCAAAGGCAAGGAACCAAAGGAAGGGCGCAAGCACCATCACCGCCGAGGTGATCAAAACGATCTTGCTTTGCAGGCGGTACTGCTTAAAATGGAAGCGATGCTCCTTTACGTCGTTCCACACCAGGAAGCCGATGCCGCCCACAGTAATCAGCAAAATCAGAACCGGATTGATGCCGGGATGCTGGGCAAAGCCCGTCATGGAGGAGAAGGCCCCCTGAAAGCCCATGAGATCAAACCCCGCGTTGCAGAAGGCGGAAACGGAATGGAAAAGGGACAGCCACAGGGCTTTGGGCAGGCCGTAGGCGACCCAGAAGGAGGGCAGCAGCAGCAGCGCGCCGATCAGCTCCATCAGCAGCGTGGCGGCCACGATGAACCGGGTCAGCCGCACGATGCCGCCCACCTGGGGCGCGGCGATGGCCTCCTGCATGGTGCTGCGCTGCATCAGGCCGATCTTTTTCCCGGAGATGAAGGCCAGGGAAGCCGCCGCCGTCACAACGCCCAGGCCCCCGATCTGGATCAGCACCAGGATCACCGCCTGCCCGAAGGGCGTCCAGGAGGTGGCGGTATCGCGCACCACCAGGCCCGTGACGCACACGGCGGAGGTGGCGGTGAAAAAGCAGTCCGCAAAGCCCGCGCTGCCGGGGCCTATGCTGGCAAAGGGCAGCATCAAAAGCCCCGTGCCCAGCAGGATAAAGCACAGAAAGCTGAAAGAAATCACCTGAAACGTGGTGATTCTGTTTTTTTTCTTCAAAGCATGCGTCTCCCTTCGGAAAGCTCGGGGCGGCCCAAACGGGCGGGCCGCTTTTCCAATTATACCAGAAACAGGGGCCGTTCAGCAAGACAAATGCGCCCGCCTTATGCAGTTTATGAACTAAATTGTGTTTTTTCTGTCCGTATTGTGAAAAAACAGGAAAGAAAAGAAAAAAACACTTGCCCCAGCCCCGTATTTCCGTTATAATGGAATCGGAAGAATTTTAACCAAAAGGGACATAAGAGAACGGAAAGGGAGGGAACGCCATGAAAACGCGCGAAAGCCTCAGGAAAATCCTGTGCCTGGCGGCGGTGCTGGCGGTGCTGTGCGCCTCCCTTGCCGGGTGTTCCGCCCGGAAGCCGGAAATCGAAACGGAGCAGGCCTCCGCCAAGGAGCCGGACGTTTCCCGCTTCATCTCCGCCGTGGAGGACGAGCCGGACACGGTGGATTTTCAGTGTACCTCCATCCATTACACCGTGGCCACCAACGTGTTCGACCGCCTGGTGGAAATGGAAAACGACGGGGACGGCAACATAAAGATCGTGCCGTCCCTGGCAAAGGCCTGGGAGGTATCGGAGGACGGCTGCGTTTATACCTTCCACCTGCGGGAGAACGTAAAATTCAGCAACAGTTCCCCCCTGACCGCCTCCGACGTGCTGTATACCTTCCACCGGCTTCTGACCCATCCTGATTCCTGCAACCGGGATATCGCCGACCCCATTGTGGGCGCGGAGCAGCTGGAAAAGGGGAAAGCAGACCGTCTGGAGGGCTTTAAGCTGCTGGGCGACCTGGATTTTGCCATCACCCTCAAGCAGCCCTTTGAAGCGTTCTTAGCCTGCCTGACCATGCCCGGCGCGTCCATCTTAGACGAGGAAACCACTTTGGCGGCGGGGGATCGCTTCGGCCTGGACCCCGAATGGACCGTTGGCACCGGCCCCTTTATCCTGTGGAAGTGGGAACCGCAAAAGGGCATGATGTTCAGGGCCAACCCCGATTGCTGGTGGGGCGCGCCCCGGTGCGAGGGCGTCAATCTGCTTTTCATGACGGAGCCTGAGGATATCCGGGCCAAGTTTGAAAACGGAGAAATGGATATCCTTGACCTGAACGAGGTGGGCAACGCGGCGGAATTTTATATTCACGGCGACATTTATCAGGAAAGGCTGCGCGGGGTTCAGCGCATCGGCATCACCTATATCGCCCTCAACGAATCCATCGCCCCGCTGCATAACCCCCAGGTGCGCAAGGCGCTGCAATTGGCCCTGAACCGCACCATGCTGCTGGACGCGGTGTACAGCGGGCGGGGCGTGCTGGAAAACGGCATTTTCCCCCATGGGCTGTACGGCTATAACCCGAGCCTGCCCGAAATTCCCTACGACCCCGACGCCGCCCGGGCGCTGTTGACCGAGGCCGGGTTCGCCGACGGCTTTGACTTTACGGTGAGCGTGAAATCCTCCTCCACCCAATGGGAAATGATTCTCATGGAAATGGCGGTGGACATGTGGAAGAAGATCGGCGTGCGGGCCAAAATCGAGGTGCTGGAAGAATCCACCTTCATGCGCATGCGGAAAAGCGGGCAATTGACCTGCTATACCGCCATGTGGACGGCGGATTTCAACGACCCGGACAATTTCATCTATACCTTTTTCGGGGATCGGGAAAACGCCAAATTCCGCAGCCTTTGCTACCCCAACGAAAAAATCATGACCCGCGTTCGTCAGGCGCGCACCATTTCGGATCCGGAAACGCGCATCGCCGAATACCGGGAGCTGGAAAAAATCATCGTGCAGGACGACGCCG
Source organism: Clostridia bacterium (assembly GCA_017443295.1). GTDB lineage: Bacteria > Bacillota > Clostridia > Christensenellales > Aristaeellaceae > RUG563. The sequence continues at coordinate 9,513 of JAFSNT010000103.1, forward strand.
CGTGGATTCCCCTCTTTTCCCGGCTGCATTATTACGTGCTGTCGGAGCGGATGGAGGGCTTCCGCACGTCCTGGAACGGTTCGGTGAAAAACAATTTCCGGTATTTTTCCGTAAAATAATCCGCCTAAACGGAGGAGATGAGCATGAAGTCGATCAGGGTGAAGATCGCGGCGATCACTGTGATCGCGATCCTAACGAGCATCCTGTCCGTATTCGCGTCGTGTTATCCGGCGATTCAGAGGGAAAACGACCGGAATTCCGTAAATACCATGAACCTGATCGGCCGGGACACCCAAAAGTCCCTGGAAAAATATTTGAACAGCATAGAACAGTCCGTTGAAATGGCCGCCAATATCGCCAGCGACAGCCTGGACAGCGTGGTTTTATTGGAGTACGGCGCGGCGGGCGCGTCTGCCGGCCAGACGGAGCGCACCCACGACCAGATCATTCGGCTGGACGAATATCTGGGCGGGTACTGCGCCCAGCTGCAAACGTCCTTCGCCACCATCGCCAGCCATACCCACGGCATCGTCACCTATTACTACTGCATCAATCCTGAGATCAGCGAAACAGAACACGGTTTCTTTTATTCCAAGGTGGGCAAAACGGGCTTTGACCGGCAGGAACCCCTGGACGCCCGGCAGCTGGATCCGGAGGACATAGCCCACACCACATGGTATTATACGCCCATCCAGCGGGGGCGGCCCTCCTGGGTGGGGCCGTATACCGCCCATTTCCTGAATGAAATGTGGATTTATTCTTATCTGGTGCCCATCTATAAGGCTGGGGCCATGATCGGCGTGCTGGGCATGGATATTTCCTGCGATACGCTGATTGCCCAGGTCAGCGCCATTCGCGTATACGAAACGGGCTTTGCCTGCCTGCTGGACGCGGACGGAAGGGTGATGTACCATCCGGCGGCGGAGTTCGGCAGCAAATTAGAGCAGTCCGACATTTCCATTGACAGCGAGCTTTTGAAGCGGGAGAGCAGCGGCACGGAAATGATCCGCTATACCGCCAACGGGGAGGAAAGGCAGCTGGCCTTCTTCACCCTGTCCAACGGCATGAAGCTGCTGATTTCCGCGCCGGTGGAAGAAATCAACCTGTCCTGGACGCAGATGGCGAAAATCATCCTGACGATCACGGTGCTGGTGACGGTCTTCTACGCCATCCTGCTGCTGTTCGTCATGCGGGTGATCACCCGCCCCCTGAAAAGGCTTACCGCCGCCGCCCGCAAGCTGGCCGCCGAGGATTACGACGTGGAGCTGAACTACCAGTCCCAGGACGAGATCGGCGAACTGACCAACGCCTTCCAGCGCATGCGGGATCAATTGAAGCGCGATATTGAGGATTTGAACCGCCGCGTACACACGGACGCGCTGACGAACCTTCCCAATATGCGGCACTTTTTCCAGCTGGCGGAAACGGAGCGCCGCCGCCTTGCGGAGGACGGAAAACGGCCCTCCCTGCTGTATTTCAACCTGATCGGCATGAAGCATTACAACCGGCAGTACGGCTTTGAGGAGGGCGACCGGCTGATCTGCGCCACGGCGGACGTTTTGAGACGCCGCTACGGGGAACAGCACATCGGCCGCCTGAGCGAGGATCATTTCGCCGCCATCGCCGAGAAAGAACACTTGGAGGACGGCCTGCGGGCCGTGTTCCAGGAATGCCAGGGAATAAACGGCGGAAAAACGCTGCCCATCCGCGTGGGCGTGTACGCCGACTGGGGGGAGGATATCAAAACCAGCATCGCCTGCGACCGGGCGAAATACGCCTGCGATCAGCAGCGGGGCGCTTTTGTGTCCGGCTTCTATTACTTCGATAAAAACATGCTCAGCGAGCTGGAAACCGTGCGCTACATCGTGCGGCATCTGGATCAGGCGCTTCGGGAGCAGTGGATCAAGGTCTATTATCAGCCCATCATCCGGGCGGTCAGCGGCAGGGTGTGCGACGAGGAAGCCCTGTGCCGATGGATCGACCCCCAAAAAGGCATGCTGTCGCCCGCCGATTTTATTCCCGTGCTGGAAAACGCCCGGCTGATTTATAAGCTGGATTTATACGTGCTGGATAGGGTGCTGGAAAAAATCAAATGCCAGCGGGAAACGGGGCTGACCATCGTGCCCCATTCCATCAATCTGTCACGGTCCGATTTCGACGCCTGCGATATGGTGGAGGAGATTCGCCGCCGGGTGGACGCTTCCGGGGTCGACCGCCGGATGATCACCATTGAGATCACGGAGAGCATCATCGGCAGCGATTTCGATTTCATTAAGGAGCAGGTGAACCGGTTCCAGCAGTTAGGCTTCCCGGTGTGGATGGATGATTTCGGCAGCGGCTATTCTTCTTTGGACGTGCTGCAGAGCATCCGGTTTGACCTGATCAAATTCGATATGAGCTTCATGAAGCGGCTGGATGAAAACGAGAGCGGAAAAATCATTCTGACGGAGCTGATGAAGATGGCCATCGCCTTGGGCGTGGACACCGTCTGCGAGGGCGTGGAAACGGAAGCGCAGGTGCAGTTCTTACAGGAAATCGGCTGCTCCAAGCTGCAGGGCTTCTATTACTGCAAGCCCATCCCCTTTGAAAGCATTCTGGAAAGGTATTCCGGGGGCTACCAAATCGGTTATGAAAGCCCGGCGGAAGGCTCCTATTTCGACGCCATCGGCCGGGTGAACCTGTTTGATTTGAAGGTGATCACCAGCAAGGACGACAACGCCATCCAGAATTACTTCAACTCCCTGCCCATGGCCATCCTGGAAATCAGGGAAGGGAAAATGCGGTTCGTGCGCTTCAACCAGTCCTACCGCGACTTTTTCGTGCGGCTGTTCGGCTTCGAGCTGGCGAAGAATAAAACGGACTATGCCGACGCGGCGGTGGAAGCGGATTCCGCTTTCCTGCAGCTCATGCGCAGGTGCAGCAATAACCCCAGCCGCGTGTTCTTGGACGATCATATGCCGGACGGAACGGTGGTTCATTCCATGGCCCGGCGCATCGCCGTGAACCCCGTCAACGGCACGGTGGCCATCGCCCTGGCGGTGCTGTCCATCAGCGGAAAGAACGATCAGGAATGACCTGACCGTTCATGCATTATCAATCAAAGGATTGGTTTTCGGTAATAAAGCGATGTGATTTCGCGCCGAAAACCAATTTTTTCATAGAACGGATTTCCGCCGCCGGTCATCATGACAGCGCCCCGGGGGCGCAGATTCCGGTCGTGCCGGGAAAGAGCGGCGGCGGCCAGGCCCAGGCCCCGGCAGTCCGGCACGGTGCAGAGCGGCTCCATATAGGCCAGGCGGTTCTTTTCCACCCACCACATGCCGGAAAAGCATACGTAGCGGTCGTTTGCGTCGGCGATGATCACCTCGTCCGCGTAGGTGGCGTGAGGCGGCGGGGAAATCGTTGATTTCAGCACTTCGCGGTACAGCTCGTAGGGGCTTCTGCCGCCGTTCTGGGTGGGTACGTCCCAATTCTGAAAAGGCCCCAATTCCTCGCTGTTGAAGCCCTCCCACAGGCAGCGGGCCGCCTTCAGCGGGTCGACGCTGTCAAAGGGTACGAAATGATAGCCCTCCGGCAGGGGAAAATCCAGCCTGCCCAAGCTGAAATCAAAGATTTTCCAGGGTTCCTCTCCCGCAAGACGCCAGCCCCGTTTTTCCGCCGCCCGGATCAGGGCGCTTTGCCCGGCGTACAGCACCAATTCCTTGGGTTCCTCCAAATCCGGAAAGCCTGTTTCCGCGTAGGCGAGCATGTCGTCCGCCAAACGCTCATAGCCGGGCCGAAGGGCGAAACGCAGCTGGGAGGGGGGATTTTCATAGAATACGAAAGCCACCGGCGTTTCCCCGTCCAGCCAGAAGCGGTTCAGATGCAGATAGTCCTTGTTGAGCCACGAGCTGTTCAGGGCGTATTCAAAAAAGGGCGCGAAGGGGCTGTTTTTTGCGTCCGGGCTGAAAATATCGGTCATCAGCTCCCAGGCCAGATTCGCGTCGGAAAGGATTTGAAATTGCTTTGTCCTCATGGTTACACCTCCTCATCAGCGTAATTCAAGCATTTGTTCCGCCAAGGCCAGGGTTTCTTCCGGCGTGCGGTTTTCGTCCCGCAGGATCACGTGAAAGCCGGAATGCAGGAAGGTTTCGTAGATTTCCGGGGAATTGACCCGCTCTAAGCACTTCCGAAAATTATCCAGCGCCGCCTGGGGATCCGGTTCCTCCGTCATCAGCCGGTACAGGAATTGCTTTTCCCGGTCGGGCCGTTCAAAAAAGCGGCGGACGGAAATTTCCGGATCCGCCAGCATGATCAAAACGTGGCTTTTATCCGAAACGCGTTTCAGGGTTTCCAGGGAAATATTGGTGTCCACGAACACCTTTTTGCCCTGCCTGCTGATTTCTTCCAGCATTTGCAGCTCCAGCGTTTCGCATTCCAGCGTCACGCCCTTCACCCAGGCTTCGTACTCATCGGGCGTGCGGCGGATGAAATCGTGCCAGTCCTGTAAGTCCCGGGTATAGGTCAGGCAGGGAAAGGCCGCCTTATCCAAAGTGGAAAGCCGGGCGTTATGGTAGTTTTCTTCGCAGGCGACGCCGCCGTATTTTTCCGCCAGCTTTTTCACCAGGGTGGACTTGCCCGCATAGGCGGTGCCGTTAAAGAAATACACGTTTTCGTACAGCATAAGGCCCTCCGGTCAGTCCGTTGTGAAGCTGTCTTCGTCCTCCGGGGGAATATTTTGAATGTCCATCCGTTCGATGTCGATATACCGCCCGCCCCGGATGGCTCCAATCACCTGATCAATCTGTTCGGCGTCGCCCTGGATTTCCATGGTCACGGAGCCGTCTCCTTCGTTGCGGCACCAGCCCGTGCAGCCGAAATGGTACGCCGCGTGCATGGCCCGCCAGCGGAAGCCCACGCCCTGCACCGTGCCGGTAAAAACGATGCGCCTGCGAATCATGCCGTTCACCCTATTCATACAGCCGGAACCGCCGGGTATTTTCCTCAAACCGCTTCCGGGGCGCGTCAAAATGGGCCGTCAGCTCCCGGGCAGTCATTTTGCCGGTGCGGAAAAGATCGGTGCCCAGCAGCCGATCCACGGAATAAACGTCCGTGCCCTCCCACTTGATGAAGGAGAACTGATCGGGATATAACCGCCAGATCGTTTCCATCAATAACAGGCCCCCCAGGGCGCAGTCGCAGGCTTCCCGGTCGGTAATATGCATCTGCACGCCCTGGCACATTTCGCCCTGGTGCTTGGAGAAGGTGGGGCAGAAGGAAACGGCGCGGAAATGCAGGCCGGGCAGGGCCTCCCGGTTCATTGTCCGCTCCAGCAGCGCCCCGTCGATGAAGGGCGCGCCGATCACCTGGAAGGGAATGGTGGTGCCCCGGCCTTCGCTGATGTTGGTGCCCTCGAAGATGCAGTTTCCCGTGTAGCACAGGGCCGTTTCCAAATTCGGGCAGTTGGGGGAGGGGGCCACCCAGGGCAAATCGGTATCGTCCAGCAGGTATTCCCGCTTCCAGCCGGAAAGCGGCACCACGGTCAAATCCACGTCTATGCCCAGATAGTCCTTGGCGTACAGGGCATATTCGCCGATGGTGAGGGCGTATTGGGTGGGCAGTTCGTAATCCCCCACAAAGGAACGGAAAGCGGGGTCCAGCACCGTGCCGGTGAGCTTTTTCCCGCCCACGGGGTTGATCCGGTCCAGCACCACCATGGCTTTCCCCTTGCGGGCGCAGGCCTCCATGGCGTAGGAGAGGGAATACAGATAAGTATAAAAGCGCGCCCCCACGTCCTGAATATCGAACAAAAGCACGTCGAAGGCGTCCAGCATTTCGTCCGTAAAATGGCAGTTTTTCCCGAAGGCGCTGTATACGGTCACGCCGGTCTGGGGATCGACGGCGTTTTCCACCTTGTCCCCGGCCTGGGCGCTGCCCCGAATGCCATGCTCCACGGCGAAAAGGGCGGAAAGCTGATAGCGGCTGTTTACGACGTCGATTGTGCTGGTCAGGCGGTGATCGACGCCGGTGGGATTGGTCATCAGGCCCACCCTGAGGCCTTTTAATTGCCCATCGGCAAGCTCGATCCGGTCAATGCCGCTCAAAACGGGATGTCTGTTCATGGCTGCGCCTCCCCAAAAACGGATTGTTGCATACGCAAATTATAAAGCAAAAAAACAGGGATGGCAAGGCAAAAAACGTAACCATTCACGTATCTTGATAACAGTCAAGCAGCATATCAGCGGAGGGGGGCGTCGGGGGCGCTCCCCCGACTGTAATCCGCACCGGCGGCGTGTACGCCGGGAGGACGAAAAATTTCTGTAAGGAGCGAAGACGACCGAAGGAAATTTTTCTACCTTGCGGTTTTTCCGCCCGGGAGCGTAGCGAGAGGAAAAACCGTGCGGGGGGACGAACCGCCGATGACCGCCTGCGGCGGGAATTTCATCGGCGGTGAGATCAGCCGAAAGGAAGCAATCTCCCCATGAAGGGGAGTTGCGACCTTTGAGGCTGCGGATTCGCGGGGGGTATGCAATACCCGCCCGCGCGTTACCATGAACCCGAAGGGGGAATGGTAACGAAAAAAATGGGTTGACGGGAAATCCTGGAAAACGTATACTGGGATGGGGTGATAGATAGTATGAACGATCAGGAGCGGTTTTTTATCAAGGGCTTTACCTACGGCTACGACGGCAGGCGCGGCGTGTACCGCACGGCGGAGGCCGCAAAATCCCGGGAAAGGCTGGCCGCACTGGGCGGGGATTGGGCCGCCCTGGCTTTCGCTGTGATGCAGGACAGCTTTTCGTCCACCCGCATCCGGCCCGATTACCGCTATACCGTCACGGACGGGGATATCGCCGCCGCCGTGAACCATCTGCATTTTTTGGGCCTCAAGGTATGCATGAAGCCCATGGTCAACTGTGCCGACGGCGTTTGGCGCGCGCGCATTTCCTTTCCCGAACCGGAATGGGGCGATCAGGATTACTGGGCGGAATGGTTTTCCTCCTACACCGCTTTCCTGTGCCACTACGCGGAAATCGCGGAGGAAACCGGCTGTGAAATGTTCTGCGTGGGCTGCGAAATGTTAGGCACGGAGCATAAGGAAGCGCATTGGCGGAAGGCCGTCGAAGCCGTGCGGCAGGTGTATCACGGCCCCCTGGTGTACAATACCAATCACGGCAAGGAACAGAACGTTACCTGGTGGGACGCGGTGGATTATATCGGTACCTCGGCCTATTACCGCGTGGCGGATGCGCCGGGAGCCTCCATGGAGAGCATGCGGGCGGAATGGGTCAGGCACAAGGAGAAGCTTGCGGCCCTGTCCCGGGCGCTGAACAAGCAAATCATTTTTATGGAAATCGGGTGCCGAAGCGCAAAAGGCTGCGCCATGATGCCCTATGATTTTTCCCATCGGGAATTTCCCTTTGACGAGGACGAGCAGGCGAATTTTTACGAATCCTGCTTCCTTTCCATGTGGGATGAACCCTGGTTCGCCGGGTTCTTCTGGTGGGACTGGCCCACGATTCTGCGGAAACGCGACCCCGATTTGGGCTTTTGTATCGCGGACAAGAAAGCGGAACAGATCGTAAAAACGTGGTACAAAAAGGAACGGTAATTGTTCAGAGCGTTGAGATAGATATAGTGAGTAAGCTCTCTTTACTGAATTTGCGGTATAAAGCGAAAGAATATCATAAATCTCAACTCCCAACTCTCCGTCCGTATACAAACAGCGTTTTAAAAGGAGGAACATAAGCATGAGTATTGACCTCAGCAGCAATCCCTTCCATTTAGGCTTCGGCCTGATGCGCCTGCCCAAGAACGCGGACGGCAGCATCGACGTGCCGCAGGTGTGCGAAATGACCGACCGCTTTATCGCCGCGGGCGGCGCCTATTTTGATACCGCCTATGTATACGACGGCGGCGAAAGCGAAAAGGCCTTCAAGGCGGCTGTTGCGGACCGCTACCCCCGGAGCGCCTACACCGTGGCCACCAAGGTGAACGTGATGGCCGCCGGTTGTACCGAAGCGGAAAGCGCCAAAAAGCAGATTTTTACCAGCTTGGAGCGCACGGGGGCGGGGTATATCGACTATTATCTGCTCCACGCCATTCAGCGGGGCAATTATCAGAAATACGAAGCCTACGGCATGTGGGATTATGTGAAGGAGCTGAAGAAAAAGGGCCTGATCCGGCATTGGGGCTTTTCCTTCCACGCCGACCCCGAATTGCTGGAGGAACTGCTCGCCGCCCATCCGGACGCGGAATTTGTGCAATTGCAAATCAATTATGCCGACTGGGAAAACCCCGGCGTGGCTTCCCGGCGAAATTATGAAATCTGCCAGGCCCACGGAAAGCCCGTCGTCATCATGGAACCGGTGAAGGGCGGCGTGCTGGCCGACCCCATTCCCGAAGTAAAGGAAGTGTTTGAACAGTCCGGCAAGGGCTGGAGCTGCGCCAGCTGGGCGTTGCGCTACGCCGCCGGGATCGGCAACCTGCTGGCCGTATTAAGCGGCATGAGCGATCTATCCCAAATGGACGATAACCTGCGCACCATGCAGGGCTTTAAGCCCCTGAACGAAGAAGAACAGGCCGTGATCCAAAGGGCCCAGGAAGCGCTGAACAACGATAAATCCATCCCCTGCACCGCCTGCCATTACTGCACGGAGGGGTGCCCCATGGGCATTCCCATTCCCGAAATCTTCAACGTGGTGAACCGCAAGCGGGGCAGCGCCGCCTTCCGCACCGTGCGGGAATACAACATCGTCACCCAGGGCAAGGGCCGGGCGGGGGACTGCGTGGCCTGCGGCCAGTGCGAATCGGTCTGCCCCCAGCATTTAGAAATTATTCGGCTTCTTCGGAAATGCAGAACGCTGGAACAATAATTTTTTTATGCCAATTTTCCCGCGTTTTCCGCAAAAACTTGAAAAAACGCATCAAATCTGCTATATTATCTCCGCAGGAATACCCAAGAAGCATCAGATACTTGTTCCGTTCTGTGGCGATTATGGATGAAATAACCGGAAATGACGCCATGTTTTCTACGCGGGAGGCTCAGGCATGAACGACACAGAGAGATTCAGCTTTGATCAAAGGACGCAGGAAATCCTGGAGGGCCTGTCGATTCCGTTTGCCATTTACCAATATATCGACAAGCGGGTGGTGACGATCGCGCTTTCCCGGGGATTTTGCGATGAATTCGGCTTCAAAACGCTGGAGGACGCTTACCGCGTCATGGACGGCGATATGTACCGCGCCACCCATCCGGACGATAAGACCCGGGTGGCCGACGCCGCCTACCGTTTCGCGGCGTTCGACGCGCCCTACGATATCGTTTACCGCACCCGCACTTTAAAAAGCCCGGATTATATCATCCTGCACGCCTACGGCAAGAGCATTTATCCCAAGCCGGGGATGCGCCTGTGCCTGACCTGGTACGCCAACGAGGGCGTGTGCGCGGTCGACCAGGGCGCCTACGAAAGCGTGCTGAACCAAACGCTGAACCGCTTTTTGAAGGAAGAAAGCCAGTACCGCGGCTCCTATTACGATTACATGACGGGCCTGCCGAACATGGCGTATTTCTACGAGCTGGCCGATGCGGGCCGCCAAAGGATGCGGGAGCGGAATACAGATTCGGCGGTTCTGTTCTTTGACCTGACGGGCCTCAAGCGCTTCAACCGCTGGCACGGCTTTGCCGAGGGCGACCGCCTGCTCCGCGCCGTGGCGGCGATTTTGGCCAGGCATTTCAGCAACGAAAGCTGCGCCCGCTTCGCCCAGGACCATTTCGCCGCCTTCGCCCCGGAAGCGGGCCTGAAGGAGCGCTTAGACGCGCTGATCGCGGACTGCGCCGAAGCGAACGACGGCAAAACCCTGCCCCTCCGCATCGGCGTTTATCCGGATCGGATCGAGGCGGTGGAAATCGCCGTGGCCTGCGACCGCGCCCGGCTGGCCGCCAACGTGCGGAAAAACAACAAGGAATCCTACTATTCGTTCTTTGATATGGATATGCTGGCGGAGGAGAAAAACCGCCAGGAGATCATCGACAACCTGGACAGGGCCATCGAAGAGGGCTGGATCCAGGTGTATTACCAGCCCATCGTCCGTTCCGCCAACGGCAAGGTGTGCGACGTGGAGGCCCTGGCCCGCTGGAACGATCCCGTGCGGGGCCTGCTGATGCCAGGGGCGTTTATTCCGGTGCTGGAGGACGCCATGCTGATCCCCAAGCTGGATCTTTGCATCGTGCGGCAGGTGCTGCGGGATCTGAAAGCCGTGGAAGCGGCTGGCAGCCAGATGATCCCCGTTTCCATCAACTTTTCCCGGGCGGATTTTGACGCCTGCGACCTGGTGAAGGAAATCTGCGCCCTGGTGGACGCGGCGGGGGTGGATCGGAAGCTGATCCACATCGAGATCACGGAAAGCCTGCTGGGCAGCGATTTCGATTACATCAAGGAACAGATCGAACGCTTCCGCGCCCAGGGCTTCCAGGTGTGGATGGACGATTTCGGCAGCGGGTATTCCTCCCTGGACGTGCTGCAGAGCGTCAAGTTTGACCTGATCAAATTTGACATGGGCTTCATGCGGCGGCTCAACGAGGGGGACGAAGGCAAAATCATCCTGACGGAAATGATGAAGATGGCCACCTCTTTGGGCGTGGACACCGTCTGCGAGGGCGTGGAAACGGAGGATCAGGTTCATTTCCTGCAGGAAATCGGCTGCGCCAAGCTGCAGGGCTACTATTTCATGAAGCCCGCCCTGCCGGAGCGCGTCATTGAAAAATACACGAAGGATATCCGGGACGGCATCGAGGATATGCGGCAGTCCGCCTATTACGACACCATGGGCCGGCTCAACCTCTACGACCTTTCCTTCCTGGCCAACAAGGACGACAGCGTGATCAGGAACACCTTCGACACCGTGCCCATGGGCATCATGGAGGTCAACAGCGAGGGCGACAAGCTGCGGTACGTGCGTACCAACCAATCCCTGCGGGATTTCATGAAACGCGCGTTCAAGCTGGAAATATCCGATCCGGAAAGGGAATACTCCATGCTGGTGGACGGCCACGGCTCCGATATCATGAAGGCCATCGCGCAGTGCCGCAGCAGCGACGACCGCGCCTTCATCGACGAAGAACTGGAAGACCGCTCCGTGGTGCATTCCTTCCTGCGCAGGATCGTGCATAATCCGGTGAACGGAAAGGATTCCTTCGCCTTCGCCGTGCTGTCCATTACGGAGCCGGATGAAAGCACCACCTATATGGACATCGCCAGGGCTTTGGCCGCGGACTATTACAGCATCTACGTGGTCGATCTGGACACGGATCAGTTCATCGAGTACAGCTCCCCCGTGGGCGGCATGGAAATGGCCATCGAGCAGCACGGCGAAAACTTCTTCGACGTAAGAAGCCGCAGCGCCCATGATATTTATAAAGAGGATCAAGAATCCTTTAACGCGGCGTGCACCAAAGAGAAGATCATTCAGGCGCTGGACGAACAGGGCGTGTTTTCCTTTACGTTCCGGGTGGTGGACGACGGCACGCCCAAATACGTGAATATGAAAATCAACCGCATGCAGTCCAGCGGAAACAGGATCATTATTGGCATCAGCATGATCGACGCGCAGATGAAGCAGCAGGAGGAAGAAAAGAAGCTGCGGCAGGAAAAAAAGTCCCTGGGCAGGATCGCCGCCCTGTCGCCGGACTATCTGGTGCTGTATATCATTGATCCCACCACGGGGCAATATACGCAATACGACGCGTCGAAGGCGTATGAGAACGTCGGCCTGTCAAAGCAGGGGAATTTCTTTGCGGACGTTTTGCGCGATTCCCCCAAGGCCATCGCCCCGGAGGATCTGGAGCGGCATTTGCGGGTCCTCACCAAAGAAAACATGCTGGCGGAAATTCACAAGAACGGTTCCCTCATCCACAATTATCGCATGCTCATGGACGGGAAGCCCCTGCCGGTGAGCCTGCGGGCCACGCTGATCCAGGAAAGCGACGGGGAAAAGATCATTCTCGGCATCACCAACGACGAAGAAGAATACCGGCGCAAGCTGGAGAACGCCTACAAAAAGGCGAGCAGCACCGCCACCATTTATACCCACGTGGCCCATGCCCTGGCCAGGGACTGCACAGACCTGTACTACGTGAATATGGAGAGCGACGAATTCATCGCCTTCCATACCGACGACGCGTGCGGCGTGCTGAACGAGGCCCGGCGGGGAAGCGACTTCTTTGAGACCGCCCACAGGGAAGCCAATATGTATATCCACCCGGACGATCTGGAAGAATATATGAAAACCATGAACCGGGACTTCCTCAGCGAAACCCTGCATCATAACAAGGTATACGAGCTGACCTTCCGCCGCATCGAGCGGGGCACGCCCTTCTATGTGCAGATGAAGATTTCCCGCATGGAGGACGATGCTCGTTTCGTCGTCTTCGCCATTTCGGACGTGGACGAGCTGATGCGGCAGCGCCGGGCGGAAGAAAAGATTCAGGAGGAGCGCATCGTTTACGCCCGCCTCCACGCCCTCACAGGCAACTTTATTGTCGTTTACACGGTTGATCCAGAAACCAACCGCTACCGCGAGTTCAGCGCCACCGTGGATTATGAAAAGGGCTTCGCGCAGGCGAAGGAAGGCGAAAACTTCTTTGAAAAAGTCCGGGAAGTGGCCCGCGTCTACAATTACCCGGAGGATCTGAACCGCTTCCTCACATCCTTCACCAAGGAAAACATTTTAGCGGAAATCGGGCGCAGCGGCATTTTTACCTTGGGCTACCGCTTCATGATGGAGGGCAAGCCCATCCACGTGCAGATGAAGGCCGCCATCGTGGAGGAAAAAGAAGGCACCCGCCTCATCGTCGGCCTCAACAACATCGACGCCCAGGTACGGCAGGAGGAGGAGCTGGAAAAGCGCCTGGCCCAGGCCCAGTCCCAGGCCAATATCGACGCCCTGACCGGCGTGAAAAACCGGCATGCCTATTTGGTGACGGAAACGCAAATGGATCGCCAGATCGCCGAACACCGCCAGCCGCCCTTCGCCATCGTCATTTTCGACGTGAACGATCTGAAAAAGGTCAACGACAGCACCGGGCATCAGGCGGGCGACCAGTATCTGCGCGAAGCCTCCGGCATCATCTGCGAAATCTTCAAGCACAGCCCCGTTTTCCGCGTGGGCGGCGACGAGTTTGCCGTGATCAGCCAGGGAAGAGACTATAAGATCCTGGATGAGCTGCTGCAAAAGGTGAGCGATCACAACGCGGTGGCTTCCCTCACCGGCGGGATCATCATTGCCTGCGGCATGGCGAAGCTGCATGATGAAACCAGCGTGGCCCCCGTCTTCGAGCGCGCGGACAAGCAGATGTACAGAAACAAAAATCTCCTGAAAGAGGGAAAACGGGAAGACTTCACGGAATAATTGTTTCCAAAAACATGAAACCCGCGGACGCGCAGGATCAAAAACCGCGCCGCGGGTTTCTGCGTCTGTTCAGTCGAGCAGTTCCAGATGGGGTCGAGGCAGGAGGTTGGAAGTAGGAGGTAGGAGGTTTCATCTTGTCTGACACTGAAAGCATGTTGTAAACAGTTCCTTTTTCGTACAGGCAATATAAAACTTCCTACCTCCTACCTCCTACTTCCTACCTTTTTCTCAACATGCTTAGTACAACAGTTATTGATTCGGTTTATTTGAGGAAGCTGGTCATCATATAGCCCACCGTGCCGTTATAGCGCACCTTGGTCCATTCGTCGCCGGGGATCAGCACGGTGACGGTGGCCCCGGAGGGCACCTTGGTATACACGTTTCCGGCGGTTTTCTTGGGGGAGGAACGCAGGTTCACGTAAGAATTGCCGTTCTTCACCGTTTTCATATAGGATACGCCGGACAGGGTCAGGTACTTGGTCATAAAGTACCCGATGTTGCCGGAGGCGCTGCCGTAGACCTTCGTCCAGGTTTCGCCCGCCTGGATCACCTGGAATTTCACGCCGTTGCCGTACTGGGCGATGATCTTGGCGGAGGTGGAGGGCTGGGCGCGCAGGTTCAGCTTCTGGCTGGCCTTGGGGTTTTTCACCACGGCGGTGCCGTGGGTGACGGGAGCTGGGCCGGGAATGGGATAAACGGGATCGACGGGGTAAACGGGGGAGGAAGTGGACAAATAAGTGGAATCCATATAGCCCGCCGCGCCGTTGATGTTGATTTTCCAGAAGGAACCGGCCAGGGGAGAGGAAAGCACCACGGAAACCTGGGTGCCCGGCGCGTATTGCCCCACGATGCTGGAGCCGTTATAGGAGGGGGCGGAGCGCAGGTTTACCTTGCCCCCGTTGGCGGAGCGAACGTAGGCCGTCTGGCCGCCGCCGTTGAGCCGCACATATTCCTTGCGGAAATACCCCGTCATGCCGCTGATCTGCACCTGATACCAGCCGTCCCCGGTGGCGGAAAGCAGGGTGAAGGTGGCGCCGTTGTAGAAGATGCCCAGCACCGGGGCGCTGTAGCTGGGGTAGGAGCGCAGGTTCAAAAACTGGGTGGGGATGGGGTTGCTGACCACGCCGGTGGTGCTGCCGCCGGAGCCGCCGTCCCCGCGTTTCAAAAAGTTCTTGCTCATGTAGCCGAACTGGCCGGTTTTGAGGACGTACACATGGTACCAATTGCCGCTTTCGCCCATGACGCCCACCCAGTTTCCGGCGGCCAGGGAGCCGAGCCACTGGTATTCCGTGCCCGGGCCGGAACGGAGGTTCAGGCTGTCCGTGCCCGAAACCAGGGCATAATCGTATATGCCCATGTTGGTGTAGTTCGCCGTCGGCTCCGCCTGGGCGGGCGCGGCTGCGCTCAGCGCGAGGCACAGGCATGCCGCCAGCAGCAGGATCTTGTTCAGGCAGCGTTTCATGGCAATTTCCTCCCGAATGTTGGCTTCTGTATAGAATACGATCCACGGAAACGTTTTGTTCCCGAAAAACTATAATAAATCCACCAATACGCGGTTTTGCAGGTCCATGCCCCGCCGGGTGAGCTTCAAAAAACCGTTTTCCCGGATCACCAGGCCGTTTTTCAGGGAATTTTTCAGCTTTTCCCCGTATACGTCCCAAAGGGGTACGCCGTGCATGCGATAAAACGCTTCCTCGGATACGCCCTCCACGGTGCGAAGGCCTAACATCACGCTTTCAAACCGGGCGTCCTCCGGGGTGAGGATCGTTTTTTCGGGGGGCTTGCCCGCCAGATAATCGTCCAGGGCGGGGGGATTGCGATAGCGTACACCGTCCAGAAAGCCGCAGGCGGAGCTGCCTAAACCGATATACTCTCTTCTTCGCCAGCAGTCTAAGTTATGGCGGCAGGCAAAGCCCGGCAGGGCGAAATTGCTGATTTCGTACTGGATGAAGCCGCGGCGGGAAAGGGCGCTTCTGCACAGTTCGTACATGTCCCGTTCCGTTTCTTCATCCGGCAGCCGCCACGCGCCGCGCTCCACCTGATCGTGCATTTTCGTGCCTTCCTCCACGATCAGGCCATAGCAGGAAAGATGGGTGGGGGAAAGGGACAGGGTTTTTTCCAGTGTTTCTTCCACGTCGGAAAGGGTTTGGCCGGGCAGGCCCAGCATCAGATCCAGGTTCAGGTTGGAAAAGCCCCGGGCTTTGGCCATGGATACGCTTTCTTCCACCTGCTCCCAGGTATGGATGCGGCCCAGGAGCCGCAAAAGCCGCTCCTGACATGCCTGCGCCCCGAAGGACAGGCGGTTGACGCCGCCTTTTTTCAGCGTTCGCAAAAAGTCTTCCGTCACCGTGCCGGGGTTGCACTCGCAGGAGCATTCCGCGTCGGGCAGAAAATCAAAGGTATTCCGAAGCGCCTCCAAAATCCGCTCCATCAGCGCGGGGGGCAGCAGGGAGGGCGTGCCGCCGCCGACATACAGGGTGGCGACGATAACGCCGGGATCGGCCTTTTCCTTCATTTCCCCGATCAGCCGATCTGCATACGCTTCCATATCCTTTTCCCGCCCCGCGAAGGAGGGAAAATCGCAGTAGGCGCATTTTCTTACGCAGAAGGGGATGTGTACGTACAGGCCAACTTCTTTTCTCATTGCAGCTTAACGGCGTATACGTCGCTGTCGCAGGCCAGCAGGGCCACGCCGTTTTTCAGCATGCCCAAATACTGCGTCACTTGCTGTTCGCCCAGCGCCTCGGACAGGCCGATGGGGTCGAACCGCTTGGCGTTCACGTCGGCGCGGTAAACCATATCCGGGGAAAAGGCGTAGATCCTGCGGCCGTACAGCGCCGCGCTGATGCACAGGGAGGGCAGGGAATAGCGCTTGTCCGTTTTGCCCCAAATCAGGCGCAGCTGATTGATATTGTTGGATTCGGAGATGGATTTGGTGGGCGTGAACAGCAGCATGGCCTCGTTGCCGTTCACCGCGCTGTCGATCATCTGCCAGCCGTAGACCAGCACCGTGCCGCTGGGATCCAGGGTGCCCCGGTAATTGTACTTGCGAATCTGCTGGGTGCTGACCACGTTCAGCTGTTGGCCCGCGTAAACCACGGCGTACACCAGATGATCGCCCAAGGAAATGCTGCCGCTGCGGCTCACGTGTAACCGATAGGTGTTCAGGGTGGTTTCGGGCACGCTGCCGTAGGAGTCCAGGGCGGTGGTCCACACAAATTCCCCGTCGCTGAAAAAGCCCACGTCCAGCATGATCAGTTCCTTATAGGATTCGCTTTCGATTTCCGCGCGATTGCCCTGCATATCCTTGATTTCCAGGGTGGGGCCGATATCGCTGCCCATTACGATGCCCACGTATTTGCTGCCCACCCGCACGAACTGGATGGGGCTGGCCAAGCTTTCGTTGTAGGTGGCGTTTCCGTTGTGGTCAATGATATGCAGCTGGGTGCCCGCCCAGGCGGCGATCATGGAATCGCCGCAGGAAAAGAAGGCGTTTTCGCCCAGGGGATAGCTCCAGCGCTCCGCGCCGTTGGAACGGAGGCAATAGAGGGTCAGGCCGTCGTAATACAGGATCTCGCTGCCGAAGGGCGTCACGTCCTGGGTGACCTTGCACCGAAGCTTCACGGCGGAAAGGGATTTCCCGCCGGGGGAAAGCAGCGTGCGGGCGATCAGCACGAACAGCGCCAGCAGCACCGCCGTCAGCAGCAGCAGGTACAGCCGCCGCCGCTTGGGATTCATGGAGGGAGTTTGGGAAAAATGCATTTGTGTTTCCGCCTTTTAATTGCTCAGCAGTTGTCGTTCATACGTTTCTATTATACTATACTTTCCAGTCCGCGTCAAACAAAGACAGAATATCTTTTTCCGTGAGCCTGGTGGGCAGCTCCTCGCCGGGGGTGATCAGCTTATCGAACAGGCGGCGCTTGCGGTCGCTCATGTGAACCACCTGTTCCTCGATGGACTGGTGTACCACCAGCCGCAGCACCTCCACCTTTTTCGTCTGCCCGATGCGGTGGGCGCGGCCCGTGGCCTGTTCCTCCGCCGTGGGGTTCCACCAGGGGTCGTAATGGATCACCAGATCGGCCCCCGTCAGGTTCAGCCCCGTGCCGCCCGCTTTCAGGGAGATGAGGAAGACGCCCGTTTCGCCCTTGTTGAAACGCTCCGTCAGCTCTAAGCGTTTGGCGGCGGGGGTTTCCCCGTCTAAGTACAGGTAAGGAATGTTTTCCTGGGTGAGCCGCTTTTCGATGATGTGCAGCATGGAGGTGAACTGGGAAAACACCAGCGCCCGCCGCCCGGAGGCCAAAGCGCCGGGCAGAATATCCATGAGCAATTCCAGTTTGCCGGATACGCCGTTGTAATCCGGCAGGCACAGGGCAGGATGGCAGCAGATTTGCCTTAGCTCCGTAATTGCGGAAAGTACCTCCGCCCGGCCCCGGCTGAGGCCCCTGTCCTTCAAAATCTGATCCACCCGCTCCCGCTTTTGCAGCAGCACCGCGTCGTATACCCGCCGCTGCTCCGGGGAAAGCTCGGCCATGAGCAGGCTTTCCATCTTTTCGGGCAGTTCGGAAAGCACGTCGGCCTTTACTCTGCGCATGAGGAAGGGGCGGATGCGGCGGCGCAGGTCGTCGGCGTTCTGGCCCTCGCCCCAGCGGCGCAGGAAATCGGTGTACCGGGGCAGATAGCCGGGCAGCACGAAATCAAAAATGCTCCACAGTTCCCCCGCGTGGTTTTCCATGGGCGTGCCGGTGAGGGCGATGCGGGTGTCCGCCGTCAATTGCTTCACGGCATGCGCCCCTACGCTCTGCACGTTTTTGATCTGCTGGGCTTCGTCCAGCACGGCGAAGCGGAAGGGAATATCCCGCATGAGAGCGATATCCCGCCGAATGAGGGGATAGCTGGTGATGACTAAATCCGGCGCGTTTTTCCCGGAAAGGGCCTCCAGCTGCTCCGCCCGAGCCGTCTGGCTGCCGGAGAGCAGCAGCACGGAAAGCTGGGGCGTGAAGCGTTCGCACTCGCTGAGCCAGTTGTAGGTCAGCGACGTGGGGGCCACGATCAGGGAGGGCTTGCGCTCCTTTTCGTTCTGCACGGCGGAAAGCAGGGCGCTGAGCATCTGCACCGTTTTGCCAAGGCCCATATCATCCGCCAAAATGCCGCCCATGCCTAAGGCGTGCAGGGACATGAGCCAGGCGTAGCCCCGCGCCTGATAGGGCCGCAGGCAGGAAACGGGAGCCTCCGGCGGGGTGTAATTCAGGCTGGCGGCCTGGGCCGCGCCCTCGTCCAGCCTGACGTTCAGGCGGTTTTCCTGAATAAGGGCGGAAAGATAGGCCGCCCAGCAGGCCCCCAGCTCCTCCTTGCCCGTGGTTTCCTTGTTTTCCGCGATCACCTGGGCCAGGGGCTGCCATTCCGAAAGGTCAGAGAGGTCCAGGAACGTGCCCTGCTTGAAGCGGAAATACCGCTTTCTTTTGCGCAGGGCTTCCAAAAGGGGATACAGTTCTTCTACCGGCGTATCGCCGTCCAGGAGCTTTAATTGCAGGCGGCCGTTTCGCATCTGCATCGCGCCGGAAAGCTGGGGCCTGCGGGGCGTCAGGCGCTTGAAATCTTTGCTGAAAAACACCTCGGCGCACTGGGTCAGCCGCGCCGCGCCTTCCGTCACGAAATCATAAATGCGTTCGCTGCCGCTCAAATAGACGCGGCCCCTGTATACGTGGAAGCCGTCTTGGGCCAATTCGTCCAGCACGGCCCGCTCGCTCGCCGCGTCCCGCAAAAGCAATGCGTCGCCGGGGGCCGATTCGGGGGAAAAGGGGTCAAGAGACAGCTGACCGTAGGCAAAGGCCACCTGGGCCGTCACGTCCGGCCCTTCCTTGTCCAAATACACCCGGGCCACCAGGGGCAGATGCAGGAAATGGCTTTCCAAGGAAGGGTCGATGGTGACGGTGGCCACCCGCAGCAAAAAGGGCAGCAGCTCGCTCATGACCCGCTGGGTTTCCTGGGCCGAAAAGGAAAATTGGGCCTCCCGCCCGTCGGAAAACCGATGCAGGGCGGAAAGCAGGCCCCGCTGCTCCGGCGGGATCAGCAGGCATTCCCCGTCCGCCAGCACAAAGCGGAAATCCCGAGTGAGGGGATAAAGCACGTTGGGAAGCTCGGCGGTGATATTCAGCTTTTGGGGCGACCCGCTCAAATGAAAATTAAGGTTCAGCATCCGGCTGCCGACGCCGTTCAGGGCGTATTGCTTGCCGTTGATTTGCAGGGTAAAGGGAATGTCCTTGAGGGCGTCCAGCACCCGCACGGCGGCCCGGGGCGGCAGCAGCATGATCCGCGCTTCCGCGCCGTTCAAGGTCTGGGCGACGCCGTTTTCACAGCATTCGGCTAAGATATCCAATAAATGATTCTGGCTTTCCCCGAACCGCATCCATTGGGGGCGGTATTCAAAGCCCTTGCCGAAGGGCAGCGCTTCGCCGCTTTCCCGGCATTGCAGGAAACGGGGAATGTGGCGCACCACGTACATCCTTTCTTCCCCGATGCGCAGGCCGATGCGCAGGCCCTCCCGCGTCAGGAATAAAGCGGGGGAAAGGCGAATGCCGTCCGTTTCCGGCAGCATGGAATAAACCGCCTCGAACAGGGCGGGCACGGCCAGCTGGGCGCGCCTGCGCTCCATTTCCTGTAGGACGCCCGTTTCCAGGGCGGTCAGGGCGGCGGCCACGCCGTGGGGGCAGGGATTCTGCCCGCAGTCGCAGCGGATGGCCCCGAGGGAAAGCGAGACCAGGTGCTTTTCCTCGCCGGACACCAAATAAACGATTTCATCCTTCGCGCGGCGCGCTTCCCGCACCAGCGCCCGATGGAAGATGGCGCGGCCCTGGGTATAGATTTCCTCTCCCGCTATATCCCGCAGCGTTTCCTCCGTCAGCATGCTTTGTCCTCCCGTCGCTTGAATTGCAAAAAGACGCATCTTTTATCTATACGACGCGCGTCCTGTTTTTCCTGCAAAAGCGCAAAAGAAATAAAAGCTTCAACCGGGTCTTGAAACAGCTTTTGCAAATGCGGGCAAGATGTGGTACAATAGGCAGGCGGCTTTTTTCGACGAAAGAAAAAGCCGCCTGCAACGAAAGGGAACGAGGTGCTTTATGGCGCAGAATTACGACGCGGGCAGCATCAAGGTGCTGGAGGGGCTGGACGCCGTGCGCATGCGGCCCGGCATGTATATCGGCTCTACCGGCAGCCGGGGCCTGCATCATTTATTGTGGGAAATCGTGGACAACGCCATCGACGAGGCCATGGGCGGCTTCGCCACCGAGGTGGCGGTGACGCTGCATAAGGACGGCTCCGCCTCCGTGTGGGACAACGGGCGCGGCATGCCCGTGGACACCCATCCGCAGTTGGGCGTGCCCGGCGTACAGGTGATTTTTACCAAGCTCCACGCCGGGGGCAAATTCGGCAACGACAATTACGCCTATTCCGGCGGTCTGCACGGGGTGGGCGCGTCGGTGGTGAACGCCCTCTCGAAGTGGCTGACGGTTGACATTTTCAGGGATTGGAGCCACTATACCCAGCGGTATGAAAACTGGTACGATCCCAAGCAGAAGAAATTCGTGGCCGGGCATCCGGTGACGGAGCTGGAAAAGGTGGGCAACACGCGCAAGCGGGGCAGCCTGATCCGCTTCCTGCCGGACGATACGGTGTTTGAGGAAACGGTGTTCAACGGGGATACGGTGCGCCGCAGGCTGCGAGAATTGGCGTACCTCAATAAGGGCCTCAAAATCTCCTTTACGGACGAGCGCACGAAGGAGGAAGGCAAGGCCCAGGCGGAATACTGCTTCGCGGGCGGCATCGTGGATTATGTGAAGTTCCTGAACCGGGACAAAACGCCCCTTCACGAGGAACCCATCTTTTTCGAGGGCAGACGGGACGACGTGATCTGCGCCGCCGCCATCCAGTATACCGACAGCTACACCGAATCGGTGTTTTCCTATGTGAACAACATCCCCACCGGCGAGGGCGGCACCCACGAAACGGGCTTCCGGGCGGCGCTGACGAAAGCGCTGAACGATTACGCCCGAAAGATCGGCGTGCTGAAAGAAAAGGACAACAATTTGGCCGGTGAGGACTTCCGGGAGGGCATCACCGTGGTGCTGACCACCATGGTGAAAAATCCCCAGTTCGAGGGGCAGACCAAGGGCCGCTTGGGCAATACCGAAGTGCGCCCCGCCGTGGAAGCCGTCGTCACCGAAAAGCTGTATGAATTTTTGGAAAACCTGAAAAACCAGGAGCTTGCGCAGAAGATTCTGGAAAAGGCCGTGAAGAGCGCCCGGGTGCGGGAAGCCACCCGAAAGGCCCGCAATTTAGCGCGGGCCAAGAACGAACTGGAAGCAGCGCCATTGGTTGGCAAGCTGTCCGCCTGCACGGGACGAAAAGCGGTTGATAACGAATTGTTCATCGTGGAGGGCGATTCCGCCGGCGGCAGCGCCAAGCAGGGCCGCGACCGGCGCTTCCAGGCCATCCTGCCCCTGCGCGGCAAGCCCCTGAACGCCGAAAAGAAGCGGCTAGATCAGGTCTTGGCCAACGATGAATTCCGTTCCATCATCACGGCGCTTGGCACCGGCATCGCGGAGGACTTTGATCTTTCCTCCCTCAAATACCACAAGGTCATCATCTTAGCCGACGCCGACCAGGACGGGGCGCATATCCGCTCCATCCTGCTCACCTTCTTCTTCCGCTATATGCGGGATTTGGTGGCGGACGGCCACGTATACATCGGCATGCCGCCCCTGTACGCGGTAAAGAAAAACAACGATATTCACTACGCCTACGATGACCGGGAGCTGAAAAAAGCCACGGCGGGGCTGAAAGGCTACACCTTGCAGCGCTACAAGGGCCTTGGCGAAATGAACCCGGAGCAGCTGTGGGAAACCACCATGGATCCCGCCCATCGCAAGCTCATGCAGGTGACCATCGAGGACGCTGCTGAAGCCGATTCCCTGATCACCGTTCTCATGGGCGAAAAGGTGGAACCCCGGCGGGAATACATCATCGAACACGCCGAATTCAACAAGGCCGACCATTTTGATGAAAAGCTGAAATCTACCGCCGCGCCCGCAAACGCGCAGTAAGCGGAAACTGGTATTGATGCGGAGGAACATCCATATGCCCAAAAAACCGCCGGAACCGGTATTGACTCCGGATATCATACAAACGCCTTTGGAAGACGTTCTGCATCAGAGCATGATGCCTTATGCGGAATACGTCATCTTGGAGCGCGCCATCCCCCGGGTGGAGGACGGCTTGAAGCCCGTGCAGCGGCGCATCCTGTTCACTATGCACGAGTTGGGCCTGACCCCGGACAAGCCCCACCGCAAGTGCGCCCGCATCGTGGGCGACTGCTTGGGTAAATATCATCCCCACGGGGACACCAGCGTGTACGACGCCCTGACCCGCATGGCCCAGCCCTACTCTTTGCGGGGGGTGATGGTGGACGGCCACGGCAATTTCGGCTCCATCGACGGCGACAGCGCCGCCGCCATGCGATACACCGAAGCCCGCATGGCCCCCCTGGCCCTGCAAATGCTGCGGGACATCGAAAAGGACACCGTGCCTTTCCGCCTGAATTTTGACGATACCCTGAAAGAGCCGGATTTATTGCCCGCCCGTTTCCCGAACCTGCTGGTGAACGGCGCGTCCGGCATTGCCGTGGGCCTTGCTACCAACATTCCGCCCCACAACCTGCGGGAAGTGACGGAAGCGGTATGCATGCAAATCGACGACGAAAATATTTCTTTGGACGAACTCATGAAGGCCGTGCCCGGCCCCGATTTTCCCACCGGCGGCATCCTGCTGGATACGCCGGAGCTTCGTACTGCTTATGAAACGGGGCGCGGCAAGCTGACCCTGCGGGCCAAGGTGACCATGGAACCGGGGCCCTCCGGGCGCACCCTGATCGTGATCCATGAAATCCCCTACGGCGTGGCCAAGGCCGCCATGCTGGAAAAGATTTTGAAGCTGTCGGAAGAAAAAAAGGCCCAGCTGGGCCTGATTCACGATATCCGGGACGAAAGCGACCGCACCGGCATGCGGGCGGTAATCGAACTCAAGAAGGAGGCCAATCCCCAGAAGGTGCTGGCGGCGCTGTACAAGTACAGCGATTTGCAGGTGACCTTCGGGGTGAACATGGTGGCCGTGGCGGCGGGCAAGCCGGTGCTGATGGGCCTGAAAACGGTGATCGGCCACTTCATCCGCCACCAGAAGGAAGTGGTCACCCGCCGCACCCAGTACGAACTGGATCAGGCCAAAGCCCGGGCCCATATCTTGGAGGGCCTGATCATTGCGGTGGACAACCTGGACGAGGTCATCGCCCTGATCCGCGCCAGCCGCAGCGGCAAGGAAGCCAAGCAGCGGCTGATGGATCGCTTCGGCTTTACGGACGTGCAGGCCCAGGCCATTCTGGATCTGCGCTTGCAGCGTTTGACCGGCCTGGAAATCGAAGCGCTCCGCAAGGAATACGCCGATATTCTGAAGCTGATCGAAACCCTGGAAAGCATCCTGAAAAGCGAAAAAAAGCTGATGAACGTCATCAAAAAAGAGCTGCGGGAAATTTCCGCCCAGTTCGGGGACGACCGCCGCACCCAGATCGTGAAGGAAGAGCCGGAAGAAGCCCTGCCCGAGGTGGAAGAAGGCCCCCTGCCGGAAGAAGCCGTGGTGTTCCTCACCCGGGGCGGCCAGCTTCGCCGCGTTGCGCCACGGATTTATGAAAAGCTGGACATGCCGGAAAAGGAAAGCGACCGGAACCGGTATCTGTTCCACACCCAAACCGATCATACCCTGTACTTCTTCACCAACTTAGGCAACTGTTATCCGCTGTCCGTGGGCGCGCTGGCGGAAACCGCCAAGCCCCGGGAGCGGGGCGGCAGCCTGACCAGCGTGCTGGCGGGCCTGGAAAACGGGGAAGAATGTGTGGCCCTGCTGCTCATTACTCCCGGCAGCCTGAACGCCATGGGCGATCTTATGTTCTTTACCCGCCAGGGCCAGGTGAAGCGCACCAGCGCGGCGGATTACGACGTAAAGCGCTCCAAGTTCGCCGCCATTAACTTAAAGGATGGCGACACCCTGCTGTCCGTGGCCCCCGCCGAGGAAGGGGCCGACCTGCTCATGATCACCCGGAAAGGTATGAGCATCCGCTTCGCCCTGGACGACGTGCCGGAAATGGGCCGTGTCAGCGCGGGCGTAAAGGGCATGAAGGTAGACGAGGACGATCAGGTGGTTCTGGCCTGCCCCATCGCCGTGTCTGACCAGATTCTGCTGTTCACGGAACGGGGCTACGGCAAGCGTCTTATGAGCGCCATGTTTGATACCCAGGGCCGCGCCGGGAAGGGCGTAAAGTGTGTGTATTTCAATAAATCCGGCTCCACCGGCTCCTATGTGGCTGCCGCCGCCCGCATTTCCAACACCCGCGCCTTTACTGTGCTTCAGCACGGCGGCCTGCTGACGCCCCTTTCCTCCGACGACCTGCCCTGCCAGGACCTAAGCGATAAAGGCAAGCCCATTGTGATGGCTGTGCTGGACGATGTGGTGGAAGACCTGATCCTATAATTGATAAAAAAGCGCATACGCATCGGCTGAAAAACCGAAGCGTATGCGCTTTTTATCATATTTATAGCTTGAACCCCGTCACGACCGCCTGCGCCACGTCCCGGCCCAAATCGTCGGAAACGTCCACCTGATAGACGCAGCTGGTTTTTCCGTCCTTGCGGCAGGCAGCTTTTGCAATCAGCTTTTCGCCCTTTGCGGCGCTTAAAAAGTTCATGCTCACCTGCTGGGCCACGGTGGGCTTGTGGGTGTTGTTGGCCGCAGCGGCAAAGCACAGGTCGATCAGGGTAAAGATCGCCCCGCCCATGACGCCGCCCTCGGCGTTCCGGTGACGGGCGGTGAGCACAAGGCTGCAAACCGCGCCGCCGGGGGAGACGCTTTCCAGCACCACGCCGTTTTCCATGGCGAACCGATCTCGTTCAAAATACGCCCGGGCGTCTTCCAGGGAGTGAAATACAGGCATTCTGTTTTCTCCTTTGTCAAATGAAGTAAAGAACACTTTAAGAAACCAGGAGATCAGTGGGGCTTTGCCCCACACCCCACCAGGGAGATGATCTCCCTGGACCCTCACCCGCGGATATTACCTGACGCGGAAAGAAAGCAAGTTCCCGCTGTTACTTGGAAGAAATGACGAACTTGATAGCCTTGTGCTTCTGGCCCGGCCGCCCGGCTTTCTTGGGCCAGAAGCCCTCAAACTTTCGTATCTCCCAGCGACAGGCGGATGTTGTTTTGTTTTTTTCTATTCAAGTTG
>JAFSNT010000104.1 GCA_017443295.1 Clostridia bacterium
CACCTTCTACCGCCTCCAGTGCGACAGCAACGGCGACCTGCGCTCCTACATCGCCGAGGGCGAAGTGCTGCCCGTGGCCACCACCTCCTTCGGCGGCATCGGCGTGTTCGCCATCAAGGAAATGGGCCGCTTCTACCGCCACGTGCTGATCCAGAAGCGCTATCCTCACCACGGCGCCGTGGCCTTCGGCCATCACGGCAAGGCCCTCTTCGAGGTCTTCAAGTTCTTAGGCGTCAAGGACATCGCCTACAACCAGCCCAAGTCCCTGCCCTATCCCACCGAAAATCCCTGGGCGTAACCGATAGGATATTTCCGGCTGCCGCAGCAATGCGGCAGCCTTTTTTCGTAATATCTTTATTGCGCAATCAGTGGAACAGCATTATAATAAGATTGCAGAAGAAAGATAAAACAGTTGCGAGGCAGGGGCCTCTGCGGCCCCTGAACACTGCACCAAAGGACTTCGTCCTCTGGACTCCAATAGGCGAAAGAGCATTCTTGGAAAACGCAAACAATTTCCGCCTGCTGCGTTTGGGTTTGCGGAAGCACGTGGGCTTCTGGCCCAGAGAAAGCCGGGAAAATCCCAGGGAGGAAAGCTCGCTTTCCTCCTGGGGATTATTCCCGTACTTTCCCCGGATGCTCTGCATCCGGGTTGGCCGCTGAAAGCGGCCGGGCCAGGAGCCATACGACGATAGTTGGGTTTGCTAAATGTGGGTCCAGGGCGGTCACCGCCCTGGCGCGGGTCTGGGGGCGCGGAGCCCCCAGCGTCCCTTTTTGCTGCTTTTACAGTCAATAAATTCGGGGGAGGCGTTTTCATGTTTGATTTTCAGTCTTATTTGACTTCTATGCTGGCGGAAGGAAAGGAAGCGGGCGCGTTCCCGGCTGCCGCCGCCGCCATTGGCGTGAAGGATCATGTACTGTCAAAGGCTTTTATCGGGGAAGCGCCTCTGCCCGGGGACGCACCGGTGGACGAACATACCCGATGGGACATGGCGTCCCTGTCCAAGGTGCTGGGGCCTACCATGGTCGCCTTGAAAGCGATTGAGGACGGCACGCTTTCCCTGGACGAGCGGGTGGGAGACTTTTTTCCCGACGCGCCGGAGGACAAGCGGGACATTACCGTGTTCATGCTCATGACCCACACCGGCGGGTTCACCCCCTCCTTCCGGCTGGATCATCTGCTCACCGATCCCAAGGACGTTGTCGACTGCATCCTGCGTTATCCCCTGGACGAAACGCCCGGCACGCGGCCCATTTATTCCTGCATGGGCTATATCCTGTTCGCCAAAATGCTGGAAAAGCGCTTCGGCAAGCCTTTGAACGAATTGGCAAAGGAGCGGGTCTTCGGCCCCTTGGGCATGACGGAAACGGGCTATTGCCCCGACCCTTCCGCCCAGTGCGCCGCCACCGAGGTGGACCCGGCGTCCGGCAGGCCCTGGATCGGCATCGTTCACGATGAAAACGCCCGGTTCCAGGGAGGCGTATCAGGCAACGCGGGGGTATTCATGCCCCTGTGCGACGGCATCCGCTTCGCGTCCATGCTGGCCCGTGGGGGAGAAGGCTTCCTGAAACCGGAAACCCTGCAAAAGGCCATCCGCAATTACACCCCCGGCCAGGACGAGCATCGGGGCTTAGGCTTCCACATCGCGGGCACCCCGGACTGCTTTTTCAGCACCGGCGTTCCGGCACATTGCTTTGGCCATACCGGCTTTACGGGCACCAGTCTGCTGGTGGAGCCGGAGACCGGTTTCTGGGTGCTTTTGTTCACCAACCGCGTGTACCCCACCCGGGAAAGCGCCGCCCTGTTTCCCTTCCGCCGGAAGCTCCACGCGGAAAGCTGGAAAGCGTATAAAAATGGCGAAATCATGGCGTAACGCCCGCGCTTTTTCTTTCGCGCTTGACAGGATTTTTCCATTCGCGTATAATCTTTTTTGAGGGCGCTGCCTGTCCCAAAGGCGTTCGGGCAAGCGCTTTCAACGGAAGAAAGAAGGGAAACACCAATGAGCGATTTTATTCTCAGCTGCTGCTCCACCGCCGACCTGTCCCAGCGGCATTTTGACGAACGGAATATTCACTACATTTGCTTCCATTTTTATCTGGATGGCAAGCCCTACGCCGACGATTTGGGCCATAGCATTCCTTTCGCCGATTTTTATCAGGCCATGGCGAACGGCGCGGAAACCAAAACTTCCCAAATCAACGAGGGCGAGTTCGTGGATTACTTCACGCCCTTCTTAGAGCAGGGAAAGGACATCCTGCACGTGTGCCTGTCCAGCGGCATTTCCGGCGTGTACAATTCGGCGGTGCTGGCCCGGGAAACCCTCAGGGAAAAGTACCCCGAGCGGAAAATCTATATCGTGGATTCCCTGGGCGCTTCCTCCGGCTACGGCCTGCTGATGGATACCCTGGCCGATCTCCGGGACGGCGGCATGGATATCGACACCCTGCACGAGTGGGTGGAAACCCATAAGCTGGAAATGCATCACTGGTTCTTCTCCACCGATCTGACCTTCTATGTGAAGGGCGGCCGCATTTCCAAGGCCGCGGGCTGGTTCGGCACGGCGCTGAAAATCTGCCCCCTGCTGAATATGGACAATTTGGGCCGACTGATCCCCCGGGAAAAGATTCGTACCAAGAAAAAGGTCATCTCCCGCATTGTGGAGCAGATGCAGGCTCACGTGAAAAACGGGGCGGATTACAACGGCAAGTGCTTTATTTCCCAGTCCGCCTGCGAGGAGGACGCCAAAGCCGTGGCGGAACTGGTGGAGGCGGCCTTCCCCAAGCTGAACGGCAAGGTACTCATCAATTCCATCGGCACGGTCATCGGCAGTCATACCGGCCCCGGCACCGTGGCCCTGTTCTTCTGGGGCGACAAGCGGACGGAATAAAGCAAAACGTGAAAAGTGGAAAGTGAAAAGTGAAGATTTGAACGGCGGTAAAATCGTATGGATCACGCTATCGCTTTCCACTTTTCACTTTTCACTTTCCACTTTTATTTTTCAGCGTATGGAGGGGAGGAGCGCCCATGTCGTCCACCTACCGGCAGTATCAGAAAGCGCGGGATACGGCCTGGCGGGCGCTGCTGCGGCTTACGAACAAGCGCCTGCCGGTGGAGCCGGAGGAGCTGGCGGCCCTGCTGGGCGTGGAAATCCACCCTTTCCCCGATCCCAAGGAAAACAATCGGCTGTGGACGCTGGCAAATCAGGTGCGGGGCGTGTGCGTTTCCCTGCGCGTTCAGGGCGCGTGGCATATGTTTGTGCGGGACGGCGTTTTGGACGCGGCCCAAAGGCGCTTTGCGGTGGCTCATGAATTGGGCCACCTTTTGCTTGGGGCGAAAACGGAGGCCCTGGCCCCCGGCGTGTACCGCTTTGAAAGCGGGGACAATCAGGGCGACCTGATAGAGGATCCCCGGGAGGCGGCGGATTACGCGGCGGACATTTTCGCCATCCGCCTGCTTGCTCCGGCCTGCCTGCTGCATGAATTGGGCGTGGACACGGTGGGCGGCATCATGGCCCTGTGCGGTTTGCCGCCCAGGGCGGCGGCGCTCCGGGCGGAAAGAATGGAATTGCTGAACCGACGGAACGTCTTTTATGCCAATCCCCTGGAGCGGCAGGTGCGGGACGCTTTCAGGCCCTTTTTGCTGTCCCGGATCACGCCCAATCCGCCCAAACGCGCCGTTCCTTTGACGCTGCCGGAACGGAAGCGCCCGGAACCGCAGGCCCCGCGCCGCCGCTTCTCCCTCGGCTTCTGGCGGCGGCGGGCGCTGTACGTTTTGCTGGCGCTGGCGGCCCTGGCCATGCTGTTCCTGCTGGGAAAAGGTGGATAAACGATGCAGGAAAAACGCCCGGCGCGGCGAAAACAAAATGAGAGAATATTCCGGCTTTTTTTGGAAGGAGGAAAAACATGCGTCCGAGAATCAAGCTGATTTATGTGCTGGCCATCGCGTTTGTGATCGCCGCGGGCGGGGTCATGGCGCTCAACCGTTTGAACGGGGAAATCGCCGATTTGGAGGACAAGGTGACCCAGGGCCGCCTGGACAAGGCCGCCGTGAACGCCGAAGGCAGCGAAATGGAGGCGGAGCTGAGCGACGTGGACTCGGACAGTTATATACGCAATAAGGCACGTACCCTGTACCATTATCTGAGCCAGGGGGAAATCCTGTTCGTGGTGGAAAACCCCGAAGCGCTGTATGAGGAGGGGGAAATGCCCCAGGAGGACACGGCGGAGGATCCGGTGGAGGACACGGCGGAGGACCCGGCGGAGGATACAGCGGAGGATACGCAAGGATGATGCGCGCGGCCATTGCCATCGGCTCCAATTCCACCCGCATGCTGGCGGCGGACAGGCAGGACGGCGCGCTGTGCCGCGTCCTGCGGGGCCGGGAGGAAACCCGGCTGTTTTTGGGCCTGGACGATCAGGGCAACATTCGCCCCGAGCGCATGGAAAGCACGGCCCAGGCGGTGCTTCGTTTGGCGATCCTGGCCCGGCGGCACGGGGCGGAAACCATTGATCTGCTCGCCACCAGCGCCACCCGGGACGCAAAAAACGGCGGCGCTCTGGCCGACAGGATCTTTGCCCTGTGCGGCTTAAAGCTCCGGGTGATTTCCGGCCAGGAGGAAGCGGCGCTGGCCTTCCGCGCCGTATCGGAGGGGCAGCGGCGGCTGGTGATGGATATCGGCGGCGGCTCCACCGAATTCACCGTGGGGGAGAGCAATGTGCCCCAGTGGAGCGTGAGCATGCAGTTAGGGGCCTCCCGCCTGCTAAAAATGGGGGAGATCAACAGCCTTTCCGACGCGGAAAGAACGCTGGATATCGCCCGGAAGATCATCGCCCCCTACGCGGCCCAGTACCGCGCCCTGCCCCCCGCCCCCGCTCTGGTGGGGTTGGGCGGAAGCTGCACCACCTCCGCCGCCATGCTGATGGGGCGGGAAGCCCACGATGAAGGCGTGGAGGGAAAAACGGTTACCTTAGCCTGGGCGCGGGAGCAATTGCGCCTGCTTGCGTCCCTGACGCTGGAGGAACGCATGAAGGTGCCCGGCCTGCCCCCCGGAAGGGCGGCCCATATGCCCCACGGCCTGTGCATCCTCATCGCCGCCCTGGAGGCCTGCGGCTTCGACAGCCTGACAGTATCTGGCAGAACCAATTTAGACGGGTATTTGCTTTCGCTGGACGCGTAAAACACGGAGGAGAAGTTATGGCGCAGGAACTGAAAAGCCGAAACGAAATGGACAAGCGATATCAGTGGCGTTTGGAAGATATTTTCCCCACGGATGTCGCCTATGAGCAGGCGTATGCCCAGGCGGAAAAAAGCATCGAAAGCATGGCGGCCTGGCAGGGAAGGGTGCAAGAAAACCCCCGTCAGGCCATCCGGGACGCCGACGCCCTGGCCCTGCAATTGGATCATTTGGCGGCTTACGCCCTCATGCGCAAGGACGAGGACGGCTCCGATCCCGAACGCCAGGGCCGGGCCATGCGATTCCAGACCTTGGGGGCCAAGGCGGGCAGCGCCACGTCCTTCCTGGATCCGGAATTGCTGGCCCTGCCGGAAGAAACCCTGCGGGAAATGATGCGTGACCCGGATTTTGCCGATTACAGCGAAAGGCTGCGTCTTTTGCTCCTGCAAAAGCCCCACACCCTGCCCGCCGAGCAGGAAAAGCTGCTGGCCCAGGCGGAGATCGTGATGGACGTGCCGGGCGACGTGTTTTCCATGTTCAGCGACGTGGATCTGCCCCTGCCCGAGGTGACGGACGAAAACGGGGAAAAGGTACGCCTGACCCACGGCAATTACAGCACCCTGCTGTTCAGCCGGAACCGGGACGTGCGCAGGGAAGCCTTCGAGGGCATGATGGGTACGTTCAAGGCCTTTTCCGCCACCATGGCCGCCTGCTACGCCGGGGCCGTGAAGGCCGCCGTGTTCAAGGCCCGCGCCCGGCGCTACGATTCCGCCCGGCAGGCGTCCCTGGCCCCCCTGGAAATTCCCGAAACGGTGTACGATAACCTGCTTGCCGAGATGGAAGCGGCCTTGCCCGCTTTGACGGACTATCTGAACATCCGCAAAAAGCTGCTGAACGTGGACGAATTGCATATGTACGACCTGTACGTGCCCATGATTGCGGATTTCGATATGAAGATGACCTATGAAGAAGCCTGTGATCTGGTGTGCGAGGGCCTGGCTCCCTTGGGCGAGGAATACGTTTCCAGGCTGCGGGAGGGCTTCGACCGCGGCTGGGTGGACGTGTACGAAAACAAGGCCAAGCGCAGCGGCGCGTATTCCTGGGGCTGCTACGGCGTACACCCCTTTGTGCTGCTCAATCATACCGACGATCTGGACGGGGCGCTGACCATCGCCCACGAAATGGGCCACAGCATGCACACCTGGTACAGCAACGAAAACCAGCCCTTCGCCAAGGCCGAATACTCCCTGTTCGTGGCGGAGGTGGCCTCCACCTGCAACGAAGTGCTGCTCATGCGCTATCTGATGAAAAAGTATCAGGCCGATCCCAAGGCCTCCGCGTACCTGCGCAATCAATTGCTGGAGGCGTTTCGCACCACCGTGTTCCGGCAGACCATGTTCGCCGCCTTTGAAAAGGAGGCCCACAGCCTGTACGAACGGGGCGAAGCCCTCACCGCCGACGCCCTGAACAGCCTGTACTATGGCCTGAATGAAAAGTATTACGGCGGCGGCGTACAGGTGGACGAAGTGATCGCCTGCGAATGGATGCGCATTCCCCATTTCTACCGCAATTTCTACGTGTACCAGTACGCCACCGGCTTTTCCGCCGCCGTGGCCATCGCCGACCGCATCCTGCGGGAGGGGGAAAGCGCCGTCAGGGACTACAAAAAATTCCTTTCGGCGGGCTGCTCCGTGCCGCCCATCGAAGCCCTGCGCTTCGCGGGGGTGGATATGGAAAAGCCCGACGCCGTGCGCGGGGCCATGCGGGTGTTCGCCCAAACGGTGGAGGAAATGAAAAAACTGATCTGACGGTCAGATCAGTTTAAAGGGCACTTTTAGTCAGAGAGAGTTCAGCGTTCAGAGTTGAGAGTTCAGATTTATTTAGTTTTACAAGCGTTGGAAAGCCGACGCCTTGGAGGACAATATTCATCTGAACTCTCAACTCTGAACTCTTTCCCGTATCGGTTCTTTGATCGTCAGTCAAAGGAGCAGCGGATGCCCATTTTGGTCACCCGGCTGTTTTCCAGGTAATAGCTCAGCGTCACCCTGCCGTTGTCCGAACGGTAATAGATATAGTCGATGCGGTCGTTGAAAGCGTCCAGGTGCGCCATCATGGCGTATTTTTTGTTCTGCGTGTCGTAGTAGATGCTGCGGCTGCCGTCCTGGTTATGAAGCTGCTGCATATCGCGGAATTTTTCGGTGATTTCCGTTTCCGTCATGCCGATTTTGGTTTTCCGGGGGCCGGTGGCGGTGGCGCTGGCGGTTTCGATGGCGTACAGGATGTAGCCCCTCTCAGTCATATAGAAGCGCGCTTCGCCCCAGCTGTAGGTGAGCAGGACGGCGGCGCCGGGCACGGAATCGTCCTCCACAGCGGTTTCCGCGCTGGGCGAGCCGAATTTCTTCACAAAGGCGTCCCGGCCGGTTTCCATGATGGTGAAATCGGAAAAATTATCGCTTTCGCTGAAATACAGCTTGAAGGGCAGCTTCACCTCATAGGTACGCTCCATCACGTTGCTCGCCTTGCCGTACCCGTTCACGGCGATGGCCTTTACCGTGGATTTGCCGGGCGGCAGCAGGAAGGATTCGCCCGTGTAGATGGGGGAATTGGCGGTGGGCGTCTGGCTGTCCAGCGTGTAATAAATGGTCAGATCCTTGAGCTTGGCCAAATGGGCTTCCTCCTGGGCGGTACGCTCCCGCTTTCCTTCCAGCAGCGTCACGTCCTCGGTGGGGTTGTATTTCAGCCAGATGCGCTGCCGCCGTTCGTACACGCCCGGGGCCAGGGAGGCGTAGGGCGCGGCGGGACGGGGCAGGCTGATGTTGTACTGAATGCGAAGCTCGTCGCTCTGCAGCTCGCTGGTCACGGCGATGGCGCGGATGGTGTGGGATCCCTCATACAGATGGATCGGCCCGGTATACGGAATGCCGTCGTCCGGGAAAACGCCGTTCTCCTTGTCCAGCATAAAGATGATTTCATAGCCCTGTGCGGAAATCAGCTCCACGTCCTGCTCCGATTTGCTGGAACCCGCTTCCTTGGAGGCGGTGGGGGTGGAGGGCAGCAGCTCCTCCCGCTGGCGGCGGAAGGTAATGTCGCCGGTCTTTTCATAAGCCAGCTTCAAAAAATTGGCCAGCTCCATCACGCGGTTCTGGTTTTCCAGCAGCTGCGCCAAATGGCGGTAAACGGCGGGATCCTCCGGGGCAATGTCGGTATACAGCTTGGTATAGATCCGTTCGGCGTCGCTGATCCGGCCCACCGTTTCATAGGCGTCGGCCAGCTGCAGCAGCCGGTCGTAGATATCGTCCCGCTCCGGCTCCATTTCGTAGGCCTTCTCCA
Source organism: Clostridia bacterium (assembly GCA_017443295.1). Classification (GTDB taxonomy): domain Bacteria; phylum Bacillota; class Clostridia; order Christensenellales; family Aristaeellaceae; genus RUG563. The sequence goes on from JAFSNT010000104.1 coordinate 8,502, forward strand.
GCACGGAAACGCATTTCTCCAGATACCCCTGATCCATCAGCTCCTGGCCGTAGGTCCACAGGGCGGTGGCGCTGGCCTCCCGGCCCATGCGGGCCAGGATCAGCTGGCCTTCATCCGTCATCTTTAAAAACACGTAAGCGCCGCCTATGGCAAAGATCGTCAGCACGATCACCACGGTCCACAGCAGCGCCCAGTTGATCATGACCCGGCGCACGGGCCGCTTGCGGGTGTGGTGCTGTCGATCCATGGCCCGGGCCGCTTTGGCGGTTTTAGGCGCGGAGCGCTGCGGGGCGGCGGCGCGGCCCTCGCTTCGGGAGGGGCTGCGGTTCGCTGCGGGCGCGTCCCGCAAATCGGATTCCGAGGGGGTCATGCTGCCCATCCGGCCCCCGGCGGCTTTTTCCGGCCTGCCCTGACGGCGGGCCGCCGCGCCTTCGCCCCGGCGCGGGCGGTTTATCTGCGCGCCGCACTGGCTGCATACCGCCGCGCCCTCCTCCAGGATATTGCCGCAATGCTCACAAACCATAGGCATTCCTCACTGCATATTGCGCATGGCCTCGTAGGCCGGGTCCTCCGCGTCGAAATTCCTTTCCGGCGCGTCGCCGCCCAGGGCTTCGATGGCGCTGCGCAGCTCGATATAATCCAGATACGGGGTTTCCTCGCTGGCGGCCAGGGCGATCAGGGCGGGCAAGGCCCGCTCGTCCCCTAACTTGCCTAAGCACCCGGCCAGCACGGCGGCCCGGTCCCGGCGGGTTTTCAGCAGGGAAAGGGCGGTTTCCAGCACCTGTTCGTCCCCGGGATAATCGGAAAGCACGGTGAGCATGGCCTCCTGCCCGTCGGGGGAACACAGGGCTAGGGCCGCGCGCATAGCGGAAACGGCGCGCTCGCCCATGGAGGATAAGCTTTCCAGCGCGTTGTCGGCCAATTCGTCCTCGCCCTCCTTGCGGATAGCCTGGAGGCCGATGTAGTATTCCAGGGGCGCGACGGAATCAATTTCCCGCAGCAGGGTCACGGCGGCCATGCGGATTTCCTGGGTGGCCCGCTCCTTTTTCAGCAGGTTCATGAGGGGTTCTTCCGCCGCGAGACCCAGCTCGGCGATGCGGTTCAGCAGCATGTCCGGCACGGGAATGCGCTGCTTGAAATAATCCTCCATCCAGTTCACCAGATGCAGGGCGTTGTCAAACTGGGCGAAGTATTCCCCAGGCTTGGCCCCGGACAGCCAGTTCACCGGTGTGTCCAGAAAGGCCGCGTACACGTCCGGCATGGCGGCTTCCATTTCGTCGTAATTGCGGTATTCCTTGGCGTGTTCCTTCATCCACGCGCCCACGTACCGCTCGAATTCCTTGTCAAAATTGATACACCGCAATGCCAATCTCCTCCTCCAATTCGTCTGTTTCGGGTGTATATCTTCCGTCTTTCTGTCTCCCTGAACAATAAATTGGGATTTGTAAGGGGAGGAACCCGGCGGGGCTTTGCCCCGCACCCCACCAGGGGAATGATTCCCCTGGACCCTCTCCTGCGGAAATTACTTGATGGGTTGAGACAACTTGGTTCCCGCTGTTGCTATGGAAAGGAAGGTAAAACTTGACGGCCTTGTGCTTCTGGCCCGGCCGCCTTTGGCGGCCAACCCGGATGCAAAGCATCCGGGGAAAGCCAGGGAATAATCCCTTGGGAAAAAGCGAGCTTTTTCCTGGGGATTTTCCCGGCTTTCTTGGGCCAGAAGCCATCAAACTTTCGTAAACTCCAGCGCCGCAGGCGGCACTTGTTCGATAGTTCCTTACAAGCTGCTTCGCCAAGCGGGGGTCCAGGGGCGTCACGCCCCTGGCGCAGGTCTGGGCGCGCGGAGCGCCCAGCGTATCCCCAACAAATCCCAATTTGTAAACTGTTCCCAAAGAAATACGAGAGTACGATTACTCCTTTGAAAACCGGCGCAGAAAGCGTAAAAGCCGTTTTTTGCCGGGGGCGCGTTCAAACAGCTCCCGGGCGTCCTTGGGGCGGTTGGCGGCCAGCAGCGCGCTCACGCCGAGCATGGCGGGATAGAAGCCGCCGCGCCGGTCGTCGCAGGCCCATTGCTCCGCCGGGGTCATGGCGCGCCACAGGGGCGGCACCAGTAAATAAATTTCCTTGGGGGTGAGCAGGCCGTCCATGCCAATCACCAGCTCATGCAAAATCCTGTTGAGGGGGCTTTCCTTGCGAGGCGGGATGCTGGCATAAATCAGGCTGCCCAGCACGGAAAGCATCATATACCGATCCTCGGTCAGGGCGGCTTCCTCGGGGTAGGCGCGGAAACGCCGGGCGGAAATATCCTCCGGGTCGATTTCCAGCAGCAGGTCGAGGGTGCGGCCCGCTTCGCAGGATTGGCCCAAGCGGTATTGGCACAGGTATTTGAGGCGCAGGTAATCGGCGCTGAAGGGCATTTTTTCCAGCCACCCGTTTACCGCGTTCAGCGCTTCCCGGAGGGCATGCATGCTCCAAGCCGTTTCGCAGAACAGCTCCGCGTCGGTGATGGTTTTGCAGAGACGCTGGGCGTCCGAAAGGGCTTTTTGGGCTTTCTTTTCCTGCCCGGCCAAATGGCAGGCCCGGGCCAAAAGCAGGAAGGCGCGGAAGGGTGTACTCACGCACCGGGCGGCGTAGGTGAGCAGAACGATCCCCCGCCGGGGCGGCAGCAGCGCACCCAATTGGAGCGCGATTTCCGGGGTGCGGGCCTTCTTCCAGGCGCGTTTGGCAAAGGCCAGGGCTTCTTCGTTCTGGCCCGCCGCCAGGGCGTAACCGGCGCGGCGGCACAGGGCTTCGCCCCGGCTGCAGCGGGGCCGCCAGGGGGTCTGCCGCCAGGGATAGGTTTCCAGCACGTCCTGGGCCTGTTCGGCGCAGGGGCCGTTCGGGTCCACGCGCAGGCTCAGGTCGACGGCCCGTTCGCCCAATTCCTCCTCGCCCCGGTTCAGGGCGGCGCAGCCCGTCAGAAAACACACCGGGCCGGTGAGACCCTCCCGGGCGCAGGCACGCATGAGATACCGCTCCGCGGCGGTATAGCAGTGCATGCGGGCGTAAATCTGGGAAAGCTCCAGGGCCAGGCCGCTTTCGCCGCTTTTTTCCAGGGCTTTGCGCATGAGGCGCGCCGCGTCCTGCAATTGGGCGGGCTTATCGTGCCGCCGGGCCTTGACCGCCCAGTAAGCGGCGGGGCGCTCGAAGGGCACCACGTTGGTTCGCGCGCGGGTCATCGGCTCGCCCTTTCCAGTAAAGCCAGCAGGTCGTCCCGGCTGAACTGGTGCGCCGTGCGGCAGAAATGGCAGGTCAGTTCGGCTTTGCCGTCCTCGTCGATCAGCTGCTTTAATTCGTCACGGCCCATGGCGATGAGCGCCTTTTCCATCTTGTCCCGGCTGCAGTCGCACTGATAGCAAACGGGTTCCCGGCTCAAAATCTTCATATCCAGCCCGTCGAACCAGGCTTTGGCCAAATCCTCTAAGGGAACGTCCGCCACCTCCCGGCTGATAGCCGTGAAGAACACGGAACGCAGCTCCAATTGCTGCAATAATTCCTCGGAGCAGCCCGGCATGGCCTGCACCAGCACGCCCCCGGCGGACAGGCAATACCCGTCATGCACCAGGCATCCCAAGGCTACCAGGGAGGGCTGCTGTTCGGACACGGTAAAATACTGGGCAAAATCCTCGCCCAATTCGCCGGAAACCAGGGGACTCTGGCCGATGTACGGCTCTTTCAGCCCCAAATCCTTGATGACGTTCAGCCGCCCGTGACGGCCCACCAGGCCGCCTACGTCCAAATGCCCGTCCTTTTTCAAGGGCAGATCGGCTTCCGGGTGATGGGCGGAAACCTTCACCCGGCCCCCGTGGGCCACGGCGGTGATCTTGCCGATGGGGCCGTCCCCCGCCACGGTGACGGTGACGGAAGCCTCGTCGTCCTTCATCATCACACCCAGCATGGCGGTGGCCGTCATGGTGCGGCTCAGCGCCGCCAGGGCGGTGGAGGAAGGGGCGTGGATTTCCGCCGCCTTTCGCGCCATGGCGGTGGTACGGCAGAGCAGCACCTTGGCCTGACCGTCCATGAGGGTGATATGCAGCATTTCGTCGGGAAGATTTAAAACATTGAAATTCTCGTTCATGATAACTCCTGTTTTCATGCATTTTGGGAAATCGCGGTTTATTTTCCGGCCAGGGCAAGGATCATATCCGGGAGCACGACGCTTCTGCCGTATTCGTAGCGCTGTTGCTGTTCTTCGGTGCGCCCCACCAATGGCACGCCGGCGGCGGAATTATCGGATACGACCAGCAGCGCGACGCCGGGCAATTCAAAGAGCGCCGTCATCAGGTAGAAGGAGCTCGTTTCCATTTCAATCAAGTCTGTATCAAAAGCCCTGATTTCATCCAGGTGGGAATATTCTAACGCGATGGAAGGCGTACAGAAGACGCTGGCCTTGCGAATCGTGTACCCCATCTGACTGCCGACGCCGATTGCTTCCTCCACGTCTTTCCTGTCCGGAACGACTTTTGAAAACAGCATGCTTTCCCGAATGGATTCCTTCATGAGATACGAATCCGCACTGCTTCCCGATATGGAAAAGGACGGCGTGCAAACGTCCCCCACACGAAAACCCTCCTTGAGCGCGCCCACCGCGCCGATGAAAATCATTCTTTTAAAGGAAAGCTCCGCGCATAAGGATAAGTGATCAATGAGGTTCCCGGCGGACGACCCGATTTTGATCCACGCGATCTTCAAATCGTCTTTTTCGACCAGATAGCCCGCAATATATGAACCCTCTCTCAGCGTGGTCACGTTACAGCCGGTTTCCATGCGCAGCCTGTATGGGGAAAAGCTGGGGGCGACAACCAGCGCGTCGTAAGTGATTTCTTCGTTCAGCCCAAAGGCCTGCGCGGCCATGTGTTCCGAGTTGTATTGATGAAAAGCGTCCACGATGCGTTTCAAGGCTTCTTTCATTGCGTCACCTCAGCAAATCCCCATTGTTTTTGTTCCTGATAACGCCTGCTTATCAGCAATCATACTTCAAACTGTCAAAGAGTTATTGCCTGCGCGTTCTTGCAGATTCAATTATTTTATTTGCCGCGCTTTCAATCATCTCTTGATGATTTTGGATTTCTTGGGGTGTAAATCCGTTTACGTTTTCCCACTCATTATCCGGCAGCCAGCACACGGCGGAATGGAAGCCGTTCATCACCGGTTTTTCGATCACGACCTTGACGGTTTCCCGGCCGTCTTTTTCGATGATTTCAGAGTGAACGATTTCCGTTTCATCGTTCAGCGTCATAAACGGGTACAGCATCCCACATTCTCCTTTCCATCAGGTTCACCGGTCTTTTACCAGGATAAATTCCTGGCCAATCAGGGGTTCCAGTTCCGCTTCCCTGTTTTCATCCAGGATCGCCGGGACCAGCTTTTGGCTTAGCTCCGTCTGGATGGGCGTTTTGTCCATGAGCTTCGCCAAGGAAATTTCCCCGTCCTTCCGCCGGGTATAATACCGGGCGTCCAGCGGCACCAGGAAGGTATTTTTCGCCCAGCCTTTGTCCTTGCGGGCGATCTCCGCGGCGTAAAACGCCAGGGGGCGCGGCACGTAGATGCTCAGCCCGATGACCCACAAAATGCCCGCCACCATGGGCAGCACGATGGGGGCCGAGGCCACCTCCTTGCGGATGTCCCGGTTAGGCCTGGCCTTGAACAGGCTGAAAAAGGACAGAACCAGTGTCATCACCAGCGTGATGGGAATGGTGAGCAGGATCGCCCTGATCTTCGCCCTCCAGGCGCAGGAGGAGCAGACGGAGACGTGGGCCACGCCCAACAGCTTTTCCGTCACGGTCTTTTTTTGTTTGCCGCCGCCCTTCGGGTTCTCGAAGAGAGTGTTCGTTTCCACGTGGGCGAAACGGTATTCCTCGCCCGCGGCGCTGCCGCATCGGATGCAAGCGCTCATGGCTTTCGCCCCTCTCAGTTCCGCAGGCTGTGCAGCGGCGCGGGGATGCGTCCGCCCCGGGCGATAAAGGCGTCGCTGCCGAAGGGGTGTACCGGGATCACCGGGGCGCGGCCCAGCAGGCCGCCGAATTCCACGGAATCGCCCACGCCCTTGCCCGGGGCGGGGATGATGCGCACGGCGGTGGTTTTGCTGTTGATCATGCCGATAGCTGCCTCGTCCGCGATGATGGCGCTGATGGTGGCGGCGGAGGTATCGCCGGGCACGGCGATCATGTCCAGGCCCACGCTGCACACGCAGGTCATGGCTTCCAGCTTATCCAGGGTCAGCGCCCCGCAGGCGGCGGCCTCGATCATGCCGATGTCCTCCGAAACGGGAATGAACGCGCCGCTCAGGCCCCCCACGTGGGAGGACGCCATGACGCCGCCCTTTTTCACCGCGTCGTTGAGCAGGGCCAAGGCCGCCGTGGAGCCGTGGGTGCCGCACTTTTCCAGGCCCATTTCTTCCAAAATGTGCGCCACGCTGTCGCCCACCGCCGGGGTGGGAGCCAGGGACAAATCCACGATGCCGAAGGGCACGCCCAAGCGCTGGCTGGCTTCCATGGCCACCAGCTGGCCCACGCGGGTGATGCGGAAGGCGGTCTTCTTGATGGTTTCGGCCACCACGTCGAAGGGTTCTCCCCGCACGTTTTCCAGGGCGCGCTTCACCACGCCGGGGCCGCTGACGCCCACGGAAACGGCGCAGTCGCCCTCCCCGGGGCCGTGGAACGCCCCCGCCATAAAGGGATTATCCTCCACCGCGTTGGCGAAAATCACCAGCTTGGCGCAGCCTAAGCCGTCCTGCGCCTTGGTACGCTCCGCCAGGGCCTTGATGGCTTCGCCGCACAGGCGCACGGCGTCCATATCAATGCCCGCCCGGGTGGAGGCCACGTTGATGGAGGAACACATGAGATCGGTTTCAGAAAGCGCCTGGGGAATGGACAGGATCAGCCGCCGATCCGCCTCCGTCATGCCCTTCTGCACCAGGGCGGAATAGCCGCCGATGAAGTCGACGCCCGTTTCCTTGGCGGCCTTGTCCAGGGCCAGGGCCACGGGCAGCGGGTCGTCCACCGCGCCGGTGATCAGGGAAACGGGGGTGACGGAAATGCGCTTGTTCACGATGGGCACGCCGAATTCCCGTTCGATTTCCCGGCCCACCTTGACCAGATTTTCCGCCTGGCGGGCGATGCGGCTGTATACCCGGCTGGCCAAACGCCGGGTGTCGTCGCACACGCAGTTGAACAGGGAAATGCCCATGGTAATGGTGCGCACGTCCAGCTTTTCCTGGTCGATCATGCGCAGGGTTTCGTAAATCTGACTGCTCTGGATCATACGGCTTATCCCCCGTCAAATCTGATGCATGGCTTCAAAGATTTCGCTTTTCTGAATGCGGATCTGCAAGCCTAAACGCTGCCCCAGGGCGTTCAGTTCGCTTTGCAGCTCGTCGAAGGGACAGGTGGGGTCGGAAATGTCCACCATCATGACCATGTTGAAATAACCGTCCAAAATCGTTTGGGAGATATCCAGGATGTTGATGCCCCGATCAAACAGGATCGCGCTCACCTGGGCGATGATGCCCTTGCGGTCAAAGCCCAGCACCGTTACTACCGCCTTGGAAACTGCCGCCATTTTTCTGCGCCTCCAATTATCCGCGAGAACCGCGGTTCAAAATCCCGTTCATTATATCATATCCTCCCTTTGTCCGCAAGGGCGGCGAAAAGTGAAGACGCAGCGGCACCCTCCTGCATTTTTTTTAGTAAATTCCCAGAGTAACGTCCACAGTGGAAATTGCGGTAGACGTTACTCTGGGAAGAATTGCAGTAGACTTTACCTTGAGAAAAACGAAAGGAGGTCTACGCAATGATAGACCCGGAGAAACGATGCAAGCATCTGAC
>JAFSNT010000105.1 GCA_017443295.1 Clostridia bacterium
GAAGATGCACGTGATCATCGAAAACGACGACTGGCTGTATGTGGACGTGCCGCAGGGAGAAATTGAGTTCCTCATGGACGTAGATGGCACCTTCGGCTATGTGCGCAAGGCTGACGTGACCTTCTTGTCCATCATCCCGGGACTGGATTGGGCGGAATAAAGCTGCAAATCTTTTATCAGGCTGGATTATTTACGATTTCTTTACTTTTCTTTCAGCTTTCCCGTGTTATACTGAAAGGGTAACGAGGAGGTGACGAACCATGAAAAAGTGCGCCCTGCTCCTGGCGCTCGTGCTGATGACGGGCATGCTTTCTTCCTGCGCCGTATCGGAAACGGACAGCGGAGAGGCCGCGCGGCTGGTATGCCTGAACATCGGCAAGGCGGACTGTATGCTGCTTTTGTACCAGAACGAAGCATATCTCATTGATACCGGGTACGAGCAGAACTGGCCCGCCTTGGAAACGATGCTGCGCCAATACGGCGTGACCCATTTGAACGGCGTATTTTTGACCCACTGCCACGAGGATCACGAAGGCGGGCTATTTGCGCTGGCTCGAAGCGATACGGCGGTGGACGCCTGGTACGCGCCCCGAATTTATTACGGCGTCAATGAAAACCTGCATCCCGCCGTGCGGGCGTCGGCTGTGCGCAATGAAAGCGTGACCTGGCTGGAGGCAGGAAACAGGATTTCCGTGGGCAGCGACGGGGCGTTTTCCGTGCTGGGGCCGCTTTCCGTGGACGTTCAAAACGAAAACAACAATTCCCTGGTGATGCGCTTTTCCTGCGGCCAGGGCAGTATCCTGTTCACCGGCGACATGAAGGAGGACGAGGAATACGAGCTGCTGCAAGCCGGCGCGTTTTCCTCCTGCGGCGTACTCAAGGTGGGCCACCACGGTGACAACAAGGCGACCTCCAAAAAAATGCTGAAAATCGTGCAGCCCGACGTGGCGGTGATCCTCACCGATTCCCGGGAGGAGCCGGACACCCCGGCGTCCTCCACCCTGAAACGCTTAGATAACGTGGGCTGTGTTTCCTATATTTCCCAGGATTTCAGCGACGCCCTGGAAATCACCCTGAAAAAAGGCCAGAAGCCAATAGTGACCGACGTGGTATGGGACAATGTGCCCAAGCGGGCGGAAAATATTTCCCTGTCCATGGACGCGGAAAACGATACGCTGACTGTATACAATCAGGGGAATGAAACGCTGAACCTGCACGGCTGCATGGTCTATTCCACCAAGGGCAACGAGCTTTTTACCCTGCCGGACGCCACCGTGGCGGCGGGGGGACAGATCGTGATCGGCACCAAATCCACCGACAGCGGCGCGGACATTTATTTGAGCGCCAAGAAGGTCTGGAACAAAAAGAACCTGGATCGGGCCGTTTTCTACGACGCTTACGGGCGGGTGCTGGCATGCACCGATAACGGGATCACGGAATAGAATGGAATGAACCCTTATAGAAGGGAGGTTCCATTTATGAAAAATCCGTTGCGCCCCTCCCCCTGCGGCTGCCGCCGCCCCCCGCCTCCCCGCGAGGCTGAAACCTGGGGCCGCGTGCCCCCGCGGCCGGACGCGCCCCCCTGGGGCGGCTATCTGATGCAGCGCGTTTTCGCGGCGGGCACCCTGCGCCGCCGGGTCTGCCATTCCCTGTGTTTGGAGGGCCTGCCGGAATCGGCCCAGCCTCCGTTTACCGTGATTGACGCATGCCTGTGCGGCCCGCCCCGCTGGGAGGAAGCCCCCTGCCGGGACCCCCGGGGCCTGCTGCTGCGGGTATCCATTCCCGTGCAGTTCCAGGTGCGGGACGCTCGGGGCTGTACCTACTGCCTCACCGATGAAATCGAAGAAAATCTGCCCCTGCGCGTCAACTGTCCGCCGGACAATTGCTGGCGGGGCCAGCCCTTCGTGCAGGCCGCCGTGCGTATGGCAGGCCGGGCCAGCCCCTGCGGATGCGGCTGCCGCTGCGATGTGCCCCTGGACGTGGTGATCGAGGGCTATATCCTGGTCCCCTGCGTCATGGGCCGCCCCGACGCGCCGCCCCCCTGTCCCCCAAGCAGACCCTGGTACCCGCAGCCCATGTACGATCCCTATAACTGAAAAAACGGCGCGACGCCCTGCCGGATAAGCGGGACGCCGCGTTATTTGTTTGGGAGAGTTGAGAGCGGAGAGTTGAGAGTTGAGATTTATTTTGGTTTTCGCTTTTGTTCTGTAAATCCAGTGATCGGATTGCATCAACCGTTTCTATCTCAACTCTAAACTCTCAACTCTGTTTTTTCACACCAAGGCCAGTTCCAGCAGAAACACCGCCCCGCAGGCGCACAGGGAAACGAAGATCAGCCCTTTGCCCTTGTAGCTTAAAACTGCGGCGGTAACGAATCCCGCCAGCCCCGACCAGGGGGACGACGTGGCCGACAGGATAGCCGGGAAGGTCATGACCGCCAGGGTGACATAGGGCACATAGTACAGAAAGGACTTGATGAAGTTGCTCTTGATCTTTTGCCGGATCAGGGTCAGGGGCAGCATGCGGATCAGGTAGGTGACCAGCGCCATCACCAGGATATACACATATACGTTTCCACTCACGGCGCGTCCTCTTCCTTTACGGGCCGCAGCCACGCCGCCAGGGCGGCAATCGCCACGGTAAGGATGATCACCCGGGTGCCGGAGGAAATATCCTTAAGCACCGGCGCGAAGGTAAACGCCACGCTGGCCCCCATGGCGCACAGGATAATGACCGCCAGCACCTTGTTTTTCCGGGCGGGGGGAATGATGATGGCGCAGAACATGGCGTACAGCGCGACGCCCAAGGCGCTCAAAACCCGGGGCGGCAGCACGTTCCCCGCCACGGCCCCCAGCAGCGTGCCCAGCGTCCAGCCGGGGATCGCCACGGACATTTGCCCGTAGGTGTAATAGGGCGACAGCGCCCCGTGGGTGGACACGGACAGGGCGAAAATTTCATCCGTCACGCCGAACGCCATGAAAAAACGGTGGAAAAACGGGGCCGCCCGATCCACCTTCTGGCTCAGGCTGGCGCTCATGAGGCAATAGCGCAGGTTGATGATCAATTGGGACAGGGCCAGTTCGATATAGCTGCCTGAGGCGGCGATCACCGAAAGAGACGCGAACTGCCCCGCGCTGGTCAGGTTCAGCGCCGAAATCAGCACCGACTGGCCCACCGTCAGCCCCGAACGCAGGGCCAAAATGCCAAAAGAAAAGGAGACCGCCAAATAACCTAAGCCGATGGGGATGCCGTTTTTGCACCCCCGCACCCACTCCCTGAAAGGATCGCTCTTCATTCGTCCGCTTCCTTCTCGCGGCGCAAATCTCCCCCGCGCGCCGCAAACGGATTCATTATATGCTCTCCGCCTTTTTCTGTCAATTCCCGCGCGTTTTGTTTATATTTCTGGGAGAACAGCCAGGAAAAAAAGAGTCTGCTTTCTGTGTTTTCTATTTGACTTTCCCATTTTGGGGCTTTATAATGGAAGAAAAAAGGAGGTCGATGCCCCCATGCAGCCCTTCATGGATGAGAATTTTCTCCTGCGTACCGAGACCGCCCGGGTCTTATATCATGAAGCCGCCAAGGATATGCCGATTATCGACTATCACTGCCATCTTTCCCCCCGTGAAATCGCCCAGAACATCAAATTTGAAAACATCACCCACCTGATGCTTGGCGGGGATCACTACAAATGGCGCGCCATGCTCAGCTGGGGCGTGGACGAAAGCCTGATCCGGGGCGACGGCGACCCCAAAGAAAAGTTCATCGCCTTTGCCGACGCCGTTTCCCACGCCATCGGCAATCCCCTGTACCACTGGACGCATTTGGAGCTTCAGCGGGTGTTCGGCATCCAAACGCCCCTCAATAAGGACACCGCCGGGCAGATTTACGATCAGGCCAGCGAAATGCTCCAGGGCGACGATTTCCGCGCCCAGGCCCTGATCGACAAATTCAACGTGGATTACCTCTGCACCACCGACGACCCGGTGGACGACCTTTCCTTCCACCAGACCATCGCCGCCGGGGACGGGCTGAAAGCCAAGGTATACCCCGCTTTCCGCCCCGACAAGGCCATCAACATCGACCGGGCGGGCTTTGCCGATTACATTCACCAGCTTTCCCGGGTGGCGGGCATGGAAATCAATTCCACCGCCGACGTACTCACCGCCTTAGAGCGCCGGGTAGAATATTTCCACGTATGCGGTTCCCGCATCTCCGACCACGCCCTGGACACCGTGCCCTGGGGCGAACCCTCCTTCAAGCAGGCGGACAAGGCCTTCCACGCCGCCATGGCCGGGGAGGAAATGAAGCAGAAGCACATCGACAGCTACCGCACGGTGCTGCTGGCGGGCCTCGGCGGCATGTACGCCCAGCGGGGCTGGGTGCAGCAGTACCACATCGGGGCCATGCGCAACAACAACACCGCCATGTTCCGCCGCTACGGGCCGGACGTGGGCTTCGATTCCATCATCGACAATCCCATCGGCCACAACCTGTCCCGGCTCATGGACTTGCAGGATTCCCAGGGACAGCTGCCCAAAACCATCCTGTACTGCCTGAACCAGGCCGCCAACCACACCGTTGGCACCATGTTAGGCAATTTCCAGCAGAGCGGCGTGAAGGGCAAAATCCAGATGGGTTCCGCCTGGTGGTTCCTGGATCAGAAGGAGGGCATGCAGGAGCAGATGAAGACCCTGGCGGCCTTAGGCGTGCTGGGCGCCTTCGTGGGCATGCTCACCGACAGCCGTTCCTTTATCAGCTATCCCCGCCATGAGTATTTCCGCCGCATCCTGTGCAACCTGATCGGCCAGTGGGTGGAAAACGGCGAATACCCCAACGATATGGCGTTCCTCAAGGGCATGGTGCGGGACATCAGCTACAACAACGCCAAGGAATACTTTGGCATCTGATCGTTTCCCGTGTAGGGGCGGATATCATCCGCCCGAAAAACGAACAGTTTCGAGAAAAAAATTACAGAAAGCGGAGTGGATGAAAAATGGAAAAGTTGAATCAGGCTTTGGTTCCCCAGGTGAAGCGGCCCCGGAACATCCGGGTGATGCAGTTCGGCGAGGGCGGTTTCCTGCGCGCCTTCGTGGATGAAATGCTGGACAACCTGAACACCCAGTGCGGCGGCGATTATGGCGTGGCCATCGTGCAGCCCCTGGAAAAAGGCATGTGCAAAATGCTCCGGGATCAGGATTGCCTGTACACCGTGATGCTCAGGGGCCGGGAAGAAAGCGGCGACGTCAAAAAGGTGAAGGTCGTTGGCACGGTGCTGACCACCGTGGAACCCTACGCCGATTTCCAGGCCTATCTGGATCTCGCCAAGCTCGACACCCTGCGCTTCATCGTCAGCAACACCACCGAGGCGGGCATCGTGTACACCGGCACCGACAATTACGACGACAAGCCCCAGCCCTCCTACCCCGGCAAGCTGACCCGCTTCCTCCACGAGCGCTTCCTGCTGGGCAAGCCCGGCTTCATCATCCTGCCCTGCGAGCTGATCGACGATAACGGCTACCATTTAAAGGACGCCGTGCTGAAAACCGCCAAGCAGTGGGATTTGGGCGATAAATTCATCGAATGGCTGGAAAAGGACAACATTTTCTGCTCCACGCTGGTTGACCGCATCGTGACCGGCTTCCCCCGCAAGGAAGTGCCCGGCGTGTTCGACGAATTAGGCTATGAAGACCAGCAGCTGGACACCGCCGAACCCTTCGGCCTGTGGGTCATCGAAGGCCCCGAACAGGTGAAAAAGGAAATCCCGCTGGACAGCGTGAACCCCGTCATCTTCACCGACAACGTGAAGCCCTACAAGCTGCGCAAAGTCCGCATGCTCAACGGCGCGCATACCACCATGGTGCTGGGCGCGTATTTGGCGGGCCTGGACACCGTGGGCGAGTGCATGGCGGACAAGGACGTGCGGCCCTTCTTAGAGCATGCCTTGAGCGACGAGATCATGCCCAACGTGCCCCTGCCCCAGGACGAGGTGAAGGCTTTCGCCGACGCGGTGATGCTGCGCTTTGAAAATCCCTTCAACCGCCACGAGCTGCTGTCCATCGCCCTGAATTCCGTCAGCAAGTGGACGGCCCGCGTGCTGCCCACCCTGAAGGATTACCAGAAAAAGACCGGCGAAATCCCCGCCTGTCTGGCTTTCGGCCTTACTTCCCTCATTTGCTTCTATACCGGCGTCAAGCAGAACGAAGCGGGCGATTACGAGGGCCTGCGGGACGGCAAGCCCTATCCCGTCAAGGACGACGCCCACGTGCTGGCCTTCTTCTCCGGCCTGGAAGCCCCCGACGCTCACGCCGTGCTTTCCAACGCCGCCCTGTGGGGCGAAGATTTGACCGCCATCCCCGGCCTGGAAGAAAAGGTCGCCGCCCAGCTCGCCGACATTCAGAACGGCTGCATCCGCTGCGCCATGCGGAAGACGTTTGAATAATATGTTCTCTGGGGGAAACCGCTCTTTGTAGCCAAAGAGCGGTTTCCTTTAAGAAGTATTTGTTCAGTCATCCACAAAAGTAACGTTGGCACAGCAGCTTTGAAGAATAAGCCAAGCCGATTGTCATCCTGAGCGGCGTGGAGCGGGAGCGGAACGCCAGGCGAAGGATCATTTGAAACAGGCTGAGAATGTTTGCAGAAGGAAAGATCCTTCGCTTACCGCTTCGCTCTCGCTGCGCGGTGCTCAGGATGACAGCACTGATTTTATCTTCTTAAGCTGCTCAGCTGTACAGTTGCCTAAAGAAAATGATTGGAGAAATTGTATGAGCGATTACATCAAATTGCATGAACTTGATAACGTTGGCGTGCTGATCACCCCCCGGGAGGGCATTCCCGCCGGGCACAAAATTGCCCTTCGGGACATCGCGCAGGGTGAAAAGGTGATCAAATACGGCTGCCCCATCGGCACCGCCCAGAGCGACATCAAGGCCGGGGAATGGATTCATTCTCACAACCTGAAAACGGCCCTCAGCGGCGAAAAGCATTACACCTACGATCCCCAGCCCATTCACCGGGCCGCGCCCTTCGCCGGCTCCTTTATGGGCTACGAGCGGGAAGACGGCAAGGTGGGCGTTCGCAACGAGATTTGGATTTTACCCCTGGTGGGCTGCGTGAACCACACCGCCCAGCGCATCGCGGAGGCGGGCAGCAAGCTCGGCCCCGCCCCGGTCTACACCTTCCCCCACCCCTACGGGTGCAGCCAGCTGGGCGACGACCACGCCCGCACCCGGGAGCTGCTCTGCGCCTTGGTGCGCCATCCCAACGCCGGGGGCGTGCTGGTGCTGTCCTTAGGCTGTGAAAACAACACATTGGAAGCTTTCAAGGAGCATTTAGGCCCCGTCAACGAAAAGCGGGTGAAGTTCCTGGTCTGTCAGGAACACGAGAACGAGGAAGCCGCCGCGCTGGAACTGATTCAGCAGTTGCAGGACGAAGTGAAGCACGACCGGCGCACGGAACAGCCCGTTTCCAAGCTGGTCATCGGCCTCAAGTGCGGCGGCAGCGACGGTTTTTCCGGCATCACCGCCAATCCTCTTTTGGGCGCGGTCAGCGACGGCGTCTGCGCGGCGGGCGGCACGGCCCTGCTCACCGAAGTGCCGGAAATGTTCGGCGCGGAAGAGCTGCTCATGGCCCGGTGCAAGGATGAAACCGTGTTCCAGAAGACCTGCGACCTGGTGAACGGCTTCAAAAAGTATTACCAGGACAACCATATGCCGGTGTACGAGAACCCTTCCCCCGGCAACAAGGCGGGCGGCATCACCACCTTAGAGGAAAAGTCCCTTGGCTGTACCCAGAAGGGCGGCCTGGGCGAGGTGCAGGACGTGCTGCAATACACCCAGCCCGTCACCCATCCCGGCCTCAATCTGGTATGGGGCCCCGGCAACGATATTTGCGCCGTCACGTCCCTCACCGCCTCCGGCGCGCAGCTGATCCTGTTCACCACCGGGCGCGGCACCCCCTTAGGCGGCCCCGCCCCCACCATGAAGGTGGCCACCAACGCGGCCCTGGCCCAGAAGAAGCCGGGCTGGATCGACTTTAACGCCGGGCAGCTCTTGCAGGGCGTTTCCATGGAGGACGCGGCCAGGCAGCTGTTCCAGCTGGTGCTGGAAACCGCCAGCGGCAAGGAAACCAAGGCCGAACGGCACGGCTACCGGGAAATCGCCATTTTCAAAAGCGGCGTGACCCTGTAAATCCGCTCCATAAAAATTTCCCCTGTGCTTCCAATGAACGATGCACAGGGGAAATTCTTTTTCGCGGGGAATGAAAGCATTACTGCTCAGCCATCTCTGAGAAATCGAGAAAGAAACGGTATCGGAGGGGGATTGTCAAGGGGCACTCCCCTTGACGAAAATCCGCAGCGGCGGCGTGTACGCCGCGAGGACGGAAAATTTCAGGAGGGAGCGAAGACGACCAGATGAAATTTTCCTACCTTGCGGTTTTTCCGCCCGGGAGCGAAGCGAAAGGAAAAACCGTGGGGGGGCACGCGGGGGGGATGGAATCCCCGCCCGCGCGTTACTACGAAGCCGAAGGCGAAGTAGTAACGTTACTGCGGTTCCGCCTTCTTGCCGGGGTGTACGTCGCCGCTCTTGATGCGGGCCAGGGTGACGGCGCTGAAGTTCAGGGTGATCCATTTCTCGATGTCCAGGGGCAGCTTCACCGTGCCTTCGCCCTTCTCTTCTTCCACGACAATATCCGTGCCGTAGCTGTTTGTAAAGATGACCTGATTATTTTCCGTGCGGAAGGTAAAGTATTCCTTGTATTTGCCCATGCTGACGAGGCATTTGTGGGTGGAAACGAACACAAGCTCCGCGTTTACGCCCTGGGCGTATACGTGCAGATAGCCGGACTTGCTTCTGCCCCCGTTGCCGACTGCCAGCGCGGCGGGGACGGCGGAAAGAAGCAGCACCAGCGCCAGCAGCGCGGACAGACACCTTTTCACATTTTTCATAAGCGATTCTCCTTCTTCATAAATAATGGACGTTTACCCACTCATCACTATACCATAATTCGCTAAAAAATCAAGAAAAGAATTCTCTATTTCCTGAAAGAAAACGCCCCCGCGCCATGAGGCGCGGGGAAGCGTTCATTTTGCGCCCTTGAACGGACGCCGGGCCGATGGGGTCATTCTTCCCCCGCCTCAACGTTGGGGAGAACTTTTGCTTCCTTGATGCGGTACAGGTCGGCGCGGGTGAAGACGATGTGGGCCGTTTCGCCGTTGGCCAGGGTGAAGTCCGCAATTCCACGTTTGCCGTCTTCTTCCATGTAAATTTCCTCGCCTTCGGCGTTGGTGAAGATGATCTGGCCGTTCTCCACGCGGAAGGAGAAATATTCCTTATGTTTGCCCGTATTGATGGCGCACTTGCGGGTGGAAACGAACACGATTTCGGCGGCTCCCTTGCCCTGGGCGTAGACGGACAGATAATTGGTATACACCTCTTCGTTTTCAATCTGCCCGGCAAACGCCGCCGGGACGGCGGACAGGATCAGCACCAGCGCCAGCAGCGCGGTCAGGAACATTTTCAAGCTTTTCTTCATGATGAAAAACTCCTTTCTTCTGTGAACCGGGTATTCCCCTTTTGTTTTATGATATCATGTTCGGCCCCAAAAATCAAGAAAAACCGCTTTCACGCAAAAGAAACTCCCCCGCGCGACGTGATCGCACAGGGGAAACGATTTTGGCATTGCTCCGTGCTTCCTTTTTTAAGGAGCAGGAAGGGATTTATTATTCTAATAGGGAATCTCGGTTACGGAGGGAGCATGGGATACGACGGGAGCCTCGCTTACAGCGGGAGCTTCGTCGTTTTTTTCCGCGGCCATGGCCTGGCCGTTCACGATGCGGCTGAGCAGCGAAGGCGTGAAGGCGATGGTGATGGCGGTGCCGTTGCCCAGGGTGTATTCCAGTTTGCTCGCGTCTTCGCCCTCGGTCAGCTGGATATCCTCGCCGTCAAGGGGGGCAAAGACGAGCTTGCCGTCTTCCACGCGATAGTGGCAGAATTCCTGGTAATCACCGGCCACAATGAGGCACCTGCGGGAGGAAACGAACTTCAGCGTCACGCCGTTTCCCTCAACGGTCAGGTAATTCTTCGCGGGCACGGCTTCGGCCATGCCGAACACCATTGGCACGCAGGACAGGATCAGCGCCATCGCCAGCACGGCGGACAGGATCAGCTTCATGTTTTTCATCCTGAAAACACACTCCTTTTTTATTCCGGGTTTTTCCCGTTTTTCATATATTACCATACCCCCCCGAAGTCAATAAGAAGTTTACAATTTTCTGTCAATATAACGCGATACTTTCTAAAATTACCGAAAATATACTTTTTATATGAAAACGGTATCCTTCCCATTGGCGGGAAACGCCTATTGACAGGGGAACGGGGGGCGCGTATAATAGCATTTGTTAAATAACATTTGTTCTTTATCCAACGTAAAGGAGGCGCGCCGTCATGGGCAACGCGGAGGTTTATCTGTTCGGCCAGGTGCTGGGCACCCATTCCTTTTTGCTGAAAGGCGGCTTTTTGCAGCCGGACGAATACGCCGAGATCGGGGCGCAGTATTTCCTGCCCGGCGGGGAAACGGGCACGGCGGCCACGGTGCTGGATTCCTTGGGCGTGTCCGTGCGGGTGGACGGCACCTGGATCGGCGCCGAGGTGGCCCCCATGCTGCAAGCCTTTTACGCCGGGAAGCGGGTGGATTTATCGCCCCTGCATATGTGGCCGGACGACAAGGGCGTGATGGACTATGTGGTGATCGCCGGGCAGGTGCGCTCCCCCATGGGCCGGTTCCAGACCCTTTTTTCCACCGGCGACCGGTGGTGGAGCGTGCCCAAGGAAGCGGATATCGCGGGCTGCAGGGCGGCGGCCATCGACCCCTTTTTCCGGGACGAATCCCGGCTGGCGGCGGAAATCTGCTTAAAGCTCAGGATTCCCTATGTGACCATCGACAGCCCTCACGATTCTTTCCTGCACCGCCACGCCGCCGTCAACGTGGTTTCCAAAGAATGCACGGCTCAGCACTATCCCGGCTTGCCGCCGGAAGCCGTCATGGAACGCTTGCAGGAAACGGCGGAGGGCCTCGTCATCCTCACCCAGGGCGGCGGCGATATGCTGTACGGAAGGAAAGGGGAAGCGGTTCGCCGCATGCGCCCCTTCCGGGTGGAGGTCAAAAGCACCTTAGGCGCGGGCGATACCTTCAAGGCCGGATGCGTTTACGCCCTGCTCCACGGCATGACCGACGAGGAAACCGTGCGCTTTGCCTCCGCCTGCTCCGCCGTGGCCATTTCCCGCTTCCCCCTGCCCCTGTTTCCGCCCACCTTGGCCGAGGTGGAAGCGCTCACGGCTCACGGATGAATGAGAAATTGGGATTTGCAGAGGTAGGAGGTAGAAGGTAGGAAGTAGGAGGTTTTATATAGTCCTCCAAAGTGAACGAAGTCCGGTTTTCGTGTTTTTGTTTTGCAAAATAAACCTCCTACCTCCTACTTCCTACCTC
>JAFSNT010000106.1 GCA_017443295.1 Clostridia bacterium
CTGGCCTTTTTTAATTTGGCTATTTTCGTCCTCTATGCCCTAAAACCCCAATATTCACTCGTTTCTCATAGTAACGTCTACTATTCTCACACTAACGTCCACGGCTTTTCCCACTGTGGACGTTACTCTGGGAATTTACGCTGCATTTTTTTTGCATTTATTTGCATTTCAGGGGAAAATGGCGTATAATTAACAAGATTCTGCCTTGATGACTAAGAATTGCGGGGTAGAACGAAAAAACGGGAGAAAACCTTCCGTTTTGCGGGGGAGAGGAGGCCGGACACGTGCCGCAAGTGGTATGGATCACCGGGGCTTCCAGCGGCCTGGGCCTGCATACGGCGCAGGCGCTGGCAAAGAGCGGGTTCACCGTGATCGCCGGGGCGCGTTCCTTCGGAAAGGGCAAAAGCGTGCCTGGATGCACGTGCCTTCCCCTGGACGTGACCGACGCGGACAGCATCGGCGCTTTCGTTCAGGAAGCGCTGAAAATCAGCGGCCCGCCGGACGCCCTGGTGAACTGTGCGGGGATGCTGATTTTAGGCCCCTGCGAAAGCTATCCCCTTTCCGAACTGCGCCAGGTGATGGAAACCAACTTTTTCGGCCAGGCGGCCATGATTTCCGCCGTGCTGCCCCTGATGCGGGCGAACGGACACGGGCGCGTCGTGAATTTTTCCTCCATCAACGGCTTGCTGGGCATTCCCTTCGAGGGGGCGTATACCGCCAGCAAGCACGCGGTGGAAGGGTACAGCGAGTGTCTGGCCCTGGAGGTCAAGCCCTTCGGCGTGGAAGTGATGCTGGTGGAACCGGGGGATCACCGCGGCGGCAGCGCCGCCTACCGGCGCCATTCCAAGGGCATGACTGACGCTTCCCCCTACAAGGCCGATTTTGACAGCGGCACGGCGGCCATCGCCCGGGACGAGGCAGGCGGCTCCGACCCGGATATCTTGGGCCGGAAGATCGCCAAGGCACTGAAAAAGAAGCGCCTGCCCCGCCGCCTGCGGGTGGCGAAATTCGATCAGCATTTGGCGGTGATCCTGCACGACGTGCTGCCCGCCCGGCTGTTTGACTGGATTTTGCGGGATTATTACTGCAAAACTTCCCAAGAGAAGAATCGAGGAAAAGGAACATGAGCGAGGTACTCGCCCGCAGCAATCAATTGCGGGAGGATATGACCCTTCAAAACCTGTTTGAAATCATCACCGGGGACGAAGACCGGATCGCGGCCCGGTATTTGGAGGGCGGCGAGGAAAAAACCATCTCCTACCGGGAATACCGCGCCCGCACCTTCGCCTGCGCTTTTATGCTGCAAAACGTGCTGGGCGAAAAGGCTCGGGGCAGGTTCGTGGGCATCCAATTGGATACCAGCCCGGAATGGTTTTATCTGTTCTGGGGCGTGATCGCCGCGGGCTATAACGCGGTGCTGATGGATTTTACCCTGAGCGACGAAATGACCGCCTACATCCTGCGGCAGGCCGGGGCCGTGGCCCTGATCGGCAAAACGCCCCGGAATTTGAACAGCGACGTGCGCCAGTTCACCGTGAAGCAATTGGCCATGGCCCAGCCGGTTTCCGCTTTCAAGCCCGATTTCGGCCATATGGTGGCCCTTTGTACCTCCGGCACCACCGATACCAGCCGGGTATTCGTGTACAACGAGGCGGCGGTGTGCAGCCAGGTACTCAACGCGGAAATGCTGTACAAGGCCAACAAGCGCATCATCTGCGACGAACCCCGGCGGCAGCTGGCTTTCCTGCCCTATCACCATATTTTCGGGTTCATGGTGTGCCTGCAGTGGATTCATTTTCTGGGCTACGAAACGGTGTATTTGCAGAACCGCAGCCCCCAGTGCATTCAGGAAACGGCCCGGCGCTTCAAGATCACCCATCTCATGGCCGTGCCCCTGCTGGCCAATAACCTGTGCGTGGCGCTGAACAAGCAGGTGGCCAAGCAGAGCCGCCTAAAGCGCGCGGGCTTCAAAACCCTGCGGGGCCTGTCCCTGGCCCTGCAAAGCGTGGCCCCCGGCTTCGGCCTGGACTTTGCCCGGAACGTGCTGTTCAAATCTATTACGGAGCAGATGCTCGGCAGCGACGTGCGCTGCATCATCTTAGGCGGAAGCCATACCCCCAAGGAGCATATGCGCACCCTGTCCGCCCTGGGTTATTTCACCGTGTCCGGCTTCGGCATGACCGAAACGGGCGTTACATCGGTTGAAACCAACATGAACGTGATCACCCGCACCTCCGGCAGCGTGGGGCGGCCCCTGGCCAGCGCCGAATACCGGGTGCAGAGCGACGGGGAAAAGAGCAACCGGGGCGAGATGTACATCCGGGGCAACACCCTGCACACGGGCCGGCTGGTGGAGGGCAAAATTCTGCCCCCCGCCTTGGACGACGAGGGCTGGTTCCGCACCGGCGACGTGGTGCGCCTGGAAAAGGGCAGCCGCATGTACGTGGAAGGCCGCGCCAAGGACGTGATCATCAACGAATCCGGCGAAAACGTGTACCCCGACGAGATCGAGGACGCTTTCGGCGTGCTGGAAGGCGTGGAGCAGTTCTGCGTGCTGGGCGTGAAGGCCCAGAAAAAAGGCGAAAAGCAGGAGAAAGGTTTCCTGTCGCATTTGCCCTTGCCGCATCTGCCCGGAAAAAATAAGGGCGTGGTGGACTACGAGGACATCACCCTGGTCATCAACGTGGGCCAGCATTACCGGGACGACGAGTACATTTCCGGCCTCATGGCCCAGGTGCGCCGCGTGAACGCGGGCCTGCCCGCCTTAAAGCGGGTGAACCGGGTGCTGGCCACCTCCGAAAAGTTCCAGACGGCGGGCGGCATCAAGGTGAAGCGCTTAGCCCTGAAAAAGCAGATCGAGGAAAAGAAGCTGGCCTACCGGGATATCGATTTCAACCGCCGGGACGAAACCGCCGCCGAGGAAAACAAACCCCTGGTGCAGGAGGAAAACACCCCCTCCGATCTGCAGTTGGAGGAAATCAAGCAGAAGGTGCGGCTGGTGTACGCCGAAACCTTGAACGTGACGCCCGACCAGATCAAGGACGACGCCCACTTTATCGACGAATTGGGCGGCGACAGTTTACAGGTTTTAGGCATGAGCCTGAAAATCGAGGAACAGTTCAACGTGCTGATCCCCACCGAGGAATATGGCAAGTGCACCACGGTGAACGATTTAAGCGCCCTGCTGTACGCCAAGGTCCGCGGCGACGTGGCCTATGAAAGCGCGGGCGAGGAAAGCGGGGAACCGGTCACGCCCATCACCCGCTTTGAGGACGCCCCGGAATATTTGGCTTTTGAAAAGCGCTGGCAGTCCTTGATGGGCGAGGGGCAGGAAAACCCCTATTTCGTGGCCCACGATTCCCCCCTGCTGGATAAGAGCTTTGTGGACAACCAATGGATGCTGGATTTCGGCAGCTACAACTACGTGGGCATGAGCGGCCGGGAGGAAACCAAGGCCGCCGCCAAAGCCGCCATTGACAAGTACGGCACCTCCGCCTCCGGCAGCCGGCTGCTTGCGGGAGAAAAGACCCTGCATAAAGAGCTGGAAGCAGAGATCGCCAAGTGGAAGCACACGGAAGACGCTCTGGTGCTGGTGGGCGGACATTCCACCAACGTGACCTGCGTGGGCAACTTCTGCGGCAAGGGCGACCTGATCGTTTACGACGCCATCGCCCACAATTCCATCGAGCAGGGCTGCCGCCTCTCCCAGGCCACGGCCAAGCCCTTCCCTCACAGCGACGTGAAGGCCCTGGAAAGCATTTTACGCAACCAGCGCCACAAGTTCGGCAAGGTGCTGATCGTCATTGAGGGCGCGTATTCCATGGACGGCGATATCGCCCCCGTGCCCGAATTCGTGGCCCTGAAAAAGAAGTACGGCTGCTTCCTCATGGTGGACGAGGCCCATTCTGCCTGCGTCATCGGCAAAACCGGCGGCGGCGTGGACGAATACTTCGGCCTGGCCCCCGACGATATTGATATCAAGTACGGCACGCTGTCCAAGGGCCTTGGCACCTGCGGCGGCTATCTGGCCGGTAAGCGATCCCTCATCGAATACCTGCGCTACAACCTGCCCGGCTTCGTGTTCTCCGTGGGCATTTCCCCGCCCCTGGCCGCCGCCAGCTTAGAGGCCATCCGCCTGCTGCAGAAGGACCCCTCCATCATGGAGCGCCTGCGCCGCAATATCAAGTGCTTCTACGAGGAAGCCCACAAGCGGCACATGAACACCTGCCTGGCCGGGGAAACGGCCATCCTGCCCATTTTGGTGGGCCGGGACGAGGACGCCTGGGAGCTAAGCAACCGCCTGCGCAAAAAGGGCGTCATCGTGCCCCCTGCCGTGTACCCCGCCGTGCCCAAAAACAAAGCCCGCCTGCGCTTCTGCGTGATCTCCGAGCATAAGCCCGAGCAGATCGTGGAAGCCCTGGACAAGCTGCTGGAATGCGCCAAGGAAGCGGGTATTCAATTGCCCGAATAATAACGAAACCGTCCCGGCCTGGATTCGGCGGGGACGGTTTTTCTCTTACGTGGCGTGAAGGTAGCTTTTCAACCCATCCTGCAATACCTGGGAGAAATTCACCTGGGCCGCTTCCGCTTCGGCGTTCAGCCAGGCGGGAAGGGTGAGCGTTTTCTTGACGACCCGGTTGTTCAGCCGGTCGCGCACGGCGGGCATGAACACATCCACCATGACCACCACAGCGCCGTCCTCCGGGTGCAGCTGATGAATGGGGGTGGGGGAGGGGATTTTGTCACCGTCCTGCTCCATGCCGTACAGGTGCAGGCCCAGCGCTTCCCGCGCGTTTTGAAACGCTTCGTCCTCCGAATGGGCGCAGGGCAGGCAGCCGGGCAGATCGGGAAATTCGATGGAAATGCCGTCTGGGTCAAAGTAAAAGAAAGCGGGATAATGGTACATGGCCTGAAACATACTGAAACCTCCTTATAAAACGCGGCAAATCGGGAATCAGGGAAAAACGACTCCGGCCTGCTTTGCGATGCTGTCCAGCGTCCGGCGCGGAATGTCCTTTACCGGGTGCGTGACCGTTACTTTTCCCGGCTTTTCGGGATGCTTGAACTGGTGATGATCGCCTTCGCAATTGACCTCAAACCAGCCGTCATCCTTCAAAATCCGTATCACCTCCCGTGAAGAATAGCTCTTCACAAGATCACCTCCTGATAAGAAGATTATAACACGTATTAAAGCACGTGTCAACACAACCTTTATTTGAAAAATTTTCATAATCTGCGGAACAAAACCATCTTGAGAAGCGTCTAAATATATGAAGGGTTTTAAAGGAGGGGTACAGGTGAAACGAACGCTGCTTCTGCTGCTTGTCCTGCTCATGCTTCCCCTATGCGCGCTGGGGGAGGACGTGGACGATGCGGACGATTGGGACTGGCGGGCGGATTGGGAGGAATACGGGTATTTCGAGTTCTGCGACGTACAGGACGATACGCTGATCATCTTCGAGGGCGTCACGGCCTTGGGGGAGGCCAGAACCAGCTACTGGGATGACGAACTGGAGAAAGACGTCGAGATCGAGCCGAAGTTCGAGAATGGTCCGAGCTGGTGGATTTACGATGAGGGCGGCGATTTCCATAAGGTTTCCCTCCCATCCACTTTGCGGTATTTAGGGATGGAATCGTTCAGCGGCTATGATTTTGCGGAATTTACCCTGCCCGCCCAGTTGGAGGTGCTGGAATATATTGCTTTCTATGCCTGCGACTTTGATGTGCTGCGCATCGAAACCACCCTGCCCATCGAGGATATTCTGGACAGCATGGACAATTGCACGGTCAGGGCCTATGAAGCGCCGGAGGATCATCCCCTGTACAAAACCGTGGACGGGGTGCTGTTTACCAAGGACGGGAAAACGCTGCTGGCTTATCCGGACCGGCGAACGGAAACCCATTACGACGTGCCCGCCGGGGTGGAGCGCATCGAAGGCATCCACAATGAATATCTGCAAACCGTTTCCCTGCCCATCGGCTTACAATCCATCGGCGATTACGGCTTTTCCGGCTGTGTGCGCCTGCAGTCCATCGCCCTGCCCCTGACGGTAAAGGAAATCGGCAAAGAGGTTTTTTCCGCCTGTGTGTCCCTGGAGCTGGTCTCCCTGCCGGAGGGCCTGGAAGCGGAAAAGGACGAAAGGGGCTATTGGGAGGAATATTACCCGGACGACGCCCTTTTCCGGGGTGATAACGGCGATACCTTGGGCGGCGAAAGAAGCAGCGGCTGGATTGGCGCGCCGGGCCGGGTGCGGAAAACGGAAAAGGGATACGCGACCCTGTACGAAACCGCGGACGGGAAATATGCGGGAAAGCTGCTGATGGAAAAACGGATCGTGGACATGGGGCGGTATCGGAACGGCAAAGTGGAAGTGAAGGAACCCCTGATCAACCAATCGCTGGGGTGGGTCGATCTGGAAGATCTGGAATATCTACCCCGGGAAACGCTGTTCTCTTATGCTGACATTTGGCCGGAGGAAACCCTGGAAGTTTGGTGGAACCATATGCCCTATGATTCCAAATGGGACCCCTGGGAAACGAAGATTCCCCTGGAGGGCAGAAGCTACGTTGCCGCCTTTTACGGCCCCTTTGTCCGCTTTACCCAGTCATTGAGCTACGCGCGTTTCGCCTGCCGGATCGAGGATGTGACGCTGACCCGGAAGCCGGACGGCACCGGAAACGTGTACGGCGTCGTGTATCGCCCACGCGCGATGATCGAAGGAGTGCCCCTGCTGGACAGCCCGGACGGCAAGGAGATCAAGACGCTGGCCTTAAAAACAAAGGTCAAGGTGCAGGACATGGAAGACGAATGGGTACGGGTTTCGGACGGCCAGGACGAAGGCTGGATCGATAAAGGATATCTGCAAAAATCGTATCTAAACGATATTCCGTTGCGAAGCGCTCCCGGCGGCGAAAAAACAAAAATGCTGATCGGCGGCACCCAGGTGCTGATTCTGGATGAAAAAGAAGGCTGGTATCAGGTGACGGACGGGCGGGATACCGGCTGGGTGAAAGAAAATTATGTTATGATCGTACCGGAGGAGGGGGAAGAACAATGAAACGGTTGCTTTGTGTGCTGTTGGCTTGTATGATGCTCGCTGTTCCTGCATGGGCGGAGGAAACGGAAGAAGAAGCGTCCACCGGCTCCTGGAGCCAGATCAACCAGTCCGTAAGCAAGGGGGAGGGCTGGCAGCAGGTGGAAACGGACGGCAGCTTCCATTTGGGGGAGAAAACGCCCCTGGAAGGGTATGATGACCTGTTTATCTGCGATTGGGGCACCTGGCCCAGCATGGACGGCAGCACGGTCTGCGTGCCCCTGGCCATGGAGCTGGCCCGGCAGTGGCTGGGCCTTCCCGAAGGGGACATGAACGGCTTCGTCAATTTTTCCACCACTCCCTACGCCTACGACCGCCTGACCCAGGGCAAGGCCAACCCCCTGGTGACCATCAAAAGCCAGGGCGTGATGATGGACGATACGCACCCCATTGATCTGGTGCTGGGCACCTATCCCAACGCCGACGAGCGCAAGGCGGCGGCGGAAGCCGGGGTGGAATTGGTGTACGTGCCCTTCTGCTACGACGCGTTCGTGTTCATGGTGAACGATTTGAACCCGGTGGACAGCCTGACGGTTCAGCAGATTCAGGAAATCTACACGGGCCAGCATAAGACCTGGGCGGATTTCGGCGGCGCGGCCCAGCAATTGTACGCCTACCAGCGGCCCCACGGCAGCGGCAGCCAGACCGCCATGGAGGAAATGGTGATGCGGGGGCTGGAGATTCAGGAAGCGGAAGCAAACTACATTTCCGACGGCATGGCCGACGCGGTGGCGCAGATCGGCAATTACGATAACGGGCCGGGGGCCATCGGGTACAGCTATCTCTACTATGTGAACACCCTGGTGGAAAACAGCGGCGTCAAGGTGCTGGCCGTCGACGGCGTGGCTCCCACGGACGAAAACCTCCAGTCCGGGGCCTATCCCTTCACCGTGAATTATTACGCCGTTTACCGCAAGGGAGATAAAAACACGGAAGCCTTCGTCAGCTGGCTGGTGAGCGAGGAAGGCCAAAAAGCCGTGCGGCAGGCGGGCTATGTGACGCTGCATTAAAGGCAAACATCAAAAAACACGGGGGAAAGCGCATCCCTCGTGTTTTTCTGTGAAGTTTTTTTATCTGTACGGCGTGCCCAGGGAGAAGAACGCGCCGTCCCCCAGCAGCATCACCTTGGTCACGTTCCACGCTTTAACGGAACGGGTCAGGTTGAATTTTTCGCCCATGTCCTCATAATAGTGGCGCAGATCCAGGAAATAGGTGTGGTTGAAGTGGCTGGCGATCAGCATTTTCACCGCGTTGGAGAAGGAATTGCAGAAAATGATGATGTTTTCCTTGTCCGGCTGATCCGTGAAGAATTCCACGAGGCCCTCGTCCCCGCCGTAGAAGGCTTCATAATGATTGGTCAGTTTTTTCTTGGAATACTTGCCCGCGAAATAATCTTCCTGCCGTCCGTAGGCCTTTTTCTTTTTCCCGTTGATCCGGATCGTCATTTCCGGGTAATCGAAGCGATACACGGTAAAGGGCTGGTCGCTGGTCTGCCGGTTCAGGTTGTTCTTGTTGTGGTAGGAGCCGTTGAACATGACGGGAAATTCCACCGTTTCCAAAGGCTCCAGCACGGGTTCATCTTCGCCCAGCAGCATGTGGATGATCTGGGTATAGCCTAAATAAGAAGCGAGATAATTCCAATGGTGATCGGTCTTATAGAAATACTTTTGGTAGTCCTCTATGGAGTCGATCTTAAAGGAGCCGAGCGTGCTGTTGGGATAGTTTTCCTTGATGATCGTCCACACCGGCGGATCGCTGTCCAGATGATCCAGATCCATCGTCCGGGAAGAATTGATCAGGTAAACGTAGGTTTTCACATCGTCGAAGGCCGACATGACGGCGTTGAAGCTTTCCGCCTGCTTGACCGTATTCTCCGGGATGTATTTTTCCGTCCAGTGCTGGATCAGCCAGCCCGTACCGGCGATTTCGTATATTTTGCGCCTTTCGCTGACCAGATGATAAACGGATTCCTGTTCCTCCGCTCCCGCCGTCTGCACCAGCAAGAGACACAGAAGCAGGGCCGCCAGCAAACGTTTCTGCATCGTTTCCACATTCCTTTCGCAAAATCCTGTTCTATTGTTGATTGACGATCATGTTCTTGGGATCCACCCAGTTGTACACCTTGCCGGGCACGGCCCCTTCCTTATGGAAGGACAGCAGCTCGGACACTGTGACCAGCTGGTAGCCCTTTTCGATCAGCGCGGGGATGGCCTTTTCCGCGGCGGAGGCGGTGGACATGTACAGATCGTGGCACAGGATGATTTCGCCGTTGCCCGCGCCCTTCATGATGGCATTATAGATTTTGCTGGTATTGCGGGATTTCCAGTCCTCAGTGTCGATCTGCCAGCGCACGATCGTGATCCCTAAATCCTTGCACACGTTGCGCACGGTTTTGTTCTGGTTGCCGTAGGGCGGGCGCATGCACTTGACCTCCACCCCGGTGATTTCCTTGATTTTCTCGTTGGTGCGGGTGATCTGGCTGCGCACCCTGGAGGCGGAAACGGTGTTCAGGTTCACGTGGCTCCAGGTATGGCAGGCGATTTCGTTTCCGGCGGCGGCGGCGCGCTTGAGTACGTCGGCATAGGTTTCCAGCTTGTTGCCGATCACAAAGAAGGTGGCCCGGGCGTCGTACTGCATCAGCACGTTCAGGATGCGGTCGGTCTGCTCGGAGGGGCCGTCGTCAAACGTGAGGGCCAGCATGGGCTTGGTGGGGTCGATGGTGCGCATATGGCTGCGCAACGCGTCGGAATCCAAGGTCATGCATTCCGCCATTTGGCTGTAACGCAGGCTCAGCTTCCGGGTGCCAAGGCCGCAGGGCAGATACAGGCCCGCGGGCAAAAACACCTGCACCGCGTCATGCCCCAGGGCGGCATATTGCAGGCAGTCCAGGCCCGGCTTGCCGGAATAGCCGTCCGTGGGCTTGGAAAGCAGCGCGGAAATGGCGCTTTCCAGGCAGAGACGCACCCGCATTTCATTGAGGGAGAGCAGCGCGCGGTTGTCCAGAACCGTTTCCTCCTGGGAATCCACGTTCAACGTCAGCACTTTTTCCGCTTTCAGGCTGCCCACCCTGTATTCCGCCAGCAGCACCACGCTGTGGTAGCGGCTGTCCACGTCCAGGGACTGGTATTCCACGGTGTACGCGCCCGTTTCGGCGGGATGATTCTGCTGAAAGTCCTCCTGGAATATGCGCAGGCTCTCCTGCACCCAGGCGGACAGCTTTTCGTCCGCCGCCGCCACGCCCGTTTCCGGGTAGGTGAGGGAATAGGTGAAATCGCCCTCGGTTTTTTCCATGGTCTTGGCGCTGCCGTACTCACGGGCAGCGGACTTAAGCTGCTCGGCGGTCACGGCGTCCTGGGCGGATAGGGAAAAGCCTGATTCAAATTCGCCGTCCAGCACCGTTA
This sequence comes from Clostridia bacterium, assembly GCA_017443295.1. Classification (GTDB taxonomy): domain Bacteria; phylum Bacillota; class Clostridia; order Christensenellales; family Aristaeellaceae; genus RUG563. The sequence continues at coordinate 10,496 of JAFSNT010000106.1, forward strand.
CCCTGCTCTTTTCCACATAGGCGAACTGATCGCCCACGCGCACGCGATACCACGCGCCCGCGTCCTCCACCAGCTCAAAGCAGCAGCCGCTCATGGCCTTGTACACGATGGGGAAGGTGTTCCCCGCCCCGCCTCGGAAATTCAGCACCGTGCCGTCGTCGGCGGTTCTGCACCAGCCTAAGTGCGGATAATTGGCCTTGATCTCCAAATACTGGGCCATCATGTAGCCCACGTTTTTGCCCACCTGCACCTTGCACCAGTTTCCGTCGTTTTCCAAAATTTGCACCTGGGTGCCCGATTTATAGGTCTGGATCACCTTGCCGGAGCTGTCAGGCTCCCGGCGCAGGTGCAGGCTGCCCCCGGTGATGGTGCCGGTATAGGTGATTTCCTCCGCGCCGCCCCAAACGGCCATGCCCGCCAGCAGGACCAGCGCCGCCAGGAACGCAAGGATTCGCTTCATCACACAATTCCTCCGGTTCTTCGTGAAGTATCTGTTACCGCATTAGTATACAATGCGCCCGCGCTTTTTCGCAAGCCGTTTTTCAGATTTTACATCAAATTTCGACAAGAAGGGGACGGATGCGGGAGGCGAACACGGCTCACGCATGAATGAGAAATTGGGATTTATGAAGGTAGGAGGTAGGAAGTAGGAGGTAGGAGGTTTTATTTTGCAAAACAAAAACACGAAAACCGAACTTCGTTCACTTTGGAGGACTATATAAAACCTCCTACCTTCTACCTTCTACCTCTGCAAATCCCAATTTGCAATTCATGCGTAACCCCCGCGAGCGAAAAATTTGTGCTTTTCTTTTGGCGCGGAATTTGGTATACTAAGAGTCTAAGAAGATGCTTGGGCATTGCGGCGCGGACGCCGTGACTATAGAAGGAAGAAATCGGCAGCCGCCGGCGCGGCCCGGGTATCCGTTCGTGATATTATTTCAGCGGGAGAAGCGTATGCAGGATCAAGCGAAGAAAACGAAAAACAAAAAGCGGCCCCTGGTGTTCAAGCCATACGCCAAGGGCGATGCTTTCGATTCCGGCGTGCTGAAGCGGAGCCTCAAGGTGATGGCGTACTTTTTCATGTTCGCCTTTTTGTATGTGATTGCGGGCAGCACGCTGCAGTTCGGCAATGTGGTGCTGCGGGTGGTACTGAACCTGCTGATGGTGGGGGTGTGCGCCTCCGTGGTGTATATGGACGGGGCGCGCTTAGGCGAAAGCGAGGTGGCCTACGGCGAGATCGTCTACGCCCGGCAACAGGCGGGCAAGGAAACGGAAGCGAAGGACAAAACGCGCTGCTTCCATCCCCTCAAGGGCGTGACCATCGCGCTGATCGCGGCGGTCCCCGCGCTGCTGATCACCGTACCGCACGCGATCACCGCGGTGAAGCAGACGTATTATTTGCAGCAGCTGCCCGGCTGGGTTTCGGGCTACAGCAATCAGGCGGAAGTGATGGCTCCCCTGAAATACTATTCCCGGGACATGCAGCTGACGGCGCTGGATATCCTGCGGATGGTCAGCCGCGTGCTGATTTTCCCCTTTGCCAATATCGCCACGGTGGATAATACCGACGCCCTGCTGGTGATGGATCGGTTAAGCCCCCTGCTTTCCTGCCTGCCCCTGGTCGGGTTTCCCCTGGGCTACCTCACCGGCCCCCGGTCCCGCGCCATGGTACACGGCGATATCAACAGCAGCAACAAGCGCGCCCAGCGGAAACAGCGGAAGGCCATGAAAGCCCGCCAGGCCCGCACCGCCAAGAAGAACGAGCTGATCTGATATGCGCATTATTGCCGGAGACATGCGTTCCCGCAAGCTGAAAGCGCCGGAGGGCATGGACACTCGCCCCACTGCGGACCGGGTGAAGGAAGCGCTTTTTTCCATCCTGCAGGGCAGGCTGTACGGTTCTCGGGTGCTGGATCTGTACGCGGGCAGCGGCGCCCTGGCCTTAGAGGCCCTGAGCCGGGGAGCGGAAAGCGCCGTGCTGGTGGACTGCGCGGCCAAGGCCTGCCAGGCCATCAGCGAAAACATCGCCGCCTTGGGCTGTGAGGGCCGCGCCCAATTGCTGCGCATGAAGGATACCGCCGCCCTGGCATCGCTGCAAGCCCGGGGGGACGGCTTTGACCTGATTTTTCTCGATCCGCCGTACCGGATGGATACTGCCCCCGTGTGCCGCGCCATATTGGAAGCGGGCCTGCTTCGGCCCGGCGGCATGATCGTGATCGAACACGGCCGGGAAACCCCGCCCCGGATCGACGCGCCCCTGATGATGACGGATCACCGGGAATACGGCGCGGCGGGGCTGGGCTTTTATCAGCTGAAAGAAGGTGTTGCCTGTTGAAAGCCTCCCGCTGCCTGTATCCGGGCAGCTTTGATCCCGTGACCTTAGGGCATATGGACGTCATTCGCCGGGCCGCCGCGATTTTCGATACGGTGGCGGTGGGCGTGCTGCACAATCCGGAAAAGAAGGGCTGCTTTTCGGTGGAGCAGCGAATGGATATGCTCAAAAGGGCCTGCCAGGGCATTCCCAACGTGGAAGTGATCTCCTACGGCGGGCTGCTGGCCCAGTTGACGCGGGAAACGGGCATTTCGGTGGTGGTGCGCGGCGTGCGCGGCGTGAATGACCTGGAAAACGAAACTGCCATGGCCCGCATCAACCGCCAACTGAACCCCGCCCTGGAAACCCTGTTCCTGCCCGCGTCCCCCGAAATGGGGGAAATCAGCGCCAGCATGGTGCGCCAATTGGCCGCCTTCGGCGCGGACCTTTCCACCTACGTTCCCAAAGAGGCGCTGCCGGTGATCCGGGCCGCCTTTCAAGCCCCATAAGACTATTTCAAGGGAGGATTTGATCATGGCTTCGAGTAAACGACTGATGACCTTTGAACTGCTGGAACGTATGTCCAAGATGATCGAAGAAGCGAAAACGATCCCGATCTACAACCGGATCATGCTGGAGAAGGAAGAATTCACCAGCCTCATGCGCCGCCTGAATGAGACCGTTCCCCCCGATATGCAGAGCGCCCGCGCCATCATTGATCAGGAAGAGCGCATCTTGGACGACAGCCAGAAGATCGCCGAGGAAACCACGTCCCGGGCCAACAGCGAGGCGAAGGCCACCGTCGCTAACGCCAAGGCTCAGGCCGACGCTATGGTGACAGACGCCCAGAACCGCGCCAACGAAACCGTCCGCAATGCCACCGATCAGGCCAACGCCATGGTGGCCGACGCCCAGGCCCGCGCCAACGCCATGATCGCCGACGCTCAGGCCCGTGCCCAGCAGATGGTGGCCGAGAGCGAAATCGTGGCCCGCGCCCAGGCGGAAGCCCAGGAAATGCTGGAAAGCGCCCACCGTGACTGTGAGGAATTTACCGCCCGCGCCCACGACGCCGTGAACCAGATGCTGGAGCAGGCCGATATGTACATGACTCAGCAGCTGGATTCCCTGCGCGCCACCCGGGAACAGTTCGCCAACCAATAAGACAATTTCATCCAAAGGAAACGGCCCATACCGGTTTTGCCGGTATGGGCTGCTTGCATGTTCAGCGCTTATTCGTTTTCTTTGTTTTCTTCGGGTTTGGTTTCAGGCGCGGGGGCAGGCGCGGCCAGCTTGCCGCCTAAGAATCCGGCCAGCAGGCTCTTTAAGTCCAGGCCGATGCTTTCGGTCAGGCCGTCGGATACCTGGGTGGTGGATTTCACGATGTCCTCGATGAGCCTTGCGGAATTGCCCTCGCCGTACATGGTGATCCTGTCCACCTGGGTGAGAGGCGCCGCCACGTTCTTGGCGATTTCGGGCAGGGCGGTGAAGTACATCTCCAGCACGGCGGCCTCGCCGTACTTCTTCATGGCTTCGGCCTTCTTGTCGATACCTTCGGCTTCGGCCAGGGCCTTGGCCCGGATGGCTTCGGCTTCGGCTAAACCGGCAGCGCGCACGGCTTCGGCTTCCTGCAGCTTGGCGAATTTGTCCGCCTCGGCCTGCTGCTCCTTGGCGAAGCGCTCGGCCTCGGCCTGGAGCCGCAGGGCTTCCGCCTGCCGGGTAGCCTCCGCCAATTCGGCCTCGGCTTGCTTCTGGCGCTGATACAGTTCGGCTTCCGCTTGCTTCTGGCGCTGGTACAATTCGGCTTCCGCCTTTTTCTTCACGGTGGCTTCCAGGGTGCGTTCGGTCACTTCCACTTCTTTTTGTTTTAGAATGGCTTCGCGTTCCTGGCGGGCGATGTTGGCGTCCTGGGTTTTGATTTCGATGGTGCGGCGCTGTTCCTCGCCCTGGATGTTGTAGGCGGCGTCGGCCTCGGCCTTCTTGATGTCGGACAGCAGCTTCAGCTCCGCTTCCTTGATCTTCAGGTCGTTGTTCTTGATGGCGATTTCCGTCTCGGCGGCGATGCGGGCGTCGTTGGCCTCCTTGCTGGCCTGGGCCTGGGCCTTGGTGATTTCCTTGTCGGCCTCGGCCTTGGCGATGGCGGCCTTCTTCTTGATCTGGCTGATGTTGTCGATACCCAAATCGTTGATGACGCCGTTGGCGTCGGAGAAGGACTGCACGTTGAAGCTGATGATGTCCAGGCCCATCCTGCGCAGGTCGGGCACCGCGTTTTCCTGCACCTTTTCAGCGAAGGACTTGCGGTTGGTCACCATTTCTTCCAGGCGCATCTGGCCGATGATTTCGCGCATGTTGCCTTCCAGCACGTCCTGCACCTGGCTGATGATGTAGTTCGTATCCTTGTTCAGGAAGTTTTCCGCGGCGATGGCCAGCATTTCCTTGTCCGTACTCACCTTGATCTTCACCGCCGCGTCCACGGTGATGTTGATGTATTCGGCGGTGGGCACGAAGGAATTGGTTTTCACGTCCACGGAGATCATTTTCAGGCTCAGCTTGTCCAGCCTTTCAAAGAAGGGAATGCGGATGGACGCTTTGCCGATGATGATTTTCCTGCGCAGACCGGAAATCAGGTACGCTTCATCCGGCGGCGCTTTCACGTAACCGAAAAGCACCAGCAGCAGGATCAATCCCACGACGGCAATGGCCGCGATTCCCACAGGACCCAGCAAAAATTCCATTGTTCATCCTCCTTTTCTGCGTCGCTGTTTCCCTTGGATGGGAACAGCATATCAAAAAAAGGCCGCCGTGTCCATAAGGAACGGCGGAATGATACAATTTTGCGCTTGAATTGTCAAAAAATGCACAGGCGATTGCCTTATTTCATCGTTTTCACTAGGGCGATCAGGTGATCCAACTGTTCGTTGGAAAGGCCCTTGGCGGCCTGAACCAGTTCGTCCAGCTTGACGGGATTGGGCGCGTCCAAATCGAAAAACTCCTTGGGCGTGATGCCGAAATAATCGCAGATATAGAAAAAGTTCGTCATGGAAGGATAACTGCCCCCATTTTCGATGCCGTTGATGTAATTGGGACTTTGGCCGAGAGACAGGCTCATATCCCGCGCTGATACATCCTTGTTCAGCCGCAATTGCACCATGCGCCGAATAAAATCCTCTTTTTCCATGCCGATAACCATCCTTGCCTAACAATTCGATATAATTGTACTATGCAAGAATAATTTTTTACCCATACATACCGTGCGATTCCATTGACAAGCACAGATGAAATGGGTATATTTAGATTGATGAATATTTTAATTCGATACAAAGACCAGGCGACAAGGAAGTGAAACACCAATGAACACAGCGGACGGCTACGCATACTTCGTTCAGAATCCCCGCAGGATCGGCGATTTGCTTCGGCCCCATCTGCCGGAAAAGGAATGGCCCTATGAAGTGGCCGCGTCGGTGGCGCTTTCCAATTTGGACTATGAAAACTTCACCCAGGACATGACGGTGGATCGTCCCATTCTGGAAAAGTACAGCGCTCTGTGCGCCATAGGCCCTGTATGGCGCTGCATCCTGGTGCATAGAAAGGAAAAGCGGGAAGAAGGGGTGCTGGTGATCCCCAAGAACAGATGCTATATCGGCTGGGCGGCGTATTTCCAGCCATAAGAAACGGCCCGGGGCAAATTGCTCCGGGTCGTTTTCAAAGTAATGACCTCTTGTATGTAAAAGCAATGGTACTTTCCCTAACAGTGGTACGTTGTAATATTTTAAGTCAAGAAAAATCCACTGTTGCGGGTCCAGGGGCGTCACGCCCCTGGCGCGGGGCCTGGGGCCGCGGAGGCCCCAGCGTTCCCCTTATTCCGTCCGCAGGGCTACCACGGGGTCCTTCTTGGCGGCCATGCGGGAGGGGATCAGGCCGGCGATCAGGGTGAGGATCATGGAGATGCCCACCAGGATCAGCCCGGCCTGGGCGGGCAGGCCCGCCAGATCGGGGATGCCGGTCACGTTTTTGATGATGATGTTCATCAGCACCACCAGCGCCAGGGTGACCAGGATGCCGATGGCCCCGGCCACGAAGCCCACGATGAGGGTTTCTGCGTTGAACACCCGGGAAATATCCCGTTTGCTGGCCCCGATGGCCCGCAGGATGCCGATTTCCTTGGTGCGCTCCAGCACGCTGATATAGGTGATGATGCCGATCATGATGGAGGATACCACCAGGGAGATGGCCACGAAGGCAATCAGCACATAGCTGATGGCATTCACGATGGTGGTGACGGAGGACATGAGCAGCCCCACGTAATCGGTATAGCGGATGGCGTTTTCCTCCCCCGCCGCTTCGTTGTAGGCGGCGATCAGGGCAGACAGCTTTTCCTTGGAGGCGAAATCCTTGGGATAAATGAAGATGGAGCTGGGCTTGTTCACGTCGCTGACGCCCATGAGGCTCAAATTCTTTTCCAGGGAGGTGCCCCGGCTTTCCGGCTGGGTGGCCAGCAGCACCGATTTTACGTCTTCCTTGCTGACCATGTTCACGGCGAAGTCGGGCACCTGCTCCAGCCGCTTCTGAATGTCGGGGCTGAGGCCTAAGAAGCCGATGTATTCTTTCAGGAACTCGCTCACGCTCATGCTGTCCAGGGCGGCGACCAGATCCACCGCGTTGGTCTCAAAGGGCTGGCCGGTGAACACGTCCACGGTGGGGTTAGCCAATTGCTCCTGTACGATCTGGCTGTTGTTTACCTGATCCAGCAGGTATTCCATCAGCTCGAACCGGTAGCCGATGGAGCCGGTGGCGGAAGTGACCACCGCGCCCTCCGCCGGGCGCAGGATGCCAACGATTTTGATTTCCAGGGCGTCCTGGAGCTTTTCCCGCAGATAGCCTTCCTCCTGGCTGTAATCCTTCCACAGCGCCCCGTCCTTCCGGAACAGGTCTGTGTTCAGCAGCAGGCGGAAGCGGAGGCTCATCAGTTCCTCGTAGGTGAACTCCATATCCTCGCTTTCGATGGCTTCCCCGCGCATGAGGGCCTCGAATTGGCCTTTCAGCTCGCTTTGGTCCTTGAGGCCCAGGGTGTACAGGGTATAATCGCTCAATTCGTTGCGGGAATTGACAATGATCACCATTTCATCAAGCTTTTCCGGCATGCGGCCCGCCAGCACCGTGTACTGGGCTTTGAGCAGCTCCGGGTTGTCCAGCAGGGCTTCAAAGGCGTTCATGCGGCGCATGGAGGTGTTCATCATGGTCTGCTGGATGCCCGAGCCGGAACCCATCATATTCAGCATGCTCATCATGCCGGTTGCTTCCAGGGTGGTGGAGGGGTTCACCTGAATGGGTTCGCCGTTTTCGTTCAGGCGGTACAGGGTCATGGGCGTGTCGTACTCGTACTGAATGCCGCTGACCAGCTCCTGCACGCCGGAGGCGGGATCGTCCAAAAATGCCTTGAAGGGCGTCAGGTTGTTTTCCGAAATGCCGCTCATCCAGCCGCTCATGAGCTTGGTCATGCGGCTGCCGGAATAGATCTTGCCCGGCTCCCGCACCCGCTCGTCGCCGGAAATGCCCATCACGCCGCTCATCATGTCGGTCATGTCCATGGTGCGCTCGTCGATTTCCACGGGATAGGAGGAAAGCGTGTCCTGCTCCACCCGGTTGATGTAGGCGTTCACCCCGGCGGACAGGGACAGAATCAGCGCGATGCCGATGATGCCGATGGAACCGGCGAAGGCGGTAAGCACCGTGCGGCCTTTTTTGGTGAGCAGGTTGTTCAGCGACAGGCTCAGGGCAGTCAAAAAGCTCATGGAGGGCTTTTTCTGCCGTTCCTCCGTCCCTGTTTTCGTCTCCGCTTCCGTGCAGGGATTGGAATCGCTGGTCACCCTGCCGTCCAGCAGGCGGATGATGCGGCTGGCGTACTGATCGGCCAAATCGGGATTGTGGGTGACCATGATCACCAGCTTGTCCCTGGAAATTTCTTTCAGAATTTCCATCACCTGCACGCTGGTTTCGCTGTCCAGGGCGCCGGTGGGTTCGTCGGCCAGCAGGATATCCGGGTCGTTCACCAGGGCGCGGGCGATGGCCACGCGCTGCATCTGGCCGCCGCTCATCTGGTTGGGCTTCTTTTTCAGCTGATCGCTTAAGCCCACCTTTTCCAGCGCCTCGATGGCCCGCTTGCGCCTTTCCTCCCGGCTCACGCCGGAAAGGGTCAGGGCCAATTCCACATTGGAAAGCACCGTCTGATGAGGAATCAGGTTGTAGCTCTGAAACACGAAGCCGATGGAATGGTTGCGGTAGGTGTCCCAATCGCTGTCCTTGAATTGCTTGGTGGATTTTCCGTTGATGATCAGATCGCCCCGGCTGTACTGGTCCAGGCCGCCGATGATGTTCAGCAGCGTGGTCTTTCCGCAGCCGGAGGGGCCTAAAATGGCGGCGAACTCGCAGGGACGAAATTGCAGGTCGATCCCCCGCAGCGCTTCCACCTTGGCGCTTCCGGTTTGATAATCCTTGGCGATATCTTTGAGAATCAGCATAGTGTCGCTCCTTTCCCCGATAACCCATGGGGACGCAAAAAACAATAAAGAAAAATATGCGCGCCGTCGCCCAAATATGAAGCGGGGCGCATTTATTATATGACAGCAAAGGGAAAATATCAACCGCAAGCGCGGCATGAATTGCAAATTGGGATTTGACGGGGAGAGGGAACCCCTGGGGCCTCCGCGGCCCCAGTTCCGCAGGCTCAATAGTCGCAACTCCCCTTCATGGGGAGATTGCTCCTTTTCGCCTGATCTCACCGCCGATGAAATTCTGCCCGCAACCTCAAAGGTCGCAACTCTCCACAGGAGAGATTGCTCCCTTTCGGTTGATCTTACCTCGGACGGAATTTCCGCCATAGGCGGCCGTCCGAGGTTCGTCCACAGGCGGTCATCGGCGGTTCGTCCCCGCGGCAGGGGATGATCCCCTGCACCCTCTCCCGCGGAAATTGCCTGACGCGGAAAGAAAACAAGTTTCCGCTGCTGCTTGAAAGGAATGCCCAACTTGCCGTCGTTGTGCTTCTGGCCCGGCCGCCTTTGGCGGCCAACCCGGATGCGAAGCATCCGGGGAAAGCCAGGGAATAATCCCTTGGGAAAAAGCGAGCTTTTTCCCTGGGATTTTCCCGGCTTTCTTGGGCCAGAAGCCATCAAATTTTCGTGAACCCCAGCGCGGCAAGCGGAGGCCGTTTATTCTTTCCAGCAAAGTAACTTCGCTTAGAGGAGTCCAGAGGTCGAAGACCTTTGGTCGGGGGTTTGAGGGCAGAGCGCCCCCAACGTATCCCCTCACTCATACGTGAGCCGTGGCTTAAGGGCGGATTTTTCTTGATTTTCCGGCTTTTTTCCATTATAATGCAAAGTACATTCCATGACGACGGGAGCAGGATCGGAGGTCATGGAGGACGGGGGAACGAAGAAATGTGCGCTTCTGCCGGGCTGAGAAGCGTAAGCGGAGAAAGCCCCTGCACAGCATGAATGATTGAAAGAAGTTATGCATTCAATGGATCAGACGCGGGAAAACCGGACGGAAACTGAACTGGCGCAAAACGCCGCCTTTATTCGCGGTACTTATCGCAAGGCCGTGATCACGGGGATGCTTTCTATTCTGAGCGTCAATATCAACGTGTTTGTGGACGGCATTCTGGTGGGCAGCCGCATCGGCTCCGACGCGCTGGCGGCGATCAATCTGAGCCTGCCGGTGAGCTGGGCGCTGTGCGTGGTGGGCGCGTTTCTCGCCGCCGGAACGGAGATTCCCGCCGCATGGGCCATCGGCATTGGCGACGGGGGAAAGCGGGACGTGTTTTTCCGCACCGGTCTGAACGCCTCCGTGTTGGCTTCGCTGGTCATTACCGCGCTTTCCCTGGCGCTTCGGGAGCCGCTGGTGTCGTTTCTGTGCGACGACGAAGCGGCCCGGGCCTATGTGATGGACTATGTGGTGATCACGCTGATCGGGGCGCTTCCCAAGATTTTGATTTACATTCCCTTCTGGTATCTGCGCCTGGACGGGAAAAACGCGGATATCAGCGTCATGATGATCGGCATGGCCGTGATCAATATCGTGCTGGACGTGCTGCTGGTGTACGTTTGGGATATGGGCGTTTTCGGCGCGGGGCTGGCCAGCGTGATCGCCACAGCGCTGGCCTGTCTGTACGGCCTACTGCGCCTGTTTTCCAGGGGAAGCCCCTATACCTGGCGGCCGGAGATGGCGCGCGGGCGAAAGGAATGGGTGACCATTGCCGCGGCGGGCTTTCCGTCGGCCTTTAACAACCTCTGCTCCACCGTGCGGCTGCTGATCATCAATTCCCTGCTGATGGCCCACGGCGGCGCGGGGCTGGTGGCGGTGTTCACCGCGGTCAACGGCATATGGGGCTTTGGCGAGTGCGTCACCTTAGGAGTGCCCGCCGCGGGCGGCGGCATGCTGGCCGTATTCAGCGGCGAGCGCGACAACGGAAGCTGCCGCCTGCTGCTGCGGGAGGAATGGAAGATCGGCTGGATGACCGGGGGAGTGTTCCTGGCGCTGTGTGCGGCGCTGTCCGGGGTGATTTCGGCCATGTACGGCCTGAAGGGCAGCATCCTGGTTCCGCTGCTGTGGATGGCCCTGTCCGTGTTTCCCGCCCTGCTTCTGAACATCCTGTCCACCTATTACAACATGTCCGAGCTGAACGGGTGGGCAAGCGGGCTGATCCTGCTGCGGACGATCGTGATGGTCTACGCCGGCCTGCGCCTGGTCATCGCCTCGGGCTTTTCCACGTTCTCCTTCCTGCTGGCGGCGGAGCTGTTCACGCTGATTTTCTGGTGGGGGGCCACGGGGCTGCATCACCGGCGGCGTCCCCGGGATTCCCGGTATCTGCTGACCGACCTGGAAAATGAAAAGAGCGGAAAGGTGCTGAACTTCTCCGTGAGCGCCAACGTGGAGGAGATCGTCAGCGCCAGCGAACGCATCAGCCGATTCTGCGCCGTGAACGGAATGAACGCTCAGGAGACGATTCGCCTGGAGATGAGCATGGAAGAAGTGATGACGCTGATCCACCAGGTCAACGCGGAAAAGGGCGTCCAGAACCTTCAATTCGACCTGCGCGCCTTTTCGGTCAACGGCGACAGGGGCATCCGTATCCGTTACAGCGGGATCCCGTTCAATCCGTTCAATTTTTCGCCCGGAGCCGAGAGCGCGGAGGACGACGTGTTTATGGGCGTTCGGATGATCAAGAAAATGGTGGAGTCGATCAACTACCAAAGGGCCTTCGGGGTCAACACGCTGCAGATTGTGCTGAAAGAGGGTGAATGAATGCAGCTTGAAACGCGAAAAGCGGAGGACCGTGATCTGCCCGCGATCAAGCGCATGACGGACGAGTATCTGGCGCAGGATTATTATTCGCTGGAAGAACTGGAAGCGTGCATTCACGGGGACAGGAACCTGTTCTATGTGGTGACGGACGCGGAGCGCAATAACGATGTCATTTCCTACTTTTACGCGTTCCTGGCCGGACTGGACGAGGCGCTCAAAATCATGCATGTGAAGGAAAGGCCGGAGTCCCTGCGCAAGTACGCCGGGGACGCGCTCATGGGCGTTTACAAGCTGTCGAGTACGGAAAAGGCGTACCAGCGTCACGGTATATGCTCCTCCTTCGTGCGTAATTTGGAGCCGGTGCTTCGGGAACGCGGCGCCAAGATGATCCTGGCCACGGCCATGCGTTCCCCGGATCAAAAGGTGCCCATGAAGAAAATCTTCCACGATACCGGCTTTTCCGCCATCGCGGAAATCTTTCGGCCCTGGGAGGAAATGACCCTGTACTGCCCTTACTGCAACCGGAACCACTGCGTCTGCGACGCGGTGTTCTACGCGAAGAACCTGGAGGATGGCCGTGAATAAGGAGAAGAAAACCGGCGGAAAGCGATTCGGCATCAGCAAGAAGCTGCTGCTGAGCATTATTCTGATGACCCTCCTGATCTGCGTGATTTCCACGATCAGCGGGTATTACCAGTACGACGGCGCGATCAGGAAGCTCTATAACGACAACGGCTATGTGATCGGGAACATCATTTTGGAACACATCGACCATGACAAGGTGGGCTACTACGCGCAGACCTGGACCGAGGACGAGAACTACGCGGAAATCGCGGGCTACTTAAAGGACGTGGAACAGATTTCCGGCGCGGCGTTCATTTACATCGTCACCGTCTACGAGGATCAAACGCTGCGCTACGTGTTTGATTCCTCCGGCACGCCTATCGGGGAAACCGATCCGGTTTCCTCGCATTTTGACGAGGTATGGGCGGCCTATACCGAAGGAAAGAAGCCGGAGAGCTATCTCGTGCGCCATTCCGCAAAGTACGGTTATCTCACTTCGAGCATGCTGCCCATCATCGACAGCCAGGGCAAGGTGGTGGCGCTGCTGCTGGTGGACGTCTGGATGGAAGTGATTCTGTCCACCCTGTACAGCTACATCATCAAAATGGTGCTGATTTCCGCGGGGGTGCTGGCGCTGTTCAGCGTGGCGTATTGGTTCTTCATGCGCCGGAATTTCATCGGGCCGCTGATGCGGATCCGCGGAAACGTTACGGAGTTCGCGCGGAACGATACGAAGACCACCATCTCGCTTTCGGACATCCAAACCGGGGACGAAATTCAGGACCTGGCGCAGTCCATCGGCACGATGGAGAGCGATATCGTCCAGTATATCGACAACATCCGGAAAATCACGGCGGAAAAGGAGCGCATCGGCGCGGAACTCAACGTGGCCACCCAGATTCAGGCGGACATGCTGCCCCGCATTTTCCCGCCCTTCCCCGAAAGAAAAGAATTTGACTTATTCGCTTCCATGACCCCGGCCAAGGAAGTTGGCGGCGATTTCTACGATTTCTTCCTGATCGACGCCGATCATATCTGCCTGGTCATGGCCGACGTTTCCGGCAAAGGCGTGCCCGCCGCGCTGTTCATGGTCATCGCCAAAACGCTGATCAAGAACCGCGCCCAGCAAGGCGACAGCCCGGCGGAAATATTGAAGAACGTAAACGAGCAGTTGTGCGAGGGCAACGAGGCGCAGCTCTTCGTGACCGTATGGGTGGCGATCATCGAAATCTCCACCGGCCGCGGCCTGGCCGCCAACGCGGGCCACGAGCATCCCGTGCTCCGGCGCAAGGACGGCCCATACGAGCTGGTGGTTTACCGCCACGGTATGGCCTTGGCCGTTTTTGAGGGCATCCCCTTCCGGGAACATTCCTTTGAGCTGCATCCCGGAGACAGCCTGTTCGTCTACACGGACGGCGTGCCCGAGGCGACGGACGCCCAAAACCAGCTCTTTGGCTCGAACCGGATGCTGGAGGCCCTGAACCAAAATGCTTCGCTGTGCGCGGAGGAAACCATCAAAAACGTTCGGCGCGCGGTGGATGGCTTTGTGGGCGACGCGCCGCAGTTTGACGATATCACCATGCTCTGCTTCCAGTACAAAGGAAACGCCGCGCCTGCCGAATAAGGGCCAGAATATCCCGGGAACGCCGCTTGATCGGCGTTCCTTTTTTGCGCAAAAAAAGGCCGCCGCGCTGTGCGGCAGCCGGTGAATGATTCGTTGATCAGCCGAAGTATTTCTTCGCGCTGCGGAAAAGGCCCATATCGTAGTTTCCGGGAACGTTCCTGTACAGGCCCGCGTCGACGCGCTCGCTGTGGCCCATCTTGCCCAGCACGCGGCCGTCGGGGGAGAGGATGCCCTCGATGGCGGCGGCGGAGCCGTTGGGGTTAAAGAGGAGATCGTCGGTAGGATTGCCGTCCAGATCCACGTACTGGGTGGCCACCTGACCGTTGGCGATGAGGTTTTTCAGCACTTCGTCGCCGCACAGGAAGCGGCCTTCGCCGTGGCTGATGGGCACGGTGAAGATATCGCCGGGCTGGGTTTCCATGAGCCAGGGGGAATTGCTGGAGGCCACCCGGGTGCGCACCAGGCGGCTCTGGTGGCGGCCGATGGTGTTGTAGGTCAGGGTCGGCGCGGCGGCGCTGGGGGCGGTGATTTTGCCGTAGGGCACCAGGCCCAATTTGATGAGCGCCTGGAAGCCGTTGCAGATGCCGAGCATCAGGCCGTCCCGGTTGTCCAGCAGGTCGTGTACGCCGTCCGTCACCGCCAAGCTTCGGAAGAAAGCGGTGATGAATTTGCCGCTGCCGTCCGGCTCGTCGCCGCCGGAGAAGCCGCCGGGGATGAACACGATCTGGGCGTTCCGGAGGGCCTTTGCGAAGCGTTCCACGGAATCGGAAACGCCCTGGGCGGAAAGGTTGTTTAGCACTAAGATTTCGCCCTTCAGGCCCGCCTTTTCCACGGCGCGGATGGAATCGTATTCGCAGTTGGTGCCGGGGAATACGGGGATCAGCACCCGGGGTACGGCGGTGGACGCTTTAGGCCGGATCACGGGTTTGCTTTCGGCGGTGATCACGGGAATATCCTGCCTGCCGGGTACGGTGGCGGGATAAACGCTTTCCAGCCGGGCTTCATAGACGCGGGACAGGTCGGAAAGGGTCAGGCTTTCATTTTCCCAGGTGAAAACGCCGTTTTCCGCCGTGCGGCCCAGGCACAAGCCGATGTCCGCGTCCTGGCTGAGTTCCAGGATGAACGCGCCGTACTGCTTGCGGAAAAGCTGCTCCAGGGACAGGATTTCGTCAAAGGCGAAGCCCAAGCCGTTGCCTAAGGCCATTTTGAACACGCCCTCCGCCGCGCCGCCCCGCTCTAAAGCCCAGGCGGACAGGGCTTTTTTACTTTGCAGCAAATCATGCACCTGGGCGAGCAGCGCCAGGAAGGAGGCTTTTTCCGGCAGGCCGTTTTCGTCGTAATCCGGGGCCAGCAGAACGGTTTTGTGTCCCGCGCCCTTGAATTCGGGAGAGCGCACGGCGTCGATCTTGCCGGTGGTGACAGCGAAGGAAACCAGGGTGGGGGGCACGTCCAGGTTTTCAAAGGTGCCGCTCATGCTGTCCTTGCCGCCGATGGCGCCGCAGCCCAAATCCCACTGGGCCTGCAAAGCGCCCAGCAGGGCGGCCAGGGGCTTGCCCCAGCGGTCAGGCTTGCCCTGGGGCTTTTCAAAGTATTCCTGGAAGGTGAGGTAAACGTCCTTTAATTCCGCACCGGTGGCGATGAGCTTCGCCACGGACTGGGCCACCGCTAAGTACGCTCCCCGGTAAGGGCTGGCTTCGGTGGTATAGGGATCGTAGCCCCAGGCCATGAAGGAAACGGTGTCGGTATCGCCCTGCTCCCGGGAAATCTTGTGTACCATGGCCTGAATGGGGGTCAGCTGGTTTTTGCCGCCGAAGGGCATGAGTACCGTACCCGCGCCGATGGTGGAATCGAAGCGCTCGGACAGGCCCCGCTGGGAGCAAATGTTCAGATCGCCCGCCAGCGCCTTGAAACCGGCGGAAAAATCCGTGGGGACTGTCAGGCTTTCCGCCTTGGGCGCTTGTACGTGGGCGGTGGTTTCCTTGGGCGCGCCGTTGGAATTGAGGAATTCTCTGGAAATGTTCACGATGGTCTGACCGCGCCATTTCATGGTGAGTCGGGGTTCGGCCTGCACTACGGCCACCACGGTGGCTTCTAAGTTTTCCGCGTCGGCCAGCGCGATGAATTTCTCCGCGTCTTCAGGGGCTACCACCACGGCCATGCGCTCCTGGCTTTCGGAAATCGCCAGTTCCGTGCCGTCCAGACCCTCGTACTTCTTGGGCACCTTATCAAGATCAATGGCGATGCCGTCCGCCAATTCGCCGATGGCGACGCTTACGCCGCCCGCGCCGAAGTCGTTGCAGCGCTTAATCAATTTGGAGGCGGCGGGATTGCGGAACAGGCGCTGGAGCTTGCGTTCCTCCGGCGCGTTGCCCTTCTGCACCTCCGCGCCGCAGGTGTCGATGGACTGGAGGGTGTGGGCTTTGGAGGAACCGGTGGCCCCGCCGCAGCCGTCGCGCCCCGTGCGCCCGCCCAACAAAATGATGATGTCGCCGGGAGTGGGCACTTCCCGCCGCACGTTTTCCGCGGGAGCGGCGGCGATGACCGCGCCGATCTCCATGCGCTTGGCGGCGTAGCCGGGATGGTACAATTCATGCACCTCGCCGGTGGCAAGGCCGATCTGGTTGCCGTAGCTGGAATAGCCCGCCGCGGCGGTGGTGACCAGCTTGCGCTGGGGCAGCTTGCCGGGCAGGGTTTCGGAAAGGGGCACCGTGGGGTCGGCGGCGCCCGTGACGCGCATGGCGGCGTACACGTAGGCCCGGCCGGAAAGGGGGTCGCGAATGGCACCGCCGATGCAGGTGGCCGCGCCGCCGAAGGGTTCGATTTCGGTGGGATGGTTGTGAGTCTCGTTCTTGAACAGCAGCAGCCACTTTTCGGGGCCGTTTTCCGTTTCCACCTTGATCTTCACCGTGCAGGCGTTGATTTCTTCGCTTTCGTCCAGTTTATCCAGCAGACCCTGCTTTTTCAGATATTTGGCCCCGATGGTCGCCATGTCCATGAGGGTGACGGGCTTCTTGATGTGCAGTTCTTCCCGCACCTGCAAATAACGCTCAAAGGTCTTTTGCGCCGCCGGTTCGTCGATTTGCACGTCCTTCAAATGGGTCAGGAAGGTGGTGTGGCGGCAATGGTCGCTCCAGTAGGTGTCCAGCATGCGGATTTCCGTCAGGGTGGGGCAGCGGTTTTCCGCCTTGAAATAATCCTGGCAGAATTTCAGGTCGTCCCCGTCCATGGCGAGGCCGTACTTTTTGACGAAGGCTTGCAGGCCCGCTTCGTCCAAGGCCAGGAAATCACTTAACGTTTCCACCATGGGCGGCGCGTCGTAGGCGATTTTCAGGGTATCGAAGGGGGCAAGGGACGCTTCCCGGCTCTCCACGGGGTTGATGACATATTTCTTGATTTTTTCCTTGTCCGCTTCCGTCAAAGCGCCGTACAGCAAATACACCTTGGCCGAGCGCACGATGGGCCGCTCGCCCTGGGAAATGAGCTGGATGCACTGGGCCGCGCTGTCCGCCCGCTGGTCGAACTGGCCGGGCAGGTATTCCACGGCGAAAATATACGCGTCCTTCGCTTCGGGAAAGGCTTCCGAAAGGTTGTCCAGAGGCGGCTCGGAAAACACGGCGGTTTTGGCCGTATCGAACAGCGCTTCGTCGATGCCCTCCACGTCGTACCGGTTCAGCAGGCGCAGATTTGTAAGCCGCTCAATGCCCAGCAGATTGACCAAGTCGTTCTTTAAGCTCTGGGCTTCGTGATCCAGGCCCGGCTTTTTTTCCACATATACGCGATAGACCATAGCTTATCTCTCCTTGTTCAGTGCGCGCTGGCCGATGTCCCGGCGATAGAAAGCATTTTCAAAATGGGTTTTCTGAACGGCGGCGTAGGCTTTTTCAATGGCGGCTTTCAGACTGTCCGCCGTGGCGGTCACGCCCAGCACCCGCCCCCCGTTGGTGAGCAGCTCGCCGTTTTCATTAAGCTTCGCCCCGGCCACGTAGGTGGTTATTTCATCGGTGTCGGGATTTAGGGTGATGGGGAAGCCCTTCTCGTAATGCTGGGGATAGCCCTGGGAGGCCATGACCACACAGCAGGCCGCGCCGTTATCAAATTCCACCGGGCAGTCCGCCAAAGTTTCATCGCGCACCGCCCGCATGATCGTGAACAGGTCGGATTTGAGAAGCGGCAGCACCACCTGGGTTTCCGGGTCGCCGAAACGGCAGTTGTATTCGATCACCTTGGGGCCGTTCTTGGTCACCATGAGGCCGAAGTACAGGCAGCCCTTGAAGGGGCAGCCTTCCTTTTCCATAGCGCGGACGGTGGGCAGGAAGATTTCGTTCATGCACCGCTCCGCCACGTCCTTTGTGTAATACGGATTGGGCGCGATGGTGCCCATGCCGCCGGTGTTCAGCCCCTGGTCGCCGTCCAAGGCCCGCTTGTGATCCATGGAGGAAACCATGGGTTTGACCGTTTTTCCATCCGTAAAGGCCAGCACGGAGACCTCCGGCCCCTCTAAGAATTCTTCAATGACCACCCGGCTGCCGCTGTCCCCGAAGACTTTGTTTTCCATCATGTCCGAAACGGCGGCTTCTGCTTCGGCGAGGGTCTGGGCGATGATGACCCCCTTGCCAAGAGCCAGGCCGTCCGCCTTGATGACGGCGGGCAGAGGCGCTGTTTTCAGGTACGCTTTCGCCGCGTCCGGGTCGGTGAACACCTGATAAGTGGCGGTGGGGATGCCGTACTTCTTCATCAGTTCCTTGGCAAAGACCTTGCTGCTTTCGATCCGGGCGGCGGCTTTGGTGGGGCCGAAGGAGGGAATGCCCGCGTTTTCCAGGGCGTCCACCGCGCCCAAGGCCAGAGGATCGTCCGGGGCCACCACGGCGAAATCGACCGCTTTTTCCACGGCAAATTTGACGATGTTTTCTATATCCTTGGCCCCGATGGATACGCAAAATGCGTCCTTCGCCATGCCACCGTTGCCGGGCAGGGCGTAGATGGTTTCGATTTCCCGATTCTTTTTCAGGGCCTTGATGAGGGCGTGTTCCCGCCCGCCGGAACCGACGACCAAAATGTTCATGGAGCAGCCTCCTTGTGAGTTTTTATGCTGACGGATGGATTTTGTCTCTGATCTTCATGCTTGCTTCGATGTGCATGATCCAATGCCGCGAAAAGGGCATTTGGATCAGGCCGCGAATATCCTTCCCGCACCAGTAGTCGATGAGCCAAATAGCGTTTTCATCCGAGCTGACCACGTGCAGGGCTTCCAGAACCGTTTTCCGCTCGTCCGAAATCTTCCGTTTCAAATCCTCAAAGGATAAGCCCCGCAGAATGGCTTCGGTACTTTCCCTGACTTCGGAAAGATAAGCATACAATTCATTCAAATCCAATTGCGCCGAAAAAACCGCGATCTGCTGCTTTTTCAGCTCGTTCCCCGTGGTGACGATGGGGGCGTTCATGCGCTGCTGATATCCGCCCTTAAAGAAAATTTGCTCGTCCTCGCTGATGAGCGTGTGGGCCACGATGTCCTCGATGCGGAAAATGTGCCAGAGGGAATAGGCGACGGTTTTGCTGTGATAGCCGTCGGCGTTGATGAAGGGAATGGCGCTGAAATCCGCCGGGTTCAGGGTGTCCTGGAAAGAAAGAATCATATCCATGAGCTGATTGCGCAGGGCAAACAGCGTTTCCAGCCCCGCCTTGTAGGTTTCCTTTTTCCGAAGCCGGGCCTGCATGGTTTTGTTCAGTTCAGACCATTCCTTGTTCACGGCAATCCCCCTTACTTTCCAAGAAGATGCGTTTCCATGCTGGACATAAGCGCATCGGAACCGTCGGGCATATTACTCAAATAGGTGACAATCATTCTCTCATGGGGAAGAACGAAGCATTTCTGCCCCCATTTGCCGCTGACGCGGAAACCGTCCCGGTATTTCCAAAGAAAGTAGCCGTAGCCGCCTTCCCGGTTCATCTGCTGTACGGAGGAAGCCATTTTCACATAAGCTTCCGAGACGATCCGGTTTCCTTCATACAGCCCGCCGTTGTACAGCAACAGGCCCACGCGGCTTAGTTCGTTCACTGACAGATTCAAGCCGGAAGCGCCGTAGAAATACCCATCCTGGCAGCGTTCATATGTCGCGCCCAAAATTTGCAGGGGGTTCAGAATCTGCCGTTCAATGAACGTCCATGCGTCCTCCTGAAGGGCTTCGGTCAGGGCTACGCCCACAAGATAGGCCGGAATGTTGCTGTAATCAAAGCGCGGAGTTTCTGGCGCGGGCAGGGGACAGGAAAGGGAAAAGCGCAGAAAGCTGCCGCCCTTGGGGCGAAAGGGATAACCCGCCACCGACATGGACAGGAGCCGGTGCAGCGTAATGCTTTTGTACATGTCCCATTGTTCCCGCGTCATTTCCGAAACGAATCGCCCGGGTAGGTAATCCAGCACGCACCTTTGTAGGTCGAGCTTCCCTTGATCCACAGCAATACCCACGGCGATGGAAAGCACGCTTTTGGTGGCGGAATAGATGGGGTATCTGGCGCCGCGGGTATCGCCGAAACTGTGGACTAACTGCCCGCCGGAATATACTTCCGCGCCGTACACTTGCCACTGATTGCGTTCGATGTCATGAACAAAAGCGTCAAAACGCAAAGGCTTTACTTTCCAAATATCATCAAAGGCTTCCTGTGCGGGCAGAACTCTTCCAAGCTTTAAATCTTCGGCGGCTTGGGCCAGATGGGTATAAACAGCCAGGCGGCTTTTCATTTCTTCCATTTTTGCTGCTGCTCCGTGTGATTCAATATGACCCACGTTGTCAACCTGAGAGAGGAGAAAACAAAGCCCCCTTATAGCTTTCTCGGAAGGGGGTCTGGGGGAAACCGCACTTTGGCTTCCAAAGAGCGGTTTCCCCCAGATAACTCCGTATTAGTGATGGAACAGCCGCATGCCGGTGAAGGCCATGACCATGCCGAAGCGGTCGCAGGTTTCGATCACCTGATCGTCGCGGATGGAGCCGCCGGGCTGGGCCACGTAGGAAACGCCGGAGCGGCGGGCGCGCTCGATGTTGTCGCCGAAGGGGAAGAAAGCGTCGCTGCCCAGGGAAACGCCGGTGATGGCGTCCAGGTAGGCGCGCTTTTCTTCCCGGGTGAAGGGGGCGGGCTTTTCAGTGAAATACTGCTGCCACTTGCCGTCGGCCAGCACATCGTCGTCCCAATCGGAGAGGTACACGTCGATCACGTTGTCCCGGTCGGCGCGGCCTAAGGTGGGCAGGAAGGGCAGATTCAGCACCTTGTCGCTCTGGCGCAGGTGCCATTTATCGGCCTTGTCGCCTGCCAGACGGGTGCAATGGATGCGGCTCTGTTGGCCCGCGCCCACGCCGATTGCCTGGCCCTGGTAGGCGTAGCAGACGGAA
Source organism: Clostridia bacterium (assembly GCA_017443295.1). Taxonomy (GTDB): domain Bacteria; phylum Bacillota; class Clostridia; order Christensenellales; family Aristaeellaceae; genus RUG563. Next base: position 31,674 of record JAFSNT010000106.1, read on the forward strand.
TTGGACTGGGTGTATTTCAAAGTGATCAGGCTGATAATTAAATCCCGCTTGGCTTCTTCGGGCAGATCCTTTTTTGCGGTGGGGATGTTGGCGAGCAGGCCCTCGTTGATTTCAAAATTGTTCCGGCCCTGCTGGAAGGTGACGCCGAACACGTCCTTGGTTTCCACGGGGTTGGGGATATAGGCGGGGTCGATTTTCACGATGTTGTAATTGCCCTTGCGCTTGGATTTGAGCAGTTCCAGCGCCGCGTCGGTGTAGCCGGGGGCGATGACGCCGTCGGAAACTTCCCGCTTGATGATCTTGGCGGTGGTTTCGTCGCACACGTCGGAAAGGGCGATCCAGTCGCCGAAGGAGCTCATGCGGTCGGTGCCGCGAGCGCGGGCGTAGGCGCAGGCCAGGGGGGATTCGTTCAGGCCCTCGATATCGTCCACAAAGCAGGCTTTGGCCAGCTTTTCAGGTAAGGGCAGGCCCACGGCGGCGCAGGTGGGGGAGACGTGCTTGAAGGAAGCGGCGGCGGGCAGACCCAAAGCGGCCTTTAATTCCTTGACCAACTGCCAGGAGTTCAGCGCGTCTAAAAAATTGATGTAGCCGGGACGGCCGCAGAGGATTTCAAAGGGCAGGTCGCCGCCGTCCTTCATGTAGACCTTGGCGGGCTTCTGGTTGGGGTTGCAGCCGTATTTCAGTTCAAATTCCTTCATGGGGGGCCCCTCCTTAAATGTGTTTGTTTACGATGCGGGTTTGAGCTTCACCGGTTTTCACGTCCACGAACCGCACGAACAGGGAAATCTTGTTGTCCGCGTTCAGGTTATCCCAAATGCAGGCGGTCAGGGCGTCGATATCGTCCATCAGCTCCACTTGCTCCGGCTCTCCCTCGAAGGAGGGCAGGGGCTTGCCGTCGCCGATGTAGGTGTGGATGAAGTGGCCCAGGCCCGCCACGGGGGCAAAATCGAAGGTGAAGCGGTTGCAGCGCTTGCCTTCCCCGTCGGCGGATTTCAGGATGCTCATCTGGTACCACCAGCACTTGTCAAAGTGCAAAAGCGCGCTGATGCGGGGGGTGTAGTTGGGCTTGTCCGGCTCGAAGCCCCGGGTGCGCAGGGCGTTTTCAAAGCTGTCGCTCTTTTTGAGGAAATCCCGGATGGTGTCGGTCTGGTCGCCGTTGGTGACGATCAGGGCGTTCTTTACGGTGCGTACCGGCGCGTAGATGATGAGGGAGGGATCCTCCACCTTGCTTTCGTCGAAGGGATAGATCATCACGTCGTCCCCTTCGGCGCGAAAAATGCGGTTGCGGCTGTTTTCGCTGCGGCCCATGATGAAGTAGGCGGACACGGCCTGATTTCCGTCCGGCGATAGCCCGACGATGATGCCCCGACCGGGATAGGCGTTGGTGGAGAGGAGAGAAGCGATAGAACTCTTTTTCATGGAAGAACCTCCCTTAGATTGTTGAAAGTGAAAATTGGAAAGTGGAAAGTGAAAATTTGATTAGCTGTTTGTGAGGGAGAGTGATTCCAAAAGGTGTGAAAGAGTAAAAATATTTCCACTTTTCACTTTTCACTTTTCACTTTTCCCACACTCAAGATTTCGATTGCGGCTATCTCCGTCGCTTGCGGCAGGATGATCCATTCGGCCTGTTCCATGACGCGGCGCTGGAGGATTTCGGGGGTGTCGCCGGGCAGCACGTCCACGGCCTTTTGCAGGATGATTTCGCCGCCGTCGGCGATTTCGTTCACATAATGCACCGTGGCCCCGGTGACCTTCACGCCCCGGGCCAGGGCCGCTTCATGCACGTGGAGGCCGTAATACCCCTTGCCCCCGAAGGAGGGAAGCAGGGCGGGATGCACGTTCAGGATGCGGCGGGGATAGCGCTTCACGAAATCCTCGGACAGGATGCTCATAAATCCGGCCAGGATGATCATTTGAATGCTCTGCTTTTTCAAATAAGACAGAATTTCCTGTTCAAAGGCTTCCTGGCTTTTTCCTTTCCGTTCCGCCACAAAGACGGGAATGCCCGCGTTTTCGCCTCTGACCAATGCGTAAGCGTCAGGCCGGGAGGAAATGACCGCGCAGAACTGCACGTGGGGCAGCATGCCCTTCGCCTCCGCGTCGAGCAGGGCCTGCAGATTGGTGCCGCCGCCGGAAACCAGCACGGCGGTTTTCACCTTGCTCATGCGATAATGACCCCCTCGTTCCCATCCACGATCTCGCCCAGCACGTAGCTGCCGGGGCACAGGGACAGGATTTTCAGGGCGTTGTCGGGGTCGCTCGTTAGGGTCATGCCCACGCCCATGTTGAAGGTGTTGAACATGTCCCGTTCGGGGATGTTTCCCTTTTCCTGGAGGAAAAAGAAAATTTCCGGGGTGCGCAGGGCGCTTTTGTCGATCTTCGCCGTCACGCCCTCGGGCAGGCTGCGGGGAATGTTTTCATAGAAGCCCCCGCCGGTGATGTGGGCGGCGGATTTGATGAGGCCGCTGTCGATCAGGGGCAGCAAATCCTTCACATAGATGCGGGTGGGGGTCAGCAGGGCTTCGCCCAGGGTGGTTTTGCCGAAGGGCATATTGAGGTCTAAATCGGCGATGATCTTCCGCACCAGGGAAAAGCCGTTGGAATGGACGCCGGAGGAGGGCAGGGCGATGAGGACGTCGCCGGGCTTGACGGCGGATTTATCCAGAATCTTGGGCTTGTCCACTACGCCGACGCAGAAGCCCGCCAAATCATATTCGTTTTCGGGATAGAAGCCGGGCATTTCCGCCGTTTCCCCGCCGGTGAGGGCCGCCCCGGCCTGCACGCAGCCCTCGCACACGCCGCTTACGATTTCAGCGATCTTTTCCGGCACGTTTTTGCCGCAGGCGATATAGTCCAGGAAAAACAGGGGCTTGGCGCCGCATACGATCACGTCGTTGACGCACATGGCCACGCAGTCGACGCCCACGGTGTCATGCTTGTCCATTTGAAAGGCCAGCTTCAATTTGGTGCCCACCCCGTCGGTGCCGGAAACCAGCACGGGCTGCTCCATGCCCTTCACGTCCAGCGCAAACAGGCCCCCGAAGCCGCCCACGCCGCCGAGCGCCCCGGATGTCAATGTGCGGGCGATATGGGTCTTCATCAGCTCCACGGCCTTGTAGCCCGCCGTGATGTCCACGCCGGAAGCCTTGTAAGATTCAGAGTAACTTTTCATATTGTTTTCCACCCGTCTTTCATGCAGCGTTGAGAGCGGAGAGTTGAGATTTATATAGCTGAGATGACCGGAATAGGAAAGAATCGGCTATTATCATCTCAACTCTTAACTCTCAACTCTCTCACTCCTGGGGCCTTTCGCTTTTCTTATATTCAAACCGGGATTTAGCGCGCTTGGTAGGCACGGCGGTGGGATACTTGCCGGAGAAGCAGGCGTCGCAATAGCCGCCGCATATGCTGCTGTCCGCCAGGCAGTGTACGTCCTCCAGGGCCAGATAGCCCAGGGAATCTACGCCGATGATCTCCGCGATTTCGGGAACGGTGTGGCGGCAGGCGATCAGGTTGTCCCGGGAATCAATGTCCGTGCCGTAATAGCAGGGGTTCAGGAAGGGCGGCGCGGTGACGCGGAAGTGGACTTCCGTGGCCCCGGCGTCCCGCAGCAGGTTCACGATGCGCTTGCTGGTGGTGCCGCGCACGATGGAATCGTCGATCAGCACCACGCGCTTGCCCCGGACGACGGAAGCGATGGGGTTCAGCTTGATGCGTACTTTATCCTCGCGGGATTTCTGACCGGGAGAGATGAAGGTGCGGCCGATATAGCGGTTTTTGATGAAGCCGATGCCGTAGGGAATGCCGCTTTGCCGGGCATAGCCGATGGCGGCGTCCAGGCCGGAATCGGGCACGCCGATGACGATGTCCGCGTCGGCGGGCTGCTTGATGGCCAGGAATTCCCCGGCGCGCACCCGGGCTTCGTGGACGCTGGCCCCGTCGATGACGGAATCGGGCCGGGCGAAATAGATGTATTCAAACACGCACAGAGAGGGCTTGCATTCGCCGCAGTGTTCCCGGATGGAGCGCACGCTGTCATGCTCGAACACGATCACTTCGCCGGGTTCCACATCCCGAACCAGGGTGGCCCCCACCGCGTCCAGGGCGCAGGATTCGCTTGCGACCACGTAGCCGCCGTCCGGCAGGGTGCCGTAGCACAGGGGCCGGAAGCCATGGGGGTCACGGGCGGCGATGATCTTGCTGGGGGACATGACCACCAGGGAGTAAGCGCCCTGGATGCGGCGCATGGCGCGGCAGAGGGCGTCCTCGATGGAGGGGGCGGTGAGGCGTTCCTTGGTGATGATATAGGAAATCACTTCGGTGTCGGAGGTGGTGTGGAAAATGGACCCCTCCAGCTCCAGCCGCTCCCGCAGCTCGAAGGAATTGATGAGGTTTCCGTTGTGGCACAGGGCCATGGGGCCTTTGATGTGGTTCACCAGGATGGGCTGGGCGTTCATGCGGCTGGAGGAGCCGGTGGTGCCGTAGCGCACGTGGCCCACGGCCATGTCCCCAAAGCCCAATTTCGCCATCACGTCCGGGGTGAACACGTCGTTGACCAGCCCGGTATCCTTATGGGCGGAAAACAGGCCGTCATCGTTGACCACGATGCCGCAGCTTTCCTGGCCCCGATGCTGTAAGGCAAACAGGCCGTAATAGGCGGTGGAGGCCACGTCGCAGCGCTCTTTTGCCAGGACGCCGAAAACCCCGCATTCTTCGTGCAATTGACTCATGCGCTTATTCTCCCAGCAGCCTGCGCAGGATTTCCTGGTAGGCGTCTTCCACGCCGCCTAAATCCCGGCGGAAACGGTCCTTGTCCAGCTTTTCGTGGGTCACGCTGTCCCAGAAGCGGCAGGTGTCGGGGGAGATTTCGTCGGCCAGCACGATGGTGCCGTCCTTGGTTTTGCCGAATTCCAGCTTGAAGTCGATCAGCTCGATGCCGGCTTCCTTCAGGTATTCGGACAGCACCTGGTTCACCTTGAAGGAATAGGCGGCGATCTGGTCCAGTTCCTCGCGGGTGGCCCAGCCCATGGCCAGGATGTGGTAATCGTTCACCATGGGGTCGCCCAAATCGTCGTTCTTAAAGCAGTATTCCAGCACGGTGCTGCCTAACTTCACGCCCTCGGGCAGGCCCAGCCGCTTGCTCAGGCTGCCGGCGGCGATGTTGCGCACGATCACTTCCAGCGGCACGATGGACACTTTTTTCACCAGGGTTTCCCGGTCGTTCAGCTCCTCCACCAGATGGGTGGGCACGCCGTTCTTTTCCAGCAGGCGCATCAGGTGGTTGGTAACGCGGTTGTTGATGGCGCCCTTGCCTAAGATGGTGCCCTTTTTCAGGCCGTTAAAGGCGGTGGCGTCGTCCTTGTAGGACACGATGCAGAAATCGGGATTTTCGGTGGCGAATACTTTCTTGGCTTTGCCTTCATACATCTGCGTGGTCTTTTCCATGGCGGTATACCCCTTTCGAGATTGTTCATTTCAGTGGTTCTGTAAGGCGCGGTCCTTTTCCAGCACCTTGTCGGCGGCGGCTTTGCGCAGGTCGAGCAGTTTTTGAGTGAGCGCCGGGTCGCCCACGGCGATGATCTGGGCGGCCAGCAGGGCGGCGTTCTGCGCCCCGTCGATGGCGACGGTAGCCACCGGGATGCCGGAGGGCATTTGCACGGTGGAAAGCAGGGCGTCCAGTCCGTCTAAGGTGGAGGACTTGATGGGAATGCCGATCACCGGCAGTACGGTGTTGGCGGCCAGCGCGCCCGCCAAATGAGCGGCCTTGCCCGCCGCGGCGATCAGCGCGCCGAAGCCCCTGTCCGCCGCGTTCAGGGCGAAATCCCGGGCTTCCAGGGGGGTGCGGTGGGCGGAATAGACGTGCATTTCATAGGGAATATCCAGGCTTTTCAGCGTTTCCGCCGCTTTTTCCACCACGGGCAGGTCGCTGTCGCTGCCCATGATGATGCCAACCTTCTTCATCGGATCACGGCTCCTTGCAAATCATAGGATGTTCGCCCAAAGCGAAACACAAAGATTATAGCATGCTCCGTGCCGATATGCAAGAGAATTTCTGAATTATTTTCAGAAAAACAGGGTGAATGTTCGTATTTTTAATGGAATTATCGGCAATAATCCCATGAAGAAACTACATCATATCAAATAAGGCCATAAAATAACGAACATTCTACATGAGGCAGATTGACGCGTTTTTTCCCTGATTTTCCATGCGCCGCCACTTTGCGGGAAGATTCTCTGCATAGGGAACCCGAAAAGCAAGCATAATGGGAAGCGAAAAAGGAAAACGGAGGATGCGTATGAACAGGAAAAGAGGCTGGATACGCAAAAGCGCGGGCTGCGCGCTGCTGCTGCTGACGGGCTGGATGCTGTTTTCGCCCACCGCCCAGGCCCTTCGCGCCCTGCCGGACACCTACCGGCTGACGGTGGGCCAGGCTTACGCTTTGGATACGGGGGTGGCGGTTTTGTCCAGCCAGGACGAACGGCTGGAATGGAAGGAAAACACCCTGCGCGCCAGGGAACAGGTGGACGCGGAGGTGACGGTGAACCTGCTGGGCCTGTTTCCCATCGGGCGCATGCGGGTGACGGCGGGGGAGGAAACGCGGCTCATGCCCGGCGGCGCGGCGGTGGGCGTGGCCCTGGCCACCCAGGGCGTGCTGGTGGTGGGTACGTCCGACGTGGCGGGCAAAAGCCCCGCCCAGAGCGCGGGCCTGAGGGCCGGGGACGTGATCGAGGGGATCAACGGCCAAACGGTGAACACCAGCAAGGAGCTGACCGACCTGGTGGCGTCCTCAAAAGGCGCGCCCCTGAACCTGACCTTTAACCGGAATGGCGACCGCCGCACGGTGACGCTGACGCCCTCTCTGGACAGCGCCTCCGGCGTGTACCGCATGGGGGCCTGGGTGCGGGACAGCACGGCAGGGGTGGGCACCCTGTCCTATTATTCCCTGGACGACGGCACCTACGGGGCCTTGGGCCACGCCATCAACGACGCGGACACCGGCAACCTGCTGCCGGTGCGCATGGGGTCCCTCATGCAGGCGGAGATCGTGGATGTGAGGCGGGGGCGAAAGGGCACGCCGGGAGAGCTGCGGGGCAGCTTCCTCAAGGATCAGGTGATTTTGGGCGACATTGAGGAAAACACCAATTTGGGCGTTTTCGGCAAAATGGACGCGCCCTACGTGAATCCCCTGTACCCCGACGGCCTGCCCATCGGCTATCAGGAAACGGTGAAAACAGGGCCCGCCACCATCCTGTCCACCATCGACGGCGAGGGCATCAAGGAATACACGGTGGAAATCACCCAAGCCACCCGGCAAATGTCCCCCGCCCCCAAAAGCATGGTGATCAAGGTGACCGATCCCCGGCTGCTTGCCGCCACCGGCGGCATCGTGCAGGGCATGTCCGGCAGCCCTATTTTGCAGAACGGGCGCATCGTGGGCGCAGTGACCCACGTGCAGGTCATCGCCATGATACCCACGATCAAAAACCATCGGCAATCATGCATTCGTGTTTCCTCCACTGAAAGCGCATACGATTTTGCGAACGAAAAAAAGGCGCGCCGCACAAGCGCGTCTTTTTTCATTTGGGGAGAAGGATCATTCTTCCGCCGCCGGTTCTTCCGGTTCCTTTTCCGCCGGTTCTTCCTGCTCCGTTTTTTCCGGCCCCATGTACTGCAGGCAGAGCATGGTCAAATCGTCGAACTGGGGCGCTTTGCCCACAAATTCGTCCACGCCCGCCTTGACCGCCTTCAGCACGTCCTGGGGCGTGCCGTCTTCCCCGTTGCGCAGGGCGGCGATCATGCGGTCGGTGCCGAACAGCTCCTCGCTGCTGTTGGTGGCCTCCGCCACGCCGTCGGTATAGACGAAGATTTTCGCGCCGGGTTCCATTTGGATGGTATATTCCCTGTATCGCACGCCCTCCATGCCGCCCAGCACGAAGCCGTGCCGGTCCTTGAACAGCTCGAAGCTTTCGCCCGCGTTTTTCAGGGCGGGATATTCGTGGCCCGCGCTGGCGGCGGTGAGCTTGCCCGTGGAGATTTCCAGCACGGCCAGCCACACAGTCACAAACATTTCCTCCGGGTTCCGGGAACAGATTTGCTGATTCACCTTGGTGAGTACCTTGCCGGGGCTGGTTTCCTCCGCCGCCGCGATTTGGATCAGGGAGGCGGCCATCATCATAAACAGGGCCGCCGGGATGCCCTTGCCGGACACGTCGCCGATCACCACGCACAGATGGTCGTCGTCGATGAGGAAAAAGTCGTACAGGTCGCCGCCCACCTCCTTGGCGGGGGTCATGGAGGCGTAGAGATCAAATTCCTTCCGCTCCGGGAAGGGCGGGAACACCTTGGGCAGGTAATTGGCCTGGATGCGGGTGGCCAGGGACAGCTCCGCCGTGATGCGCTCGTTTTTCAGGGCCAGCTTCTGCCGCTCCTTGGCGGCCTTCGCGTAATGGTCGCCCACAGCGCCCAAATACAGCGCCAGCATGGCCGCGGGGATCCACAGGGGATGGGCGATCAGGCCGAAATGGAAAAGCAGAAGGGTGCTTCCCGCGCTGACCAGGATCAGCCCGAAGCACACCGCGCCGCCCCACAGGGTTTTGAGCTTGAGGAACAGCACCATGGCAACGGCGCAGAGTACGAACAGCACGATCAGCTGGAGCCGGTCGGATATTTCATTTTTATAGTTGTTTTCCAGCATGCTTTGGATCACGTTGGCCTGGAATTCAATGCCGTACATCTGCTCGCCTTTTTCGATGGAGGTGAAAAAGGCGTCCTGCAGGGCCGGGGCGTAGGGGCCGATGAGGACGATTTTGTCCGCCCAATAGCCGGAGGGCACGTCCCCCTCCATGACCCAGGCCAGGGATACGCCGTCGGAATAATCGCCGGGCATGCCGGTAAAGGAAACGTAGAACAGGCCCGTGCCGCCCACGGCGGGGTCGCGCAGGGTTTCTCCCCGCTGCTCCAGGAACAGCCGCGCCGTCTCGTGGGCCATGGAATAGGTTCTTCCTTCCTCCGGCTCCACATACAGGATGGCGTGGCGCATCACGCCGTCCGTATCGGTCATGGCGTTGATGTGGCCCTGGGTGGTCACGGCCCGCAATTCCTCATAGGGCTGCTCGAATCCGATCACGGCAGCGTCGTTCTTGTCCACCGCGCGGCCATTTTCCCAGGTGATGGCGGTGCCGAACTGCGCCATGCAGGCCGTGACCACGTTACCCAGCTCCGCTGCGGCCTTCGCCAGGCGGTCGTCGGCCTCCGGGGAAGTGTTTCCGGCGTACAGCACGTCGATGGCGGTGACGGCGGGCTTGTTTTCCGGATCCGCCGCCAGGGCTTCCAGCACGGAAGCCATTACGTTCCGGTCCCAGGTATTGTAGGGGCCTAAAATGTCCAGGGCTTCGTCGTCGATGCCGATGATCACGATATCGCCGCTGGACACGCCGGGATGCTGGTACAGCCAGTCCTGCGTCCATTTGTCCACCCGGTACAGCGCGCCCCAGCTGATGATGGCCGTCGCCGCCAGGGCGGAGGCCAGGGCGATCAGGTAGGGCTGGGCTTTTTTCAGCGGCCCGGCCAGCCGGGCACGGAGCTTTTCCAGCGGCTCTGCTAAGCGAGCCTGCGCCTTTTTCAGCGGAACGGCCAGCCAGGCCAGCGCTTTTTTCAGCGGACGGACCGCCCGGGAAAGCGCCTTTTTCATCGGGCTGATCACGGCGTTTTTCACGTTCAGCAGGGCGGTTTTCAGCTTTTCGGTCATGGCGGTTCATCCCTCATTCCCTGCCCGGAGGCAATGCCGACCGGACTTTTTTGCGCTGTGGTGAAAAAGGAGAGGCCCTTTCCGCAATCGGGAAAGGGGCCGCTCCGTTTGTCAGGGTGTGGTTTGATTTGTGGGTGTTGATTCCGTACCGTCACCGCCTTCGGGACCGTCTTCTCCGCCGCCCTCGGGATTGCCTTCTCCGTTGCCTTCGGGATTGCCCTCGGGATTGCCTTCGGGATCGTCTTCTCCGTTGTCTTCGGGGTCGTCCCCTTTGCCGCCTTCGGGATCATATTCCGGCGGGTCAGCGGGATTATTCTCCTGCGGATCGTCGGGATCGTTCTCCTGCGGATCGTCGGGGTCGTTTTCCTGCGACTCAGCAGGATCGTTTTCCTGCGGATCGTCGGGATCGTTTTCCTTCGGATCAACGGGGTCGTTTTCCTTCGGATCGTCGGGATCGTTCTCCTGCGGATCAACCGGGTCATTCTCCTGCGGCTCAACGGGATCATTCTCCTGCGGATCAACGGGGTCGTTTTCCCGCGGGTCGTCGAGATCATTCTCCTGCGGATCAACCGGATCATTTTCCGGCGGGTCTGTGGGGTCGGGTTCAGGCGGTTTTATGGATTTGGTCGTAGGCGAATCTGTCGTGGCGTCCGCAGGCGGGTCGCCGGAGGAAACGATCGTCAGCGTTCCGGTCACGCTGATACTATAGTTTTTCGCCGTCTCCGCTGACGCGGCATCCGGTTCAAACGTCAGTCCGTACGGGCCGCCCACAGCGGTTTCGGTACACGTGATATACCCGCTGATCGTTTCTTCCCAAATGCCGTCGACTGTCACGAATTTTCTGAATACGTTTCCGTCGTATTCCTTCGTTCGGTCTTCTTCCGGCAGCATCACCGTCAGCGACTTGGGGGATACCGTCAGCGTGCCGTTGAACAATTTGATGTTCCCAAAGTTTTCGGTCACGGCCGAATTGTCGCTTTCTTTATAAATCGCGAAGCTCGTCACCACATTGTCGCTGGAACCTACGGCTATCTGGCTGCCGCTGGACCCCGCGATCCCATAGAACCCATCGGGCAGGTTATCCCATTCGGGCTGATCGGTGGGGCAGGCGTCCGAACCGTCATAGGTCTGGGAGTGAGACGCCGCAGTGATCTTCACCTCGCTCATGTTCGCCGTCACTGTCAGATCGCCGTATAAGAGCGTGGTATTGTAGTTGCTGGACTTTGCGTCTTCTCCCCAGTCGATGGAGTAAGTGTTCTTGCTCTCGCCCTTATTGGTCTGGCTGCCCGTGACCGTCACGATGATGGTTTCCTCGTTTTTGAGCATGACGTAGATCTCGCTGGCTTCCTCCTCCATGTATTCGCCATTTGCGTAAAGCGCGTAGCACGTCAGCGGCGTTCCGTCGTATTCTTTGCTGTCCGAGGCGCTGAGAATGGTAAGCGGCGCGGGCTTGATCTTCATATTCTTGCCGGTAGCGGAAATGCTGTAGTTACCGGCGTCGCCGCTGGAGACATTCCAGGTGCAGCCGAGGGTATAGTCGCCCGCGTCCCAATCGCCGCCGGTGATATTGACCTCGATAGTGTCTTCCCACGGCATTTCCAATTCCCAATATCCTTCGCCGTAATCTGTGCTGGTCACCGAAATACCGTCGGCCGCTACCTCCAGCCCGTCGCCGTGGTATTCGCCGTCGTATGTGATATCTCCATTTGAACCGTCCAGCTTCAGCGTAACGGTTCGGGCCGTGACGAGCAGGGTGCCCTTGGTTTCCAGGGCGAACAGGTGGGTCACGTCCTGCCCGGCCTTGAGGATCTTGCAGCTGGTGAACGTGACGTTGCTGCTTCCCGCGTCCAACTGGCTTCCGGTCACCGCCGCTTCCACGGTGTACCCTTCGGGCAGGCCGGAGACTGAAAGCGTCTCGCTGCTCGCCGTCAGCGCCGTGCCGTCATACGGCTTCGTGGCCGAAGCGTCCACGGTCACCGTATCGGCGAACGTCACCGTCAGGGTGCCCGTTTCGCATTTCACGTTGGTGAACCAGTCTTTTACGTCGTTTTCGGTATCGTCGTCCTTGTAAATATGGTAGGACGCGATCCGGTTTTCGCAGGTGCCCGGCTCCGTCAGGGTGCTGTCCTCGCTCATGGTGACTGCCGCCGTGAACCCCGCCGGGAGGCCCGAAGCCGTAAACGCGGCGCTCGTCAGCGGCGTGCCGTCGTAGGGCTTGCTCGCGTTCCCCGCCTTGAGCACCACTTCCGTGGTGATGCCGGTCACTTCCAGAGTACCGTAGCCGTAATTGACGTCATAGTTCGTGGATTTTGTACTGCCCCAGTCGATGGTGACGGTATTGTCACTCTCGCCCACATCGGTTTGGCTGCCGTTCACGGTCACGGTGATCGTTTCTCCATTTTCCAGCGTGACGGTAAACACGTTGCTTTCTCCAACCTGTACGCATGCATAGGTGGATTCTTCGGAATCGGACGCGTCAAGCTCCCAGCACGTAAGCTCCGTGCCGTCATACGGCTTGTCCTTCGAGCCTGTATCAATATACAGATCCCTTTCAAAAATCACCAGGTCTATACTTTCCTCTTCAACTACGACGATATAGTTGTCCGAATTGCCGACGGTGAATTCAGTTTCGACCGACAGCGGATGGCTGCCGACGTCTATTCCGCCGCCCGAAATCTTCACATCCAGCTTGTCGCCCCACGGCCAGGTGATGATCCAGTGTCCCCCGCCCTGATTAGCCGGAGTAAAGCCTTCAACATCGGCTTCCACATGCAAATCATCCCCGTGGAAGCGGCCGTCGTATTCGTAAGAGTTCCAGTAATCGCCGCCCGGCTGGAGCCGCACTACCAAGGGATTTACATAGATGGCAGCGCCGCTGACCGTGACGTTGTAATTATCCGCGCTCGTCCCGCTGACGCTGGTCGTGGCCGTAAAGGTTTTGTTGCCCGCTCCGTATACGCCTTCGGATTTCACGCGAAGCGTTCCGCCGTAGGGCAGGGTGAAATCGTAAGCGTCCTCGTCCTCATTATAAATGCACTCCAGGAACGTCTGCGCGCCGTCCACGGTGCGGCTGGCGTTTACGATTTCGGGTTCGATGGCATAGCCTTCAAAGTAATATCTGCGTTCGTCTTCGCCTTCTTCCTCCTCCATCGCTAACGTTACCGTTATGCTCACGGGATCAATCTGCAGCGTGCCCTGGGTGACCGTGACCGCGTAGTTATTGGAATTGCCGGTGATATTGTAATCGCAGGCATTGTTCCCGGTCGCCTCTGTTACGTCGGTCACGGAGCCGGTCACCGTGGCGGTGAGAACGTCTTCGCCCACAAGGTTGTATGTGTATACCCCGTCTTCCTTGGTCAGCGCCGTGCCGTTGACGGACAGCGCATCCTGGGTCAGGGGCATTCCGTCATAGACCTTGCTGTCATCGCCGGTGGTGATGGTCACAGGCACGGGCGCAATCGTCATCGTGCTTTCGGCGTTCGGCAGGGAGATGGTGTAGTTCGCCGCGTCCCCCGTATCGACGCCGCAGGTCATGGAGAAGGCGTATTCGCCCGCGTCGGTTCCGGGAATTGCAATTTCTTCGTCATAGTCAGCGTCCAGATGCAGCCTGAACACGTCGCCCCACGCCCAAACGAGCAGCCTGTCGCCCGATTCGTCGTCCGCGCTCTGCCACGTACAGCTTTCGGACGGCTGATCGACTGTCGGCAGCTCAGGCCCGTGGCTCTGTCCGTCGTAGGGGATTTCCTCAGGACAGCTCATGCTGATCGTCACGGCCAGGGGCTGAATGGTTACCTCCGTATTGGTGAACGAGACGGTGTAATTCTTATCGTTGCCTTCTTTGGAGAAGGCGCAGGTAGGCGCGTAGGTCTGCTCGCCGGCCCCCACGCCCGCGCATTCCACCGTAAGCACGCTGTTGTCCGTCAGGCGGAACTTGGACGTGAGCTTTCCGGATTCTGTATTCATCTGAAAGCGGGTTACCGCGCTGTTGTCCCCGTAGACGGCGGTCATTGCATCGGGCGTAACCGGCCCCTGGAAGGTGGTGACGCTGTTGACCAACTGAACCGTGACGGTCTGGGCCGTCACCTCCAGCTCGCCCCATTCTTCCGAAATATCGTAGTTGTCGGGGTTCGCCACCGCGGCCAGCGAATAGCTGCATTCGTTGTCGATCTTGCCCACGTCGGCCAGGCCCGCCGTGCGCATTTGGGTGAGCTTATCGCTGCCTACCAGCTGGTATTCACAGTAGACTTCATCGGTCCGCTTCGGCGCGCTGCCGTTGACGGTCAGTTCGTCGCTATGCGCCGCGGATCCGTTATAGACCTTGGATGCGCTTCCCGTCACGATCTGCACGGGGAACTTGTTGACCGTCAGCACGCCCGCCGCCGTCGCGTTGGGGAACAGGGCCGTCATGTCCTCGCCGCCCTTGCGGATGGTGAAGGAGGTGACCTCGGCGTCCGTGCTTCCGGCGTTCGTCAGGCTGCCGGTCATGGTCACTTCCGCCGTATAGCCCTCCAGCGCGGGGTCCATCGTCACGGTGGTGTTTGCCGCCGTGGGGGTCAGCGGCGCGCCGTCGTAGGTTTTTTCCGCCGACGCCAGGATCGTCACGATTTCGGGGCTCGTCACCGTCAGTGTGCCCTTGGCGTACTTCACGTTGGTGAAATTGGCGGTTACGTCCTCGTCGTCCAGGTAAATCTTATGGGATTTGATCACATTATCGCAGAAGCCCACATCCGTCAGCGTGCTTGCGTCGGTCATGGTGGGCACCACGGAGAACCATTCCGCAAGGCCCGCGGCCTCCGCCGCCGTCAGCGGCGTGCCGTCATATTCCTTTGTGGCCGACGCCGCCGTGAGCAGCACTTCCGCGGTATTCTTTGTCACTGTCAGGGTGCCTAAGGTCGGGGAAATTTCATAGTTCCCTGCCACCTCCCCGTCCCAGGCGATCTGGCAGGTATTGCTGCCCGTTCCCACGCCGGTCTGGCTGCCCTGGAAGGTCACGGTCATCTTTTCATTGTTTTCAAGGGTGATGGTGAACGTGTCGCCATCCCCAACAGCCGTGTAATTGGACTCCAGCTCCCAGCAGGTTAGGGGCTGGCCGTCAAACTGCTTGCTGGCCGATTTCGTGGTGATCGAAATCTGCGCGGGGGTTACGGTCAGCGTGCCTAAATCGTCCACGATTGCGTAGTTGCCCGCCAGCGTGCCTTCGTCCCACTCGATGCTGTACGTGTTGTCGGCTGTTCCCACGGCCGTGATGGTTCCCGTGGCCGTTACCGTGGCCCCGTCGCCGTCGATCAGGCCGTCAATGGCCGGGGCGGGGTTCACGCAGGTGAGGGCCGTGCCGTCGTAGGGCTTTTCGGCGGAGCCGGTGGAGACGGAGACGGTTTTCGGCTCTACCGTCAGCGTGCCCAGTTCTTCGACGATCGTATAGTCGTCTTTGTTCGTGTCGCCCCAGTCGATGGTATAGGTATTGGCGCTGGAACCGGCGTCCGTTTGGCTGCCCGTCACCGTGACCACAATGGCGTCGCTTTCGTCCAGGCCCTCCACGGTCACGTCCGTGCTGGTCAGCGGCGCGCCGTCATAGGGCTTGCTGGCCGTAGGCGTGGTGATTTTCAGCTCCAGCGGCCCGCCCGCAAAGACCGTGCCCGCAAAATCAACGGAAAAGCTGGACTGCAGGTCGGCGGGATAGGTGGGGGTGGCGACGATATCGTAGTAGCCTCCGCCTCGTTTCTTGGAAGTGATTTCCAGGCTGATCTGGTCGCCGGTAAACAGGGTGAATCGGTACGCCGCGCTGAGCGATCTGGTGCGCACGGCGGTCACGGTCTCCCCGGCGTGCGTGCCGTTGCCGTAGGAGAGGACGGGATCGGGCAGCACCAGATTCCCGTCGACGATCTCCGCCTCGCCGCCGAAGAAATCCACGCTGAGCTGAAGCGGTTCCACGGTGAGGCTGCCAAGGTTTTCGTGAACGGTATAATTATCCGCTTTCGCGGTATTCCAGGCGATGCTGTAGGTATTTTTCGTTTCGCCGTTCCGGGTGATGGAGCCGGTGGCGGAAACCTGCGCCGTTTCGCCGTTGACCAGGCCGGAGAGGGACGCTTCGCTGTTCGTCAGGGGCTGGCCGTCGTAAACCTTTTCAGATGTGCCGGTGGTGACGGTAAGCGCGGCGGGCGTGACCGTCAGGGTGCCCAGCTCCTCCGTTACGACGTAGTTTTCCTTTCTCACGCCGTCCCAGTCGATTTCAAAGGTGTTTTCGCTTTCGCCCACGTCGGTTTGGGTGCCGGTGACGGTCACTTTGATCTCCCTGTCAATGGGCGGGGTGACAAATTCCGCTTCCTGGCCGTTCAGCGCCCGGCCGTTGTAGTTGGTGATGGAGGAGCCGATATTGAGATGCACGTTGGTGAAATCCGCCAGCAGGCGATCCGCCTCCTCTTCCACGATGCGGATGCCGTTCTGCTCCACCAGCTTGACGTTCGCGCTGATCTTCAGCTTGGCGATGCGCGCCTTTACGTCTTCTTCCTTCCAGCCGGTTTCCTCGCAGGCCTGCTTCAAAGCGTCCGGATTGTTGGCGTAAATGCGCAGCATTTCTACGGGCAGCTCGTCCAGGGGCACCGGTTCCGTTACGTATTGCAGGCTTTCCTTACCTTCTTCGTCGTTCAGGTAGATGGTCAGCCTGTATCCGGCCCGCAGCTGTACGTCGCTGGCCTGGCCGGTGAGGGGGTTCATGGCGTGAACGACCACCACGCCGCATACGCCGTACAGCGTTTGATTTTTCAGGGAGGGATCCACGAGGTAAGATACGTTCCGCGTGGCGGCGGCCTGCGCGCCCCCGCCGCCTCCGCCCGACGCCGTCTTTTCGGCGGGCTCGGTTTCGGTTCCGTTCTGGGGATCAAGGGTTCGCCGGATGGCGATATCCACCTCCGGATTGGTCAGCGGCGTGCCGTCGTATACTTTTTCATCGCTGGCGGTGGTGATGGTGATGGGCACCGGCTCCACGATCAGCTGGCCGGGCACCTTTTCCACATTGGGAAAATGGGCGGTCACGTTTTCGTTCCGGCTGTTGTAAATCGCGTAATTGCCCACGGGGTTGGCGCTCGTTCCCGCGTCGGTCTGGGCGCCGGTGGCGGAAACCACGCACCTGAATTCCGAGGGCAGGCCCTCCACCAGCACGCCGGAGGCGCGAACCAGGGGCCAGCCGTCATACATTTTGCTGGCGCTCTGGGCCACCAAAGTCACTCTCCCGCCCCATATCCAGTCGCCGCCGGCGGGATAGAGATAATCGTCCTGTTTCCCGGTTTCCTGGTTCCCGTTGTTTTCATTCTCGATCCGCTTCAATGTATCGGGATTCTGCTGGAGCTGCTCGTCCACGAACCCTTCCGTGTCTTCTTCTGTTGTCTCTCTGATTTCGGGGGGGAGATCCGCCTGCCCGTTGCCGTTATTGTCCGTCAGGAGGGCCGTATAGCCCGAAGAGAGCTGGAAGGACTGCCGGACGCCGCCTGCGTCAATATACGATACCTGGGTCACGCCCGCCAGCACCGTGATTTTGGAGACGCGCACCCCGTCTATCACCTGTTCGGACATGACGATCACGGTGCCCCGAATGCCCACGGTCAGGGTGGAGGTCTCCACGTCCAGGGATTCGTTTTCGTCCAGCTTTTCCTGCACGTCCAGCAGCAGCAGGCCCTCCTTGAGGGTCAACAGCAGGTGGTTGCCCTGCTTGATGAACTCCAGCAGGCTCAGCTGATCCAGGGTGACGATCTTCGTGGCGTCCAGGCTGATGGAGGCCGTGCTGTCTTCGCCCGTGCGCATGGCTTCCCCGCTCTTAAAGCGGGCGTTTTCCATCACGAAGCGGGGCTTCCCGTTGGCGTCCAGGATCTCCACTTCCCCCTCGTAATGGAGCAGGCGCATGGTTTGGGCCGTATAATCCTCCGCCAGCGCGCCGCACAGGGGCAGCAGCGCCAGGAGGAACGCGGCAAACAGAACGATCAGTTTTTTTGCGGAAGATGTTTTCATAAACAAATCCCTTCTCTCTCTGTCCGGCAGAGGTGACCTGCCCTTACAGAACGTACAGATTTCGGAACGCTTTCCCAGCCCCACCGACGGGGCCGAAGAAGCGGAACGGGAAAATGCGGTGGCGTGCCGTTTATTGGCGGGAAAAACCGTTTCATTATAATATACGGGGGCCAATTGGCATATGTTACCCACAGAGAAAATTATATCCGATTTTATATACGCCGTCAACCCGGAAGACGGCGCTGAAAGCATATAAAACCGCGTCTCCGTCCACAATAGGAACGAATATAAAGAAAGCGGGTGAACGTATGGTGATCGCGGAAATAAGGGAGGAAAGGGCGACCGTTCGGATCCATGACGGCTATTGCCGTCAGGAGGCGGGCCGGGCCATGGCGGAGGCCGGCCGCATCGTGTCCCAGGCGTACCGCCGCCGCCTAAACGGGGCGGCTCCGGCGTTATTTGAAAGCGCTGCCATATCATGGATGAACCGTTGACAGGAGGGGACATTCTTTCTTATGATAGGAACCGGAAAGGAGGTTTTGCATGGAGCAATATGCGAAGTATCTTCGCAAATCGCGCTTTGACCGCGACTACGCGGAATTGAGCGTGGAGGAAACACTGAAGCGTCACGAAGCCATTTTGGACAAGCTGGCCAAGGAAAGAGGATACCATATTGCCAAAACCTATCACGAAGTCGTTTCCGGCGAATCCATCGCCGCCCGGCCCATGGTGCGTAAGCTGCTGGCGGAGGTGAACGCGGGCCTGTACGCAGGGGTGCTGGTGGTGGATTTGGAGCGTTTGGCCCGGGGCAACAGCGCCGATCAGGCGTACATCAGCCAGGTGTTCCAATTCTCCGAGACCAAGATCATCACCCCCGCCAAGGTGTACGACCCCGGCAACGAATTTGACGAGGAGTATTTTGAATTCGGCCTGTTCATGAGCAGGCGCGAATACAAAACCATCAACCGCCGCCTGATCAGGGGCCGGGAAAGCAGCGCCGCAGAAGGAAAATACTTAGGCAGCGTCCCGCCGTACGGATACAGGCGGGTAAAGCTGAAAAACGAAAAGGGCTACACCTTAGAGCCTGACCCGGTGGAGGGGCCGGTGGTGCAAAGAATTTTCGAGCTGTTTCTCCAGCGGGAGGGCACCCGGAAAATCGCCAACGCCCTGAACGATGCGTCCATCCCCACCCGCCACGGCGAAAAGTGGACCTACGCCACGATTTCCAATATCCTCACCAATCCGGTCTACATGGGAAAGATCAAACGGGGGTATTGCAAACAGATCAGAAGCGTGGAAAACGGCCAGGCGGTCAAGCGCGTGAAGCACCTGAAAAACATGGCGGACTATACGGTGTTCGACGGGCTTCACCCGGCGCTGATCGACGAAGAAACCTTCGGGCGCGCCCAGGAAATCCGCGCTGGGAAACAGCCCGCCGTCCGGGTGAAGGACAGCCATGCGCTGCAAAACGCCTTTGCGGGACTGATGTACTGCGCCTGCTGCGGCAAGCGGGTGGCCCGCACCACCCTGGCCGCGTCCCAGAAGGGCCGCGTCCGGGTGCGGTGCGTGAACATGCGCGCCTGCCATAACGCCACAGCGGATTACGCCCTGGTGGAACAGGCGATCATCGACGCGCTCCGGCAATGGCTGGAGGGCTATCGGGTGAAGATCGAAACCGTGGGCTTTGCGGAGGAAATCGCCCGGGGCCGCGCGCAGATGGAAAAGCTGGAGCAGGACATACAAAGGATACAGGCCCAATTGGAAAACGCCTACGACCTGGTGGAGCAGGGCCTGTACACCCCGGAATTTTTCAGGGAGCGCCGGGAAAAGCTGACCGCCGCCCTGTCGGAAACGGAGGGCAGAAAAGCCGCCCTTGGGAAAAGCGTCGAAGAGCTGGAACAGCGGGAAGCCTCCCGGTGCAGCCTGATCCCCCATACGGAAGCGCTGCTGGAAAGCTACGGGGATATGACGGCGGCGGAGCGGAACAGGCTGCTGAAGGTCATCCTGCGCCGCATCGAGTACCGGAAAGGCCCCGACGGGAAAATCGTCATCGACCTGTTTCCCCAGCTTCCCCGCTTTGAGCCGGAAAACCGGGGGCAAGGCTCGGCATCATCCAAATGACTCACGTGTTTGTGGACGATCCCACCCAGGGCTACGGCGTGTATATCGAATGGATGCTTTCCACCGCCGAAAAAATGGACGAGGCGGCGTAATATATGCGCACAGCGGCGCGTTCTTCACCGAAACGGCGGAAGAACGCGCCGTTGTTTTTCTCTTCTTTTTTTGGTATACTTAAGATGAAAGGTTTGGATGCGGAGGCGGGAACATGGCGATCGTTTACAGAAGATTAAGGGATGAAGACCTGGATACGTTTATTGCAATGAGAATCCGCCAGCTGCGGGAGGAAGGCGCGAAGGAAGAAATCGACCTGGTACCCGCGCTAAAGGACTATTATCGGCGGCATATTGCGGACGGCACGTTCCTTTCCTGGCTCGCCGTGGACGGTGAAACGATCGTGGGAACCAGCGGCATGTCCATCGTGGAAAAGCCGCCTTACTTTGGCTGTCCCAGCGGCAAAATCGGTCTTTTATCCAGCATGTTCACGGAAAAAGCCTACCGCAGGCAGGGAATCGCCCGGGAATTGCTGTCCCGGGTGGTGAGAGAAGCGAGGGAAAAGGGCTGCGGGGCCGTGCAAATCACCGCTTCGGATATGGGCGTGCTGCTGTATACGGATTTTGGTTTTATGAAGAATCCCAACTTTATGCAGCTTAAGCTGTGAAGCGCGTGCTTGTATACGGAGGAAGAAATGGAACAGGATTTGTACGAGGTAAGGCGCATCGGGCCGGAGGAAACGGAAACCATCAAGGCACTGTTTTTGAGCGTGTTCACGGCGGAACCGTGGAAGGACGATTGGTCCGATCAGGAACAGCTGAACGCCTATCTCCACGATCTGACCGGGCACAGCAATTCCCTCACCTATGGACTGTATGAAAACGGAAAGCTGACCGGCATTTCCATGGGCAATATCAGGCATTGGTATACCGGCACCGAATACTATATCGACGAATTTTGCATACGCCCTGACCGCCAGGGCCGGGGGCTTGGCACGCTGTTTTTGAAAGAAATCGAAAAAGCCATCAAGGATTTGGGGCTGACGCAGCTCTTTTTGCAGACGGAGAGCACCGTTCCCGCCTATGATTTCTACCGGAAGAATGGATTCAATGAATTAAACGAACACGTATCCTTTGCGAAGCGGATATAACAAGCTGAGTCCTGTTTTTGCGGGACTTTTTTTTCGTGAAGGAAAAAGGATAATCGCCTTTTTTGTCCAATATTGATATTTGACCCGGTTAGCCGGGCCTAATAAGGGGCGAGGAGGATGCGGATGAAGCTTTGTGAATTGAAGCCCGGACAATCCGCGCGGATCGTAACGGTAGGCGGCGAAGGCGCGCTGCGTCAGCATTTTTTGGATATGGGCGTGATCCCCGGCGCGGAGGTCACGCTGATCAAATTCGCGCCCATGGGCGACCCCATGGAGCTGCGGATTCACGGCTATGAACTGACCCTGCGGCTGGCCGACGCGGAAAAGATCGGCATCGCCTTAACGAAAACGGCGGCCGAACCGCCCAAATCAAAGGAACTGCGAAAGCGCACCGAACATCCCGGTTTGGGTGAAGAGGGCAAATATCATCCCAAGGGCAGCGGCGATCCCCTGCCGGAGGGCGCCACGTTGACCTTCGCCCTGGTGGGCAACCAGAACAGCGGCAAAACCACCCTGTTCAACCAGCTCACCGGCTCCAACCAGCACGTGGGCAATTTCCCCGGCGTGACGGTGGACCGCAAGGACGGCGTGATCCGGGGCCACAGCGACACCCGCATCACTGATCTGCCGGGTATTTACTCGATGTCCCCCTATTCCAGCGAGGAGCTGGTTTCCCGTGATTTCGTGCTGGATCAGAAGCCCCGGGCCATCATCAACATCGTGGACGCCACCAACATCGAACGCAACCTGTATCTGACCATGCAGCTGCTGGAAATGAACATCCCCATGGTGGTGGCCCTGAACATGATGGACGAGCTGCGGGGCAACGGCGGCACGGTGGACGTGAACGCCATGGAGGAAATGTTGGGCGTGCCCGTGGTGCCCATCGCCGCCGCCAAGAACGAGGGCGTGGACGAGCTGGTGCGCCACGCGGTACACATCGCCAAGTACCAGGAAAAGCCCGTGGAGCAGGATTACTGCGGGGCCGACGACCACGGCGGCGCGGTGCATCGGGCGCTGCACGCGGTGGGCCATCTGATCGAGGATCACGCCAGGGAAGCCGGTCTGCCCCTGCGCTTCGCGGCGGGCAAGCTCATCGAGGGCGACGTCCTGATCCTGGAAAAGCTCAAGCTGGATCAGAACGAAAAGGAAATGTTAGAGCATATCGTGTTCCAGATGGAAAAGGAGAGGGGATTGGACCGCAGCGCCGCCATGGCGGACATGCGCTTTGATTTCATCCGGCGGGTATGCTCCACCTGCGTCATCAAGCCCCACGAAAGCAAGGAACACATGCGCAGCCGGAAGATCGACGAGGTGCTTACCGGCAAATGGACGGCCATTCCCATGTTCGTGGGCATCATGGCCCTGGTATTTTTCCTCACCTTCTTCCTGATCGGCCCCTTCTTCCAGGATCTTTTGGAGCAGGGCATCGGCGTACTGAAAGGGATGGCCGAAAAGGGCATGGAGGCGGCCAGCGTGAACCCCGCCATCCAAAGCCTGGTAAAGGACGGGATTTTCGAGGGCGTGGGCACCGTGGTCAGCTTCCTGCCCATCATCGTCACCCTGTTCTTCTTCCTGTCCATGCTGGAGGACAGCGGGTACATCGCCCGGGTGGCCTTCGTGATGGATAAGCTGCTGCGCCACATCGGCCTGTCCGGCCGCAGCATCGTGCCCATGCTGATCGGTTTTGGCTGCACGGTGCCCGCCGTCATGTCCACCCGCACCCTGCCCAGCGACCGGGATCGGCGTATGACCATCCTGCTGACGCCCTTCATGTCCTGCACGGCCAAGCTGCCCATTTACGGCTTTTTCGTCAGCGCCTTTTTCCCGGATGTGAGCTGGCTGATCATCACGGGCCTGTATCTGCTGGGCATCCTCACCGGCGTATTGGCGGCGTATCTGTTCAAGGGCACCCTGTTCAAGGGGGAGGCCGTGCCCTTCGTGATGGAGCTGCCCAATTA
>JAFSNT010000107.1 GCA_017443295.1 Clostridia bacterium
CGTGGGCCCCTTAAACGCCTACGCCCAGGAGCTGACGATGGATCGCCGGGGCGATCAGGTAATGGCCCGGTTCCGGGAATACGATGTGAGCGCGGAAGCGGAGGCCCTGCTTGCCCAGGCTGCGGACAGCGCCAACCAGCTTTGGGAGGTCCAGCTTCACGCCCTGGCTCTGGTCAACGCCGTATATCCCATCCCCCAAACCCCGGTGCTGGCGAACATTCCCCTGCCGGCGCTGACGGCGGAGGAAGCGGCCATGCCGGACGGGCAAAAGCTTTCCATCGCCCGGGGACTGTTGATAGGAACGGAATACGGGCAGAAAAAAAATGTCGTTTCTCAGAGTGTGAGCGGCTGCGTGGCCCTGATCCAGCAGCGATCCGCCCAGGAATCCGCCAGCACGGGCCAGCGCGTGGGCCTGCTGCGAACGATGATGTGGGTGTCCACCCTGTCCATCATGGTGATCCTGATCTGCGCCTTCATCATCATGTATTTTAAGATCATTCGGCCTCTGGGGCGGTTTGAAAAGCTGATTCCCCTGGACGAATCCCTGGACGAAAAGCGGGGCTTCAGGGAAGTGCGGCTGGTGGCGCGGGCGTATAACGGCGTGCTCAAACGCCGGAACGATTTGGATCAGATTCTGCGCTCCGCCGCCGAGACCGACGCCCTGACCAACCTGCCCAACCGCTACCGGTTCGAGCAGTACGTGGTGGAATCCCAGGAAAGCGGCCGCTCCATGGCCGTGGCGCTGTTCGACGTGAACTTCTTGAAGCGCACCAACGATACCGAAGGCCATTTGGCGGGGGACGAGCTGATCCGCCACGCGGCGGCCTGCATTTCCGCCTGCTTCGGGGAAAACTGCTTCCGCTTCGGCGGGGACGAGTTCGCCGCCATCGTGACGGACTGCACCCGTGATACCATTCGCGGCATGATCCACAAGTTTGAGGAAATGGAGAAAAGGGAAGGCGTGAGCATTTCCCTGGGCTACGCCTATACCGATGACATCGGCAAAACCACTGTGAAGGACCTGCTGGACGAGGCGGACAAGTATATGTACGCACAGAAGAAGATCGTACACAGCAAAGCTGAAAACGGAGAGTGAAGAGCGGAGGACGGAGAGTTAAGAGTTGAGAGTTGAGAGTTGAGATAATTATAGCTGACAATTTTCGGAACCCGATGATATCCACTATATAAATCTCAACTCTCAACTCCCAACTCTCAACTCTTTATTATTTTCTTTCCCACGCAGACAGGACAATGTGTTTTCGCGCCGAATAGGAAGATGGTAACTTTCGGAAACAAAGGACAGGAGGAGTTTTTCCATGCAGTACGGTTATTTCGACAACGCCCGCCGGGAATACGTGATCACCGACCCCCGCACCCCCATGCCCTGGGCCAACTACTTAGGCTCGCCGGAATACGGCGCCATCGTGACCCAGAACGCGGGCGGCTACAGCTTCGTCAAGTCCGGCGCAGCGGGCCGCATCCTGCGCTATATGTTCAACCAGTTCGACGAGCCGGGCCGCTATATCTACCTGCGGGACGAAGCAACCGGCGATTTCTGGTCCGCCTCCTGGCGGCCCGTGGAAAAACCCCTGAAGGAATATGAAACCGTCACCCGCCACGGCACCAGCTACACCCAGATCGAATCCGCCTACGACGGCGTCGAAACCAAGGCCCTGTACTACGTGCCCATGGACGCCACCCACGAGGTTTGGCGCCTGGCCGTGACCAACACCGGCGACGCCCCCCGGAAGATTGGCGTGTTCGGCTACTGCGAATTCACCACCGACAGCTTCTATACCCAGGATCTGGTGAACATGCAGTACACCCAGTTCATCACCGTGACCGAATTCCACGAAAACCACATTTTGCAGCGCATCAACCAGTTCTGCGGCGTGAACGAAAACGGCGAGAACGGCCGGGAGCGCTTCTTCGGCCTGGCGGGCGCGGACGTGGTCAGCTACACCGGCCGCCGCGACCGGTTCTTGGGCGTACACCGTTTCAACGCCCCCAAGGGCGTGCAGGACGGCAAGCTGGACAACAGCCTGAACTTCAACGGCAACCCCTGCGGCGCGCTGCATACGGTTCTCGAATTGCAGCCCGGCGAAACCAAAACCGTCGCTTTCCTCTTAGGCCAGAAGGGCGAGCAGGAAGCCAAGGCCCTCCTTCGCCGCTACCGGGACACCGCCTACACCGTGGACGCGGAATGGCGCACCCTGATCGACTACTGGCACGGCAAGCTGAACAACCTGAACATTCACACCCCGGACGATAACCTGAACACCATGGTGAACACCTGGAACGCCTTCCAGTGCTTCACCACCTTCGTCTGGAGCCGCGCCGCCAGCCTGATCTACTGCGGCGAGCGCAACGGCTACGGCTACCGCGACACGGTGCAGGACATCCAGGGCATCATCCATTTGGATCCGCCCATGGCCAAAGACCGCATCCGCTTCATGCTCTCCGCCCAGGTACACCACGGCGCGGGCCTGCCCCTGGTCAAGTATTCCCACAATCCCGGCCATGAGGACACCCCGGAGCAGGACAGCTACGTGAAGGAAACCGGCCATCCCGCCTACCGCGCCGACGACGCCATGTGGCTGTTCCCCACGGTGTACAAGTACATCGCCGAAACCGGGGACAAGGATTTCCTGAACGAAGTGATCCCCTTCGCGGACTACGACGAAGGCACCGTCATCGAGCATTTGAAGCGGGCCATCGACTTTACCATGCATCATTTGGGCGCGCACGGCATGCCCGCCGGCCTCCACGCCGACTGGAACGACTGTCTGAAGCTCGGCGCTCAGGGCGAAAGCAGCTTCGTGGCCTTCCAGTTCTATCTTGCCCTCAAGCAGTTGGACGAGCTGCTGCCCGACACAGAAGAAAACAAGGCGTACAGCGCCTGGCTCAAGGAAACCGCCGAAAAGCAGCTGGCCCTCATCAACGAGCATTTCTGGGAGGACGACCGCTTCCGCCGGGGCTACACCCAGGACGGGGCCGTCATCGGCAGCAAGCACGATCCCGAAGCCGCCATGTGGCTGAACCCCCAGTCCTGGTGCGTCATTTCCGGCGGCGCGACGAAAGAGCAGGCCGAAAAGAGCATGGAAACCGTGTATCAGCAGCTCAACACCCCCAACGGCATCGAGCTGATGACCCCCTGCTACCGCAAGCACGCCTTTGACGGCGCGGCCATGCTGCTCTTTAACCCCACCACCAAGGAAAACGGCGGCATTTTCTGCCAGGCCCAGGGCTGGGCCATCTTAGCCGAAGCGCTTCTCGGCCACGGCGGCCGCGCCTTCCAGTACTTCAAGGAAAGCTGTCCCGCCGCCTACAACGACCGGGCCGAGATCCGCGAGGTGGAACCCTACGTCCATTCCCAGTTCATTGAGGGCCACGAAACGCCCCAGCCGGGCCGCGCTCACGTCCATTGGCTCACCGGCACCGCCTCCACCGTCATGGTGGGCATGGTGGAAGGCATTCTCGGCCTCCGCCCCACCCCCGACGGTCTCCGTGTCTGCCCCGCCATCCCCGCTTCCTGGGACGGCTTCACCATGGAAAAGACCTTCCGCGGCAAGCGCCTCCACATCACCGTGGATAACGCCGCCCACCACGAGAGCGGCGTCCAGAAGCTGCTGGTGAACGGCCAGGCCGTCACCAGCGAAGTCCTCACCGACGACCTGCTCCACGACGGCGACCAGATCACGGTGGTCATGTAAGGGAAGGAGGAACGCTGGGGCTATCCGCCCCCAGTTCCGCAGGCTCAATAGTCGCAACTCCCCTTCGTGGGGAGATTGCTCCTTTTCGCCTGATCTCACCGCCGATGAAATTCCCGCCACAGGCGGTCATCGGTGGTTCGTCCCCTGACCAGGGGCATGATGCCCCTGGACCCTCACTTACAGATATTGCTCCATACGACAAACGAGCAATCTTCCGTTGTTGCTTGGTGAGAACGACCAAGCTTGACGGCGTTATGCTTCTGGCCCGGCGGCTTTCAGCCGCCATCCCGGATGCGAAGCATCCGGAAAAAGCCGAAAAAATACCCGAGGGGAAAGCTGGCTTTCCCTCCGGGTAATTTTTTTCGGCTTTCTTGGGCCAGAAGCCTTCTATCTGTCGTGTCCTCAGCGCATCAGCCGGAAACAACAAACATTTTCAAATCCAAGTATCATCGGCAGGTGAGGGTCCAGGGAGATCATCTCCCTGGTGGGGTGCGGGGCAAAGCCCCATATGCACTAACTTATAATACGAGACATTTGTAACGGACGTTTCTTTTTGCGTTTTTCCACTTGAAGCCCAGGGCATATTTGAGATATTACGGCGCGTGGGTCAAACAAGTTGGTCATCAGCAATAAAAACACCATCTTCGTTTCCCTCCACATACTCCTCATCGCAGTCAAAACAGGGGGAAAAATCAGCATCAGCGATTATTGATTCAATTAGCAATGCCACCATCAGTTTACCATTCAGCCATGCCAAAATGCTCTTTTCGGATTTCTTCGGCATTTCTCCATAGTTTAAAATGCTTTTCAGTCTTTTAAAATATAGTTCTACTTGCCATCTATATCGATATAGACCCAGTATATCGTCAACGGAAAAGCTGCTATCAAGAGAGGTTACAACGACCATGTATTCATTAAAGACGTAAGTTTCATCATTGATACTAACTTGCTTTTTGCTTTCTTTTCGCTTCATTTTCTTCCTTGTAGAATCAATGGCGTCAGCAGTTTTTTTCTTAAAACAAATGCGAACAGGATAAAGTTTTCCAGCGTTTTCGCCACGCTCCTTTTTTACGTATGCGTACAGTTCCCCTGCTTCTTTTGCTTTTATGAAGGAAAGAAGGTCTATCTGATTTCCCGCTTCATCATAGGGTTTGAAACTGTTTATTCTCATTCTGGCAATAAATTGGCATCCTTTCCCAATACAGTATTCTATACCGGAAACAGAGGAGTATATGCGATCTGCCAAAACCAAATCGTTTTCTGCTACGGCAAAATTTCGGATATGTTCTCCTATACTGTTGCTTGTAATATTATACAGTACGGCGTGCATATGAATTATATCCAGGCCAAAATGTAATCGGTATATTCTGCCCGATCTCCCCTTCTCTGTTACATCCGATGCGTCTACTGCCACGATTCGATACCGCTTCAGCCGTTCGGGTAACTCGTACTGTATTATGCTTTGGTTTTTGTTCTGCAACTTTGTCAGAATCCACTTAAACCAATCCGTACAGTTACTAAA
>JAFSNT010000108.1 GCA_017443295.1 Clostridia bacterium
CCGCCGATGAAATTCCCGCCACAGGCGGTCATCGGCGGTTCGTCCCCCTCCAAGAAAGCCATAAGGGTGGAAGTTTCAATTAAAAACGATCGGAGAATACCACATGCTGTATGATGATGCGGTCATGGATTTCCATTACGTCCTGACGCCGGACGAAATGCGGCGGACGGAGCAAATGGCCTTTGATTTGGGCGTTCCCAGCATTTTGCTCATGGAGCATGCCGCCATCGCCGTAGTGGATGAACTGGAAAATGCCCTGGGCGGAAGCTGTCGCTGCAAGCGCGTGCTGTTTCTTTGCGGAGCAGGAAACAACGGCGGCGACGGTTTGGCGGCGGCGCGGCTGTTTGCCATGCGCCAGGGAATCGCCACAGTATACATGACCGGCGAACCCAAAACCCCGGACGCCAAAGCCAACTGCCAATGGGCCTATGAAATGGGAATCGAAATCGTGAACCTCCGCACCCTGCCGGAAAACGAGCTGCCTTTTATGGATTCCGGCTTCCGCCTGGCTTACGACGGTTTTGTGGACGCCCTGCTGGGCACCGGCCTGCGGGGCGCGCCGGATGAGCTGACCGCCCGGCTCATTGATGCGGCCAACAGCGACGCCGCCGACGGCCACTCGCCGGTCATCGCCGTGGACATTCCCAGCGGCATCGACGGAGAAACGGGGGCGGCCCCCGGCGCGTTCATCCGGGCCAGCGCCACCGTCACCTTTCACGCGCCCAAACGGGGCCTGTATCTGACGGACAGGCGGGAAGCCGTGGGGCAATTGACGATCGCCGACATCGGCCTGTGGGAAATGACCTATGCCGCTGGAACGCTGACAAAGGCCCTGCATCCGCCCCTTTGCAGCGTCTATACGCCCCTGGCCCTGCGTTATTTAGGGAAGCGCAAACTCAACGCCCACAAGGGCGACTGCGGCCGGGTGCTGATCTACGCCGGAAAAATGGGCATGGCCGGAGCCGCCGCCATGTGCGCCCAGGCCGCCGTCACCGCCGGGGCGGGGCTGACCACCGTGGCCTGTGAGAAGGAAATCATTCCTATTTTGCAGACGCTGGTTCCCAACGCCATGTGCGTGGAAATCGGGGAAGCGGTGCAGAACACGCCCGCTTTCGACGTGCTGGCCTTGGGCTGCGGCCTGGGGCAGAGCGAGGAAGTCTGGAACAATATCATCAAGCTCTGGAATCCCGACAAAAAATCCGTCTGGGACGCGGACGCCCTGAATCTGCTGGCAAAGCATCCCATGAAGTTAGGCAAAAACGCCGTCATCACGCCCCATCCCGGAGAGGCGGCGCGGCTGCTGGGCAAAACCGCCGAAGAAATCCTGTCTGACCGTTTCGCCGCCGCACAAGCACTTTCGGAGAAATACGGCTGCACCGCCGTGCTGAAAAGCGACGTGACCGTGATCTGTGAAATGAACGATAACGGCCCGAAATTCATGCTCAACACGGTGGGTTCCCCCGCTCTGGCGAAAGGCGGCAGCGGCGACGCCCTGACCGGCATCCTGTCCGTCCTTCTCGTCCAAACCAGCTCCTTAGAAGCCGCCGCCCTGGCCTGCCTGTGGCACGGCATGGCGGGCGTCGTGGGCGAAGAAAAATTCGGCCAGCGGGAGCTGACCACCGCCCAATTGATTGCCTGCCTGCACGAAGCGGAACAGCGGGGCCGGGGCGAAAAATAAGCCTCCCCCGGTTCACCGCTTTCTGATCCGGATAGAAATTTTATGAAATGAACCGTCTCATCCTTTCGCCCTGACGCGTTCCCCGCGGCAGGGCGTTTTTGTTGCCTTTTTGTTGCTTTTTTGCTGTTTTTTTGCTGCTTTTTTGCTGCTTTTTTTAACATTATATTCCTCTTTGACCCATATTTTTTGCCGAATGGTATAGCGCTCCGCGCCTTGATATGCTATAATGAAGGTGGGGTTTTTTGACCCTTTGTTGATGCAACCTTCTTTCCCGTCCCTCCGGAGGCGCCGGAGCAGGGCCAGAGCGGCGGGACGGATGATCAAAATAGATTTGCAGGAGCGACGCGAATGAGGAGACTGATTTATTTTTTGGTTATTTTTATCCTCATAGGCGGTGTGATTCTCACCGCTTATGCGCCGGATGAGATATCCACCGTTTTCATCGTGCTCATGGAAGGCATCGTTTTCTTAGGCGTGCTTTTGGGCGTGTTCCCGGTGATCCAGTATTACCGCGCTTTTGAAACGGGCCTGGAAAACATTGAACGGGCTCTGGAGGTGCAGACCAGCTCCACCTGGTCCGTGATGGTGCAGATCGAAGAATTCTTCCATCAGCGGGTCATGGACGAACAGTTCCGCGAGTACCAGGAAAAGGTGCAGGCCCAGCGGGATTCCGGCCAGGTGCTGTCGGATATCGAGGATTACATCAACGAAGATATCTTAGGCCTGAAAAGCTGGCAGAACGTGGTGCAGCAGCTTCCCGGCACCCTGACCGGTCTTGGCATTTTAGGCACCTTCATCGGCTTGATCGTCGGTATTCAGGGCATCGGGTTCAGCAGCGTAAACGCCGCCCTGTCCAGCGTGCAGACGCTGCTCGCCGGTATCCGCGTGGCTTTCTATACGTCCATCGCGGGCGTTATCCTGTCCCTTGTGTTCAACATCATTTACCGCATCACCTGGAACATGATGATCCGGAATTTGGGCCTGTTCATCGACGAGTTCCACAAAAACGTGATTCCCCCCGTGGAGGAGCAGCTGCGCTACCGGGAACGCCGGGAAATGAAGCAGATCACCCAGCTGCTGGAGCGCCTGCCCAAGAGCGGCACCTTTACCGTGGCGGGCGGGGCGGCCAATCCCGCCATTCCGGCCCAGAACACCGGCAACGAGCAGATTTTGATGCCCCAGATCCTGCAGGGCCTGAAGAACGGCGAATTTATCTTCTATCTCCAGCCGCGCTTTGACCTGAATACCCGCAAAATGGTGGGCGCGGAAGCGCTGGTGCGCTGGAGCCACGGAAAATTGGGCATGGTTTCCCCCGCCGTTTTCATTCCCATTCTGGAAAGCAACGGCTACATCACCAAGCTGGACCAGTACATCTGGGAGCAGGTGTGCATCACCATCCGCAAATGGGTGGATACGGGCTTCCGCCCGGTGCCCATTTCCATCAACGTGACAAAAACCGACATCCTGGCCATCGACATTGCCGAGTTCTTCTCGGAAATGCTGAAAAAATACCGCATCCCCCCCATTTATCTGGAAATCGAAATCGCGGAAAACGCCTATATCCAGTCCAGCCATGTGGTGATCGAAACCGAAGAAAAGCTGCGCCAGAACGGCTTCCGCGTGGTGATGGACGGCTTCGACGGCGATTTCATCGCCATGAATTCCATCGAAAACGTGAACTGCGACACCATGAAGCTGGACCTGCGCCGCTTCGGCGGGAAGGTGAACCAGGGCATGCTCAATTCCATTTTCGATCAGGCCCGCAATCTGCAGCTGACGCTGTCCGCCGAGGGCATCGAAAACATGGAGCAGATGAACATGCTCCGCAAGTGCGGCTGCACCGAGGGCCAGGGCTTCTATCTTTCCAAGCCCATTTCCATCAAGGAATTTGAAGACGTAATCAACAAGACTTAATTTGCAGGGAGTCCGGTAAATGAAGAAAAACCGAAAGCGCGGCACAGACGAAGAAATCAATTTTTGGCAGCCGGCGTCCGATATGTTCAGCGCCCTGCTGCTTATTCTGATGCTCGTGATCCTGCTGCTCGGCCTTTACCTTGTGCATATTCCCGAATATACCCTCAAGGACCCCGAAGCGGGCAACACCTACGCCGATTCCGACAATGGCGATATCGACGCCACCGACACTCCGGAACCCACCGCGTTCGTCTGGTTCCCCGACGGGGGCGGCGGCGGCGGCAGCGACGGCTGGTACGTGTCGGAGGGCATTGATCCCCTCAGCACGCCCACGGAAACGGACACCGTGACGCCCATCCCCACGCCTTCTCCCACCCCCACGCCCGACCTGCCCGGCGGCGGCTCCAGCGGCGGGGGCGGCGGCGAAGGCGGCGGCGAGGGTATGGGCGAAGGCCCCGGCAACGACCCGGATATGGGCATGAAATCCGCCGTCTACGTGATCATGGTGGACGCTGAAACCGACCGGTCCGTCAAGGAAGAGGGCGTGCAGTTTGAGCTGTACGGCGAAAGCCATGCCCTGCAGGTACTCAACGTGTACTACCCCGAGAGGATCTCCTTCCGCTTCTTTGAAACCACCGAGTCCGGCACCTTCTATATGCCGGAAAAGCTGACCCTGGGCGACTATGAGCTGCATGA
>JAFSNT010000109.1 GCA_017443295.1 Clostridia bacterium
AGGCTCATACGCGCCGGATACTTTGACTTATCCGAAGCGTATGAGCGCATTCAGTCTGCTTGTATTGGACGCGCCGTGTACCGAACGGTACGCACGGTGCGGTGAGAGGACGGGGGTTAGCCACCCCCTCCTACTCGATCAGAATTCCGGCGGCGCGTCGTCCTCGATCACAGCGTCGTCGTAAACCAATTCCTCCACCCGTTCCCGCAGGAAGCGGGTGAGCAGGCGGGTTTCCTGCTCCGTGCGCTGGCGGTTCGCAATCGCCAGGCTGTCGGCCAGCAGAAAGTCCGTGCCCACCTGCAGGACGTTGGCGATGGCCACCAGCGTATCCACGCTGGGAATGCGGGTGCCGCGCTCGATATTGCCGTAATAGGAAGGGGAAATGCACACCATTTTGGCGATTTCCTCCTGCTTCATATTCTTGCGCTGGCGCTTGTACTTCATGCGCTTGCCCATCTTTTCATAGTCTACCATGCCGATTCCATCCTTTCCGCAAAGCGGCGGTTTTCTTTTGCTGTCGATTATACGGTATGGATCGAATTTTGTAAAGGTTTGTCGAAACGCGGAAAGGGAATACTTGGAAAGGGCGGAAAGGCATAAAAGACGAAAAGGCAAACGCCGGGCCGAAAGGATGAAAAGGAGGAAGAAAAGCATAGGAAAATGCTGGGAAACGGGGCTTTCTTTGCCAGATATTGGCACCTTTTTGCGGATGAAGGAAGGGGATTCCCTCCGTCAATGTAGTGTACGGCCAAGGCCGGAACAAAGATATACCAAAGGAGGAAATCCCCATGAACAACCGCAAATCCCATCGCATCCTCAGCGCCGTGCTGGCGGGCGCGCTGTGCTTCGCCGTGCCTGCCGCCGGTCTGGCCAGCGAATACGCCACCGTAAAGGGCGGCGGGCTGAACCTGCGCCAGACGGCTTCCCTGCAGGCAAAGGTGCTGGGCCAGTACGGCACGGGCACCTGGATCGAGGTCACGTCCAAGGGCGATACCTGGAGCAAGGTAAAGGTGGCCGGAAAAACGGGCTACATGATGACCAAATACCTGAACTTCGGCGCGTCCGGCTCCGTCCTGTACGTGCGCACCAACACCGGCATTGGCCTGAACCTGCGGGAAGGCCCCGGCACCGGCTCCGCCATCATCACCTCCTTCCCCATCGGCACCGCCGTCACCGTACTCCAGCGGGGCAGCGGCTGGCATAAGGTGAAGGTGGGCGAGGTGGAGGGCTACATGTCCAGCGCCTACCTGGCATCCGCCAAAGCGCCTTCCTACACCACGCCCCTGTCCACCCCCGTGCAGGCGGTGATGAAAAACATCAACGGCGGCAGCGTGGTGAACTTCCGCCTGTATCCCGGCATGAAAACCAAGATCATCAAGGCCTACCCCGTGGGCACCGCAGTGATGGTGCTGGAAAAGGGCGAAAACTGGTGCAAGGTGGAAATTGAGGGCGTGCAGGGCTATGTGAGTACCTACATGCTGAAATTCTGAAAACGACCGTACAACCCTGAAAGCGGGCCTTGGCCGCTCATGGGAAAAGAGGGGGACTGCTTTGCGCAGCCCTCCTTTTTTTGCCTTGACTTTGCAGGGGCAAAGGCATACAATACGGGTGAATCAAGGCATACAGGAACGGAAGAATATGGAAAAAAAGAAGCTTATCATCGGCGTGGACGGCGGCGGCAGCAAGAGCATCGGCGCGGCGGCGGACGAAAGCGGCCGCGTGCTGGCGGTTTACCGCGGCGGCGGCACCAATTCCTATCAGATCGGCGCGGAGCAGGCCCGGCGGAATTTAAAGGAAATCGTGGACGCGCTGGAAAGGGCCTGCGGCGGCGCGTGTACCCTGCTCAGCGTGGGCCTGCCCTCCCTGGACACCACGGCGGACGAAAAGACCCTGCGGAATTTCGCGGGGGACGTGTTCGACCCCGAACGCCTGATCCTGGAATCCGACGCCTGCATGGCGCTGGAGGGCATGACCGGCGGGGACAGGGGCATGATCGTCATCTGCGGCACCGGCTCCATGGCGCTGCTGGACGACGGCACCGGCCAAAGGGTGGCCGGGGGCTGGGGCTACCTGCTGGGCGACCCCGGCAGCGGCTACGGCATCGCCATGGCCGGGCTGCGGGCCGCCATCAGCGCCTGGGAAGGCACGGGGCCGGAAACGACGCTTTCGGACAGGGCGCTGGCCTATTGGGACATCAAACAGCCCCGCGATCTCATAGGCCTGATCTATGATCCCACCTGCGGCCCGGACGCCGTGGCGCGCTTTGCCGGGGAAGTGTTCGCCCTGGCAGAAGCGGGGGACGGGGAAGCCGTAAACATCATCCGGGAAGAAACGCGGCGGGTGGCGTGGCAGGCAGCATCCCTGCTGCAAAGCGCGCCGGGGGTGGAAAAGGTGGGCCTGTACGGCGGCATTTTCCAGCATCATCCCCTGGCCCGACGGCTGTTTGCCGAGGCCCTGCGGGAGCGCCTGCCGGAGCGCACCGTTCAAATCGTGAAGCCGGAATACCCGCCGGAGATCGGCGCGGTGATCCGGGGCTTTAAGCGCTTAGGAACGCTGAACGCCGAAAAGCTGGCGAATCTGAAAACGAGCTATCCCGCGCTGTCAGCGGCGGGAAAGGTAAAATTGAAAAGTGGAGAGTGAAAAGTGAAAATAAAAAGTGTCCAAGAAATGGAATCGTGGCATCATGATTAATTTCCACTTTTCACTTTTCACTTTCCACTTTATTGTAAAAGGGAGGTCGTGTAAATCATGCCTGCGCAGGATCGGTATTATTATCTTTTACAGGACATGCTGCATTGGGCGTTTGCCGAACAGGGGGAAGCCATCGAAACCGCCGCCCAAAAGATCGCCGATTCGGTGCTGTCCGGCGGCATGCTGTACACCTTTGGCACCGGTCACGGCCATCTGCTTGCCCTGGAAATCTTTTACCGGGCGGGGGGCCTGGTGCGGGTGTGCCCCATGCTGGACGAGCGGCTCATGCTGCATATCTCCGCCAGCGAAAGCTCGGAATGGGAGAGGAAGGAAGGGCTGGCGGCGGAGCTGCTGCAAAAATACCCCGTGAAAGCGGGGGACACGGTGCTGATCACCTCCAATTCCGGGCGCAACGCCGTGCCGGTGGAAATGGCGGTGGCCTGCCGGGAAAGGGGCGCGTTCGTCATCGCCCTGACCAACATGAACCATTCCTCCGCCGCCGCGCCGCGCAACGCCCTGAACCTGCGGCTGTTTGAGACGGCGGATCTGGTGCTGGACAACATGGGCGTGCTGGGGGACGCCTGCGTGGCCGGAACGGGAGGCCGCATGGTAGGCCCCACGTCCACGGCGGTGGGCGCGGCGCTGCTCCAGGCCATCGTGTGCCGGGTGGAGGAAATCGCCCGGGAGCGGGGCCAGGACATCGAATATTTCGCTTCCAGCAACATCGACGGGGGCGACGAAATCAACGCCGCTTTTTTGGAGAAATACCGGGGGCTTATACCGGCTTTATAAGGAGATGATTCCATGCGCGCGGGATTCGGAAAAGCGGAGATCACTCCGCCCTTGGGGGTGGAGTTGGCCGGTTATGGCTATTATTTGGGCCGGACGGCGGACAAAGTGCTGGATCCGCTGTTCGCGCGGGCGGCGGCCTTTGAGCAGGATGGGGAACAGTATCTTTTGGTTTCCTGCGACTGTTTGGGCCTGAGCCGGGAGATCGTGGAGAATGTGGAAAGTGTATTGAAGCGGGATTGCAATATTCTCCCCGCCCATGTCACGCTGGTGAGCATCCACACCCACACCGGCCCCGCCATGAAGTACCACGGGGGCTGTGGAAATGTAAGCCCGGATTATACCCGCACCGTGCCGGGGAAGATCGTTTCTGCCTGCCTTACGGCCCTGAACGACCTGAAGGAAGTGACCGGCCTGCGCTTTTTCCGTAATCCTATCCGGAAACAGTGGGCTTATAACCGGGCCTGCGCGGAAAATCCGGTGGACGGTCAGACGCGCTTTTTCCGCATCGACCGGCAGGACGCCCCGCCCATGGCGCTGGCCTCCTACGCCTGCCACGCCGTGTGCCAGGGCTGCATCCGGGGGATCTCCGCCGATTATCCGGGCCGGGTGTGCGCGAACCTGGAAGCAATGGGGTTCCAAGCCCTGTACCTGAACGGGGTCTGTGGAGACATCGACCCCATCCGCTGCGCCAAAGAGGAACGGCCCGCCCGTTTGCGGGGCTTCGCGGATACGATATGTCAGGGGATGGAAGGAGAAGGCGTTGGGTTGCCCCTCACCGTTTCCGGCGG
Source organism: Clostridia bacterium (assembly GCA_017443295.1). Taxonomy (GTDB): domain Bacteria; phylum Bacillota; class Clostridia; order Christensenellales; family Aristaeellaceae; genus RUG563. The sequence goes on from JAFSNT010000109.1 coordinate 4,272, forward strand.
GCAGGTGGAAGCGAACCTGCGCTTGCAGCATGTAACGCCTGACGACATCCGCCGCATGGCCGGCGCGGCCAATGAAAAAGAAACCGACCCGCCGGGTGGCGGGCGGGTGGCCCGGGCCTGGGAACAGGAAATGCTGGAAACCTACGACCCGAATAAGGCGGAAGAAGCCTTCCATGTGCGGTATTTGGCCCTGGGCGGCGTACCCATCGCCGCGCTGCCCTTTGAAACCTACACCCTCACCGGCATGCTGATCCGCAAGGCCTTGGGCAATGACGACCCCTTGGTTTTGGGCTGCGCGGAGGAAATGCTCGGGTATCTACCCACCATGGACGATTACGACCGGGGTTCCTATGCCTCCAGGGACGCCTTTTTCCTCTACCGCCGCGTTCCCACCCTGCGGGGAGAGGCGGAACGGTTAGGGGAAGCATTGGGCCAAAAGCTTGCTGACGCGCTGAAAGGGGAGAAAAAACCATGATCGACGCCCTGCACTGTCCTGTGGATCAGGAGATGCTGGTTCGCATCCGGCGGGAATTGCATATGCACCCCGAACTGGGCTGGGAGCTGGATCGCACCGCCGCCCTTGTGCGGCGGGAGCTGGACAAGATCGGCATTCCCTACGAATTTGAAAAATACGGGCGCAATTCCATTGTCGCCACCGTGAACCCCGGAAAAACGGGCTTCACCATCGGCATCCGGGGGGACATGGACGCTCTGCCCATTCAGGAGCGGAACGAGGATAAGCCCTACCGTTCCCAAAACCCCGGCGTCATGCACGCCTGCGGCCACGATACTCACACCGCCATGCTCATCGGGGCCTGCAAGGCGCTGTACGCCATGCGGGATCAGATCGACTGCCGGGTGCGCCTGATCTTCCAGCCCAGCGAGGAAACCCGCCCCAGCGGGGCCAAAACCCTGTGCGAGCATGGGGTGATGGACGATATCGACTGCATCATCATGTGCCACGTGAACTGCAACGACCCCACCCCCCGCCCCTCCTGCCGCGCGGGCATCACCAACGCCTCCACCGCCCGCTTCAAGATCGTCACCAAAGGCCGGGCGGTACACGTGGCCTCCCCCCACCGGGGCATTGACGCCCTGGCCATGGCGGTGAAGATTTACGACGGCATTCAAATGATGCTCTCCCGGGAAACCGACCCCTTCGACACCGTGGTTTTCTCCGTCTGCACCATGCACGCCGGCAGCACCATCTCCGCCAACGCCGACCGCTGCGAAATGGCCGGCAGCGTGCGCTGCTTCAAGGAAAGCACCATGGCCTGGGCCCGGGAGCGGATTCAGCGCCTGGTGAAAACCGTGTGCGAGGACATGCGGGGGGAATACGAGCTGGAGTTTTCCGACGATCCCCTGCCCCCGGCCTTCAACGATCCCCACATGTACGAAGCCTTTGTGAAATCTGCCGAAAAGGTGGGCGGGCCGGGCTTCTGCCTGCCCCTGGAACCCTCCCCCGGCGGGGAGGACTTCGCCTATTACGAACAGAAAAAGCCCGGCCTGCTCTTCGGATTAGGCCTGCGCAATGACGAAAAGGGCTTCAACAAGCCCGCCCACACCTGCGACTGGGACGTGGAGGAAAGCGGCATGGAAACCGGCGTGCGGCTGTTCGTTCAATTCGTATTGGACAATATGCATGGTGTACCGGGGCTTTAAGTATTTCTGGGGGAAACCGCCCTTTGGATGCAAAATATAACGAAAAAGAGTTGAGAGCGGAGAGTTGAGATTTATATAGTCGAGCAAGGCAACTCTATCTGTTAATCAAAATCCATCTCAACTCTCAACTTTCAACTCTCAACTCTCTTTGAAAGGCGTGAGCGCCATGAAACAACCTGTTTTTTACTGTCAGTTGGATTATGAACACATCCCCTATCCCTCCCCCAACAGCCCCAAGGGCAATTTGGCCGACAACGGATGCGGGGTGTGCGCCGCCTCCATGCTGGTGGAAAACCTGCTGGGCGTGCCCTTCCCCCTGGAGGAAAGCGCCCGTCTGGCGAAAGCCTGCGGCGCGCGGGAGGGCTTCGGCACGGATTTCTACATCTACGCCAAGGCCCTAAAGGAGCGTTTTCCCCTGAACGTGACCGATACGGAGGACGCGGCGGAGGCGCATAGTTTTCTCCAGGCCGGGAAGGGCATGGTGGTCGCCAACACCTACGGCGACCGGGAAGGCTACACCGGCGTGTTTTCCGACGGCGGGCATTATATCCTGCTCATTGCCGCCGAAGGGACGCAGACCGCCGTGCTGGATTCCTGCTACCGCCCGGGCCGCTACGACGTGCCGGGCCGGGCGGGCAAGGTGCGCATGGAGGGAAACGTGGCCTGGGCCGATTTTTCCGTCATCCGGGATGATTGCCGGGAAAGGCCCTTTTTTCTGTTCTCGAAAAAATAGGGCCTGATGGGATTTCCCTGAAAAACGCCCGGAGAGGAGGAGCGCATGGCATACAGCGAATTGATCAAAAGCTTCGGCAGCATCCGGGAATACCTGCGCTCCTTTTATGTCTACGGGTTCCGGTATCGCGGCGAGTATGACCTGAAAAGCGCCCGGAGCTACGATAACGAGCGCCGCCGGGTGGAAAGCTGGCTGGGAGATTACATGCGCTTTGAACAGGACGCGGAAGGGCGGCGGGTGTTCCTTTCCGTGGACAGCCGGGCCGTTCCGCAGAATCCCTTTTATCAGGCGTTCCGGGCAAAAACCTTTACGGACCGGGACATCATGCTGCACTTTCATTTGCTGGATATGCTTTCCGATTCGGAGGGTCTGCCCATCTCGGCCATCATGGAGGAGCTGACCGACCGGCTTTCGGCGTTCGACGGCGGCGAGCTGCCGGACGAATCCACCGTTCGGAAAAAATTGAAGGAATACGTTTCCCTGGGCCTGCTGCAAAGTAAAAAGCGGGGCCGGGAAACCTGCTATGCCGTTTCCCCAAGCGAAACGGATTTGAAAAGCTGGGAAGCCGCCGCCGCGTTCTTTTCCGAAGCCGCGCCCTTAGGCGTGATCGGCTCCTATGTGCAGGATCGGATGGAAACGCGGCTGTCCTGCTTCCGCTTCAAGCATCATTATATCCTTAACGCCCTGGACAGTGAGATTTTAGCGGCGCTGTTTGACGCCATGAACGAAAACAGGCTGGTCACGTTTCTGATCCGGGGCCAGTGGGCCGCCGCGCTGCCGCTGAAAATCTATGTGGGCTGCCAGACGGGGCGGCAGTATCTGCTGGTCTGGTCCCCGCGCCACCAGCGCTTTTCTTTCCACCGGCTGGATCTGATGGACGAGGTGAAGGCGGGGGACGTGTTTGAGACGCCGGATTTTCTGCCGGGAAAAATGGAAAGCTTCTGCCGCCACGCCTGGGGCATTACCGGCCATAACTACGGAAAACCGGAACACCTGGAAATGACCGTGTTCGTCGCGCTCGGGGAAGCGCATATCCTGAACAGGCTGGAGCGGGAAAAGCGCTGCGGTACGGTGGAGCGCGTGGACGAAACCCACTGGCGCTTCTGTGCCGACGTTTACGACGCCCGTGAAACGCTGCCCTGGCTGCGCACCTTTATGGGCCGGATCACCGATCTGCAATGCACCGATCCGGAAGTGACGAAGCGCTTCTGGGAGGACTTTCATGCCCTGGCGGCCCTGTATCAAGGAGAAGACCATGCTGTTTCATGAGATCTACGGGACGTATTATCAGGTAACGGCGGCCATCCTCCGTCAGGCCGCCCGGGGCGCGCTGACCCAGAAGCACCTCACCGAAATCATCCGGCAGCAGGCCTTCGGGGAAAGCCTGCTCACCATGCCGGAGGGCCTGCCCGGGGAAAAATGGCGTCTGCTGCACCGGGATCTGTCCGCCGCCCTGCTGGACGCGCCCGCCATGCCCCTGACCACGTTGGAAAAGCGCTGGATGAAGGCCATTTTGGCCGACCCCCGCGTTCAGCTTTTTTCTCCCGATGAAACCGGCCTGGAGGACGTGGAGCCGCTGTTTGCCCCGGATCAAATCGTGTATTACGACCGGTACACCGACGGCGATCCTTACCTTGACCCCGCCTATATCGCCCATTTCCGCACGATCCTGGCGGCGCTGCGGGAAAACCGCTGCCTGTATATCAGCTACGCCTCCGGCCGGGGCGCTCATTTCAAGCTGTCGGTCAAGCCCCGCTTTCTGGAATACTCCGAAAAGGACGACCGCTTCCGCCTGGTGGCGGACGGCCGGAAACGGCGGTGGATCGTGAACCTGCGCAGGATCACGGACTGCAGCCTGGCCTATATGGACGCGGATATGCCCACGCACGCCCGGGAGCTGGCCAGCGTGACCTTTGAGCTGACAGACAGGCGAAATGCCATGCGGCGCGTACTGCTGCATTTTTCGCACCTGGAAAAGGAAACCAGGCGCCTGGACGAAAACCGCTATCGGGTGACCCTGCGGTACGATAAGCAGGATGAAACGGAAATGCTCATCCGCATTCTCTCTTTCGGCCCCGTCATCCGCGTAACGGAGCCGGAGGGCTTCATCCGGCTTTTGCGGGAACGCATCGGGAAACAGGCCCTGCTTACCCCGCCGGATACGAAAACATGACCTGCAAGAGGAACGGAAAAAGGCCGTTCCTTTTTTTCGTTCGTAACTTTTTTTCCGGGAAGTGTGCTTGGGGGTATGGTATAGTATGCTTGCCGAAAGGGAAAGCGCGGCCGGAACAAAACGGGCGGCGCGAGAAGCCGAGGAAAGGCAGCCCCGAGGCAAACCAAACCGTGGCCCCTTGGTCCAACGGTCAAGACACAGGATTTTCAATCCTGCGACGCGGGTTCGATTCCCGCAGGGGTTACTTTTTATAGGCACGCACAGCAAAGAATCTGCGAAATACTTTCCACGTATTTTGGAGCGGGTTCGACTCCCGCATAAGCGCGGCTGCTTCCAGCAAAACAAACGTGCCTTGTTCATGGCCTGATAGTCCAAAGGGAGAACTCCGGACTGTTAATCCGGGTATATGGGTTCGATTCCCATTCGGGCCTCTCATCACGCCGGATGACGGCGCACCATGCGCCTTTAACTCAGCGGAAGAGTACCTGGCTTTTAACCAGGGAGCCAAGGGTTCAAATCCCTTAAGACGCATTCCATGCATCTGTAACTCAGTTGGCAGAGTAACGGTCCCTTAAACCGTGAGCCGCAGGTTCGAACCCTGCCAGGTGCATTCACCCCAAGAGGCACGTACAGCAAAGAACGCATGCAGATACCTCTTAAGTATTTCGGAAGCTCCGCTTCCAGCAGAAAAACGTGCCTCGTTCATGACCTGGTAGTTCAATGGCAGAACGCCGGACTGTCGATCCGGGAATGTGGGTTCGATTCCCATTCAGGCCGTTTCCCATTATAGCCTCTTCGTCTAACGGCAGGACACAGGATTCTCATCCCTGAAACGCGGGTCCGATTCCCGCAGAGGTTGCCATGGCACCGTGAACAAAACCTTCCCGCGGTGGCGCTGATTTCGACGGATTTGTTCAAAAGGGTGGTTTCGGCTCTTTGAGATAAACCCAGTGATGGGGATAAAGGGGTGCAAATCCCGACTTGCCTGAGGGCGAGCCCAGCGGAAAACCCATAAACACAGATTCTGCCTTTCTGCCCAAGGGCGACTGCTGAGGGTATGGCGGGATCGGGATCGGCGGTACAGCGCCGGGTCCCTAACCTGGAAACAGGGGAGAAGGTTTTATGGATCTACGGTGCGAGTTTTGCGAGAACGAGTGCTGTATTTATCTGCCGGGGGTTCCTTAAACCGAAAGGAAGGGACGGAAGGACAGAAGGGAGTCCGCAAGACGAACAGGGCTGCGAATTCTGGGCCTTGTCCAAAAGACAGGGATGGTAAATGTACACCTCGCAGTCCACAAGCATTTTAGCTCAATGGCTGAGCATTCAACTCCTCCTTGAAAGTTGTCGGTTCAAATCCGGCAAATGCAGCCAAAGCGTGTACGGCTTCAGGAAAGAAAATCAACTTATTGTTCTGCAATATGAACACGTATGAAGGCCGCAAGCCGACATATGAGAAAGTATCGAGTAAGTGCAACTCTAAGAGACGGCAGTCTCCGAATCCCGCAAGGAAGAATGTGCCCAAAGGAAATCTATGAGGTCCTGGAGCAAGAGTTTGCTGGTTTTTGCAAAATCAGTGTTGATGTCCGCTACTGACTAATCCTCAGTGTGAACACCGGCGCCAACGCCGGCCAACGCGGACGGAACAGATCAAGTTCTCAGTCTGTTTTTCTGATCCTTAGGTTCCTGGTGTGAATGGAAACACAGCCGGTTTCAAACCGGGAGACGCGGGTTCGATTCCCGCGGAGCCTCGATATCCAATTATTTTACCGGAAAGGAGAGATCTTCATGCTGAACCTTTTAAAGCTCCACGCCAACAAGACCGTGACCGAGAACGGCGCTGTGACCCTGCGCTCCACCGGTTCGGACTGTCTGAACCTGTTTTCCACCGTCGGCGCGCTGCGCGCCCAGACCGACGCGGAAATCGAGACCCGCTTTCTGCGCGCTTACGCCGAGAACCCCGACCTTGCCATGAAGATTCTCTTCTATGCCCGTGACGTGCGCGGCGGCTTGGGCGAGCGCCGTGTGTTCCGCACCCTGCTGCGGTATCTGGCGCGGAACGAGAAAGCTTCCCTGGTGCGCAACCTGCCCTATATCGCGGAGTTTGGCCGCTGGGACGACGTGCTGGCGCTGCTGGACACTCCGGCCCATCGGGAGGCGGAGGCCCTGCTGCGGGAGCAGTTTCAGGCGGATATGACCGCCCTTGCCAAGGACGAGGCGGTTTCCCTGCTGGGCAAGTGGCTGCCCTCCGTGAACGCCTCCAGCGCGGACACTGTGCGGCTGGCAAAGCGTCTGGCCCAGGCCTTCGGCCTGACCGACGCGGCCTACCGCAAGGCCCTGTCCGCCCTGCGCGCGCGCATCCGCATCCTGGAGAACGCTCTGCGGGAGCGTGACTATACCTTCGACTACGCCAAGCAGCCCTCCAAGGCCATGTTCAAGTATCGCCGCGCCTTTGTGCGGAACGACCAGGCCCGCTATTCCGCATACATGGAGCAGGTGAAGGCGGGCAAGGCGTCCCTGCACACCGGCGCGCTGATGCCCTACGAGATCGTGGAGGCGGCCTACAACGCCAAGGAGCAGGATCGCGCCGCGCTGGATATGACCTGGAACGCCCTGGAGGACTTCACCAGGGACGAGAACGCCCTGGTGGTGGCGGACGGCTCCGGCTCCATGTATTGGGGCGGCAAGCCGCTGCCCGCCGCCGTGGCGCAGTCTTTGGCGATTTACTACGCCGAGCGCAACCGCGGCGCGTTCCGCAATCATTTTATCACCTTTTCCATGTCTCCCCGGCTGGTGGAGATCAAGGGCCGAGACATCGCGGAGAAGGTTCGCTTCTGCCGCTCCTTCAACGAGTGCGCCAACACCAACCTGCAGGCTGTGTTTGACCTGATCCTGCAAACCGCCGTGCAGCACCGCCTGCCTCAAAAGCAGCTGCCTTCCACCCTGTATATCGTGACCGATATGGAGTTTGACGCCTGCGCTTCCAACGCTTCCATGACCAACTTTGCGTGCGCCAAGGCCCGGTATCAGGCCCACGGCTACGAGCTGCCCCGGGTGGTGTTCTGGAACGTCCAGTCCCGCAGCGAGCAGCAGCCCGTGAAGATGAACGAGCGGGGCGTGGCGCTGGTGTCCGGCTGCTCCGCCCGTATCTTCTCCCAGGTGATGGAGGGCGAGCTTGACCCCTATCGCAACATGCTGCACGTGATCGGCTCGGAGCGGTACGCGCGGATCGCGGCATGAGTTCACAAAGAAAAGGCTGTCTCATGGGAGGCAGTCTTTTTTGGCGTGAAAGAATATTACGCTTTGGGCTTGTTGATTTCCTCCAGCAGGGCGTCAAAGCGCATTTCCTGCATGAGCCGGGCGTTTTCCGGGGCGCGGGATACGTCCCTTCGGCAGATGGCGGCGTACTCGCAGTATTCGCAGGGGCCTTTCAGCTTTTGATCGCACAGGGGGGAGGCGTCGATTTCCCCTGCCCGCATTTTTTCCGCCCACTGGGCGGCCATTTGGCAGGCGTGGCCGATGAGGGCTTTCAGGTCTTCCAACGTGGCCAGCATGGCCCGCTGGTCGAAATCCCCGCTGGCGGTCAGCACCTTGGGCAGGGTCAGGGGCGGGGTGCCGTCGTCCATGGCCCGCAGGATGGCCGCGTCTTTCAGAGCCACCCCCCGCAGGCACAGGGCGCGGGCCAGGGCGTCCTCCACTTGCGCTGTGTCCTCCTGGTCGGGCAGCAGGGGATCGGCCACCCGCATGTAAAAAGCTCCGGCGGGCTGGGCGCTTTCCTCCTGGGACAGGGCGGCCCGGAGATACAGCAGCAATTGCAGCTGCGTGCCCCAGAAAATCCGGGCGGCGTCCAATTTTTCCGCGCCGGACTTGTAATCCACCACCCGCAGGTACACTCCCGCGTCGCCCTCGTAGCGGTCGATGCGGTCGATAATGCCCCGCACGTACACGGTGGAGCCGTCCTTCAGCGTCAGCGCCACCGGGGGGATGCCCTCCCCATAGCCGAATTTCACCTCGGCGCTCTGGGGCGAAAAGGCGCTTTGCTTGGCCCCCCGTGTAAACGTCCAGGCCACCCGCTTCAGCACCCGGCGGTATTTTTCGCCCTGGGCGCGCATGCGGGCGCTGTCGCCCATCACGCCGGACAGGAGCCGTTCAAACAGCGGTTCCGCCGCCTGATCCACCAGGGCGTCGCAGGTCTTTTTGTCGATCTTGGGCCAGTGGGGAACGGTGGGCAGCAGGCGGGTGAAGCCCTCCAGGGCGCTGTGGTAAAAGTTGCCCGCGTCGATGGGCGTCAGCGTCCATTCCTTCCGGGGCTTGGGGGATAAGCCCTGCTCCACGAAATGCCGGTAGGGGCAGGCCGCGAAGCTCTCCAGGCGACTCACCGACATGGTGCGCTCCATGAACAGGGCTTGGGTCACCTCCGGAGGCAGGGGCGGGGCGTTGGTTTCCGACTCGAAGGCGGAAGCCAGCGCCTTGGCTTCCGTTTTCGTTTCCTCCGCCTGGCTCAAATACCGCCAGGCTTGCTTCCATTCGCCCTCCAGGGGGCCTTCCCGCATCTTCGCGCCCAAGGCGTCCAAAGCGGGCCGGGGGGCCAGGGGGAACTGAACCGCGCCCCGCTGGGTCACGCCGCCCTCCTCCACCAGACCGGGGAAGACGGCGCGGATCTGGGTCAGCCCCGCGAAGGGCCGCAAAGCCCCGCCGTCCTGGGTGGCCTGGGCGCGGGAAAGGAACAGGTATTCCGTGGGGCTGGACAGGGTTTTCCACACGTCCAGCCGGGCCAGGGCGTCCTGGCCGTCCTCGTCCAGGGATAAGTAAGCGTGAAGGGACTTTTCCGCTTCCTCCTTTTCCTGGGGGGAGAGCAGGCCGGGATTGGGGGCGGAAAGCAACCCGTCCGTCATGTTCATCAGGAACAGGGCGCGGGGCCGGGCCAGGGGAAGATTGCCCACCTGACCGCACACCACCGCCCCCGCCGTTGGGGGCAGGGCGGAAAGCTCGCAGGCCTCCAGCCCCGCTTCCAGCCAGGAGGACAGCTGCCGGGGAGACACCCGGCTGTCGGAAAGCAGGGCGTGGGCCTGGGACAAAAGCTGGGTCAGTGCTTCCCACACCTGCTGGCTCTGCATGGCCTCCGCCGCCATATCATGCGCAATCAGCTTGTCCACCTGGGCGGTCAGCCGTTCGTACAGCCCGGCGGCGGTGAGGTAATCGTACACGGCGGTCAAAACCTGCCCCGCGTTTTCCGCGTCCTTGAACGCCTGGCGCAGGACCTGCAAGGGTTCCATGAGGGCCTGACGGGCGTCCTCTACCAGGGCGCATGCCTCCGCGCCGCCCCTTGTGAAGGGCGCAAGCCACAGCTTGCCCCGAATGCCGTAGGAAAGGATGTAGTTTTCCAGGTTCCAGGCGTCCTCCTGGGTGATGGGAGCGTAGCCGGATTTGATCACGTTCAGCATTTCCGGGGCGCTGTACCCCTCCGCCACCGCCCGCAGGGAGGACAAAAGAAAGCGCACGGCCCCGTGGGTGACGATGGGCAGCTTCCGCGCCACATAGGCCGGGACGCGGTAGGAACGCAGCACCGCGGCCAGCACCCCGGAAAAGCCGGGGTCGCCCATGGCCACAGCCATGTCGCCGAAATCCATGCCCTGTTCGTGGAGCAGCACCATTTCCTGGGCGGCGAAGTGGGCCTCGAAATAGGGGTTGGGGGCGGCGTAAAGCCGCAGGCCGGAAGGAACGCCCGTCCAGATTTGAGGCGGATTGCGCAGGTATTCCCGGGAAAGATGGGCCAGGGGGGCAATCTGCCCGGCATAATCGAAGGGCAGCAGGGTCAGGCGGCAGGGAACGCCCGCCTCCCCGGCCTCCTTTTGCAGACGGGCCACGCTGTCCCGCACGGGGACGAAGGCCTCGTCCTGTCCCATCACGATCAGCACCCGCACGTCCTCGCTCTGCCGGGCCAGGGCGATCAGCAGCCGGTTCATCTGCCCGGTGAGGACGTCGAAGCCGTACACCGCCGCCCGGGCGTCCCGGGCGACGCCGCTTTCCGGCAGGCGGCGCAGCATATCGTCCAGCACGTCCTCCCCGTCCACGAACTGGCCGGACAGGCGGCTTTCGTATTCCGCGTACAGCAGGGCAAGATCCGCGAGCTTGTCCCGGGACGCGCCCTCCGGCAGGGCCTCCGCGTGGGCGCGCAGGGCCTCCGGCGTCACCTCGGACCGCTTGAAGGTGGCGATCAGGCTGCCGATGCGTTCAATGAAGCCCTGCCGGTCTACGGCGCTTTCATAGTATTTCAGGTCTTTTTTGCATTTCAGCAAAGCCCGGGCCAGGGTCAATTGCTTGCCCCGGGCGTCGATGCGCACCTGCCCGCCGGAACCCGCCAGGGCGAACACCCGCTCCGTGAGCCGGGAGGGGGATAGCACCTCCAGGTCGAAAAAGCCGGGCAGGTTCAGGCCGTCCATCAGCTCCCGTTCGGTCTGCAGGGTGTACTGCTCCGGCACGATCACCAGCATCCGCCCGCCGGGGGCCGCCATGCGCAGCAGCTCCCGCCGCAGGGCTTCCTGATTGCCGCCCAGGACTTGCAGCATGGGCTTTCCTCCCTTCGTTCGGCTTTTTGGCGCTTCAATCGTCCAATCAAGCATATTATTCGTCTTTGGGCGGGCGCGGCATCGGTTTATCCCAGTCGTTGGCCGGGGATGTGACGGATTCATACCAGCCATCCTTTCCCTCCATGGGGGAAAGCTCGTTGAACTGGCCTAAATACGAAACCGCCTCATCGACGGCGTCCCGTTCTTTTTCAGGCGTCGGGGCGTCCTCGGCGCGAATATAGAACAGATTCAGGCAGTAAGGCTTTCCGTCTGATTCCTGAACGATGAATACCCATTCCACGGCATTTGCGCCGCCATGACTGCGCATGACGATTTCATAGGGCTGGACGAGGTCGCAGATGGCCTTGAGCCGATCCCATTCCGCTTCGGTCAAGTATCCGTCGCCGCCGTATGCCGCCAGCGCGTTCTTCGTATTGAACAAAAGCCCGCGCACCTCCGTTTCTTCATACAGGTCGTCGAAATAATCCGGATGGTTCCACAGGATGCGGGACACCTGATCAAACGCCTCAAAGTGCTGATCGAAGGAAGCGCGGACTTTTTCCTCGGTGGGAAAATCCTGCTGCTCCTGCATGGGAGTGAACGCCACGAGGATCGCCGCGCCAAACGCAAGATAAACCACGAACAGAAGCAGCATACCCCAATCAAATTTTTTCTTCATCGTCAGATACCCCTTTATCTTTCTTTGATTGATTCAATTCATGGCGATTTCGTCCAGCGCCCGGCTGAACGCGGCTTGGGCGCTGCGTTTTACCTGGCCCCATTCCTCCTCATAGCCGGGGGAACGCAGCCATTTTAAGCAATTGGAGGTTTCTTCCAGCATCTGCACGTCCGCGCCCAAGGCCATGCCGGGGATCAGCGTGTCGCCGTGCTGGCGGGTGCCTAAGAAATCGCCGGGGCCGCGCAGTTCCAAATCCTTTTGGGCGATCTTGAAGCCGTCGTTGGTTTCGCAAAGCGTTTTTAAGCGTTCGTTGGGCGCGGCCATGAGGAAGCACCAGCTTTCCTCCGCCCCCCGGCCCACCCGGCCCCGAAGCTGATGCAGCTGGGAAAGGCCGAAGCGGTCCGCGTTTTCGATCACCATCACCGTGGCGGTGGGAACGTTGACGCCCACCTCGATCACCGTGGTGGATACGAGAACATCTAATTCACCGGCGGCAAAGCGGCGGATGGTTTCTTCCTTTTCGGCGGCGTCCTGCTCCCCGAAGGTGAGGCCTAAGCGCAGGTCGGCCAGGGGGCCAGTGCATAATTCCGCGTAGGTCTCCTGGGCGCTGCGGGCGTCGATCTGCTCGCTTTCTTCCACCAGGGGGCACACGATGTAGGTCTGCCGCCCCTTGGCGGCTTCTTTTTTGATGAAAGCATACAGCCCTTCCCGTTTTTCCTCCGGCACTAAGCGGGTCTTCACCGGCGTGCGGCCCGGCGGCAGCTCGTCCACCACCGATAAATCCAAATCGCCGTACAGTACCAGGGCTAAGGTGCGGGGGATGGGCGTGGCGGACATGACCAGCTCGTTGGGGGCGGCTTCACTTTCGACGGCTTTTTTGCTCAACAGCCGCCGCTGGCGCACGCCGAAGCGATGCTGCTCGTCCGTCACCACTAAACCGAGATTTTTGTATTCCACTCCTTCGGAAATCAGGGCGTGGGTGCCGATCACCGCCTGCCACCCGCCGGAGGCGATGCTTTCCAGCGCTTCCCGTCGTTCCTTTGCTTTCATGCCGCCCAGCAGCAGGCCGCAGGAAACGCCTAAGGGCTCCAAAATCTTTTTTGCGCTTTCCAAATGCTGCCGGGCCAGGATTTCCGTGGGGGCCATGAGCGCGCACTGATACCCGGCCTGGGCGGTCAGCGCCATGGCCCCGAAGGCCAGGGCCGTTTTGCCGCAGCCCACGTCCCCCTGAATCATGCGGCCCATGGCGGAGGGAGCGGCCAAATCGGCGGCGATTTCAGAAAGCACCCGGCGTTGCGCTCCCGTGGGCGGGAAGGGCAGGGAGGCCCAGTAAGCGTCCACGGCCTTTTCCGGCGCGTCGATCACGATGCCCTTGGCCCGCTCTCCCCGCAGGGACGCGGCGGCGGCCTGATACAACAGCATGCCTTCAAAGGACACCCGCCGCAGGGCGATGGAAAGATTTTCTTTGGTTTCCGGGAAATGGGCCTGCCGAAGGGCGAAATTCCGCTCGCACAGGCGATATTTGATCCGCAGGATGTCCGGCAGGGTTTCCGGGCAGCAGTCCTCCAGTTGGGTGAGGGCTTCACGCATCATTTCCCGCATGACCTTGGGGGGAATGCCGGAAAGCGCCCGGTACACGGGCAAAATGCCCCGTTCCTTCACGATCTGGGGGCTGACCATGCGCACGCGGCCCTGCTTGTCCCGGTCCACCCTGCCGTACAGGGTCAGGGACGTTTCCGGGCCGATCTGGGTTTGCAGCCAGGGCTGATTGAACCAGACGACGGGCAGGCCCCCCGTTTCGTCGCACAGGCGCAGGGTGACGGAGGTGAGGCCGTGAAAGCGGCTCAGCCTCGGCGCGGCCTTGGGATAGCCGGACACGCAGATTTCCATGCCGGGGGCGGCTTCGGAAAGGGGCGTCACCGTGGACGTATCCTGGTAGCGCACGGGCAGGGTCAGCAAAAAATCGGTCAGGGTGTGAATGGCCGCCGCTTTCAGCGTTTCCAGCCGGGCCTTGCCCACGCCCTTCAATTCCTCCAGCGTCCTCATTTCTTTTTGACGAATCCTTCCAGCAATCGCTGCGTTTCCCCGAAATACTGTTCCACTTCCGCGTTGGTGAGCTTCATGTGCTTTTGCAGCATGGCCACGATCTTCACGGGCCGCATGCGGGCGTAGTATTTCACCGCGTCCACGTTCTGCCGCCAGGCCTTCATGGAAAAATGGGGCCAGCGCTCCAAATGCCGGGGCAGCAGGGTTTCCAGCGTTTCTTCCCAGGGCGCGAAATGCGCTTCCACGTAAGGCCACTGGAAGGAAAGCTCCAGCACCTCCGCAAAGCGGGTCAGGAACGCCGCCTTCATTTCCGGCACGTTCAGCAGCGCCGCCAAAGGCTCGTGGCGGAAGCCCTGCACCTTGTCGCCCACCTTTTTGATGTAGTAATTCATGGGGCCGGATTCCAGGGAAAGGAAGCCCGCCTCCACGTCGAACAGCAGGTATTTCCATTTGGCCCCCGGCACCCGGTACACCCGTACGTTGGTGAAATCGTTGTTGCCGATGATGATTTCAAAGGCCGTGTGGGTGAACAGGCTGTCGATATCCAGTCGATCAATGACATGTTGCAGGTTTTCCGGCACGTTCAGATCCTTGGTTTTGCAGAAATCGCACAGGGCCAGCCAATCCTCGTTGCTGCCGTTCTGCAAAAACTCGTCCCGTCCCGTGCGGGCCAGGATGTCGATGCTGTCAATGTCCTTTTCGTCGGTGACGCCCTCCCACTGGGCCACGAAATACTTGTTGATCTTTTCCCGCAGGTTGTAATGGCCCCAATACTGGCCGTTGATGTACACCTCGATGGCTAAGGCGTCCTGGTAGATGATGTTCAGCGGCTCCGCCAGGGAGGAAATGACCGGGTCCCGCAGGCGGGTGGAAAAGGCGTCTGAATTGGCGGAACGCAGCAGCAGGGATTTGTAGCTGTCATAATCCCGGTGGGGGAAGGGGTTGAAGAAAAACCGTTCCGGCCCGTAAGCCCTCCGGGCGTAAATGGCGATGGACTTCTGGGCGTTCTGCCGGGCGGAATGGCCCGCCGCCGTGAAGGTGCCCATCTGGTTGATTTCGCTTGTTCCGCTTAAGTCAAAATATTCGATGTTCACGGGATATTCCCAATCCCGTTCGTAATTGGGGTAGCTGGAGCTGGTTCCCTTCACCAGCGCCCCGGTCTTTTTGTCGAACAGGTATTTTTCGTCGGTGATCAGGGAAATCACCGGCACGGGTTGTTCAAGGCCGATGAAATAGGAGGCCGAAACGGTGGGGGAGGGCACCTGATCGCTTGCAAAGGCCCGTACCCGCAGCACGGCGGTTTTGCTGAACGTGAGACCCTCCGCCGGGAATTGCTTGGACTTGGCTGTGGGGGTGGAGCCGTCCAATGTATACCGTACCGTGGCCTCCTGTGCGGCTTGCACATTTACGGTCACGGAGCCGTCGTAAAAGCCCCCGGCGGTCAAAATCACCGGCGCGTCCGTTTGGGCGGCGTACCCCGTTTGGGGGTTCTTTTTCCCGGGCGTGGCCTCGGCAAAATACAGGTATTCGCTGCCGCCCTCCGGCAGACCCCAGGACACGTTGCCGTACTGGGCGGGGATGTCGAGATACGCCGCCTGGGTCACGCCGTCCGGCTCCGTCAGGATCAGCTTGTCCCCGGAGGCGGAGATTTTGAAGTTGGCGTAATACACGCCGTTTTTCCCGGCGCTCATGTCCTCACCCGTGCAGTAGACCAGGATATAGGCCCCCGCCTTCACGGTGGTTTTGGCCGGAAACGCCCATTTGGTGGGGTTCTTTTTGCTGTCGGAAAGATAATAACCGCTTAAATCCACGGCCTTGCTGCCCGTGTTATGGATTTCCACCCAGTCGTAGGCCTCCCCGTTGGTATACACGCCGTTGGAGGCCATGACCTCGCTGAACACCATGTCCGCGCTGGCGGAAACAGCGATCAGGCAGAACAGCAGGGCCAGAAAAAACAAAAATTTGATGCGCATGTTTTTCTCCGATTTACAGAATGCCCGGCTGCTTCCGCTTCTGGTCCGGGTCGATAAATTCCACTTCCATGCGGTCGAAGGGCACGTCCTCCACGAAATGCTCCTTCAAAAACCGGGCCTGGGAAAACTGCTCCCAATCCCGTTCGTGGCGGGGCAGCACCAGGGGCTTGCCAATGTCCAGCGCATGGCAGGCCTGGGCAAGGGCCTCCTGCCAGTCCGCCCGCGTACACGCCACGGTCGCGTCCCTTTCGATGCGGTTCTTTTTCACCAGCCTGACCCAAATCCCGGCAGCCATGGGCTTTCCCTCGCTTTTGTTTATTTTCCTATCTATTATGGCATAGACGCGCCCGGATTGCAAGCGCCGGGGAAAATGTAAAAATATTGGGAAGGTAGAAATTCCGCCGGACTTGTGGTAAGATAGGTGCGGTCACACCAAAGCAAGTAAGGGGAATGAACGTGAAACACGGCAAGCGGTTGATTTTTTTCGCGGTGATGCTTTTGCTGCTCTGCGCCATCGGCGCGGCCCTGGGCGAAACGGCCCGGGTGATCACGCCGGGCGGCGCGCTGAACATACGGAAAAAGGCGGACGAAAAGTCCACCCCCCTGGAATCCGTACCCAATAAGACCCTGGTGGAGGTAGAGGAAGTGGGGGAAGTATGGAGCCGCGTCGTCTATAAGAAAAAGACGGGCTATGTGAAAACCCAGTTTTTGAAGCTGGCCTCCAAATTGCCGGGGCAAACGGTGTATTTGGACGGCGGCTCGGCCCTGCTGCGCGCTGAACCGGCGGAAGGCGCGGCCATCTTAGGCCCCATATCCTGCGCAAGCCCGGTGGAAGTGCTTTCCGTGGAGGGGGACTGGGCCAAGGCCCTGGTGGACGGAAGGGAAGGCTGGGTGGAAACAAGCCATTTCACCTTCCAGTATCAGGAACCCGCCGGAACTCAGGACTGGATGAAGGAAGCAGGCACGGCGGTCGCTCCCTGCGAGCTGACGACCGCCCCCGGCAAAGAGGGAAAAACCGTTCTGTCCCTGGCCGCCGGTACCGCCGTGACCGTGACCATGATCGAAAACGATCGGTGCCTGGTGCTGGCCGAGGAAGGCTGTGGCTGGGCGGATATATCCAAGATCGCACTGACCGGCCCCACCGAGGGGGAAGCCGTGATTCCCACGGACGCCGCCGCCGCGGCGGAAAAGGCCCTGAAAAAGCAGTTCAAGGCCTTCGGGAAAACGAACCTGTACAGCGCCGTGCAGGCGGAGGGAAACGCCTGGCGCTTCGGCTATTTCGCCGGGAATGACCAGTACGCCTATGGGGCGCTGGTGGACGCGGCAACGGCCAAGGTGCTGCTGACGCGGGATTATACCGGCTTCGCCGTGCCGCCCAAGGCCTCCGCCGCCCTGCCCGAGGGCGAAATGGCCGTGACCCTCAGTACCGAGACCCTGGCGGTGGGGGAAGTGCTGGATATCACCGTGGCCGCCTGGGAAAACTGCCAGACCCGGTACACCCTGGCGGGCAACGGGAAAAAGCTGGCTGAAAGCGAAAAGGGGGATCATTTCACCGCCGCGTACCGGCCCCGGGAGGCGGGGGAATACGTGCTGACCGTCACCGTGACGGACAAGAACAGCCTGACCCGCACAGCGGAAGCGGCTTTTACCGTGGTCGGCAGCCTGTCGCCCAAGACGGAGCTTGACGGCGTGTACAGCCAGAAGGACGGCTGGTGGAAGGATAAGAAATACCGCCACAGCAATTTGGGCAAATCGGGCTGCGCCATTTTCACCCTGTCCCACGCCCTGCAGCGCATGGGGCATACGGAGGACGCGGCCCTGCCGGAAAATTTGGCCACCAAGTACGCCTACTGCCTGATCCCCGAGGAGGGCACCAGCAACGAATTGCTCATCAACACCGCCGCCCGGGATTTCGGCTTCAAAACCAGAGGGAAGCTGTACGACGACAAGAATCAGATTTTGCAGTTGCTGGACGAGGGCGCGTATTTCAGCTTTTCCATCGCCCGGGGCCACATTGCCCTGGTGTGCGGCAGGAACGAGGACGGCACCATGATTCGGGTGGTGGATTCCGCCCCCGGCGCCACCTTTGAACGCATCAACGGCGCCGCGCCCTCCTACCAGACCCGCAGCGGGGCGTATCGGGCCGCCTTGTCCCCGGAGGACCTGCCCGGCGCGCGTTGGTACTTTGAAACCGACGAATACGGCGGCCTGGAATACTGGCTGCCCATTGATTATGTGGTCAAGCGCGGGGTGAGGCTGATACAGCCCCTTACAGAAAGTGAAAAGTGAAAAGTTAAAAGTGGAATGATATTTTGCCTGTCCGCTCGGATTGCGTAACGTGTAGACTAAATAATCTTCACTTTCCACTTTTCACTTTCCACTTTTCGCTCTGCATGCAGCATGAAAGGAAGCTCAATCGAGATGATTCGCGTTTTAATGGTTTGTCTTGGCAATATCTGCCGCAGCCCTATGGCGGAGTTCATTTTCCGGGATATGGCGGAAAAGCGGGGCCTGGGAAAGGAAATCCTCGTCGCCTCGGCGGGCACCAGCGACGAAGAATACGGCAACCCCGTTTATCCGCCCGCCCAAAGGAAGCTCCGCGCCTTGGGCATCGACTGCCGGGGCAAATACGCCCGTCAAATGACCCGGGCGGATTATGACCAATATGATCTTTTGCTGGGCATGGAGAACCGCAATTTATCCAACATGCGCCGCATCTGCGGCGGCGACCCCAAGGGCAAAATCCACCTGCTGCTGGAACACAGCTCCCGGCCCCGGGACATTGCCGACCCCTGGTATACCGGCAATTTTGACATCGCCTGCGACGATATTACGGAGGGGTGCGGACAGTGGCTGGACAGGCTGGCGGGGACGGGAAATAAGTGAGAGAAGGACACTTTAAGTAAGGTAGGAGGTAGGAGGTAGGAGGTA
>JAFSNT010000110.1 GCA_017443295.1 Clostridia bacterium
CGCCGGGGTATGCTTTGCGGTCATTTAAGCGTCCTCCTTCCGAAGCGGCTCTGTTTTGGTCATGAGCAGGCCCAGTTCTTCCTTGGTGGCGGTCCGGGCGTCCACGATGCCGGTGACGGCCCCGGAATTGATCACCATGATCCTGTCGCACAGCGAAAGCAGCACGTCCAAATCCTCGCCCACGAAAATCACGGCCACGCCCCGTTCCTTCTGGGCGTTGAGCAGGTTGTAAATGGTGTAGGAGGAATTGATGTCCAGGCCGCGCACGGGATAGGCCGCCATGAGCACCTTGGGTATATAGGCGATTTCACGGCCCACCAGCACCTTCTGCACGTTGCCGCCGGACAGACGGCGCACGGGGGTGTTGGCGTTGGGCGTGACCACTTCCAGCTCCTGGATGATTCTTTCCGCCGTGTCCAGGGGTTTTTTCCTGTCCAAAAAGCCCGCCGGGCCTTTCCGATAACTGCGGAGCATCATGTTATCCCGAATGCCCATGCTGCCCACCAGGCCCATGCCCAGCCGATCCTCCGGCACGAAGGAAAGGTGGATGCCCAGCGCCCGAATCTGCAGGGGGTTTTTGTCCCGCAGGTTCACCACTTCATCCTCGTTGAACAGCACGTCCTGGCTCTGCACCCATTTCCACACGGCCTTGTTGCTCATGCCGTCGAAGGACACGGGCTTGCCCTGGCCGTCGTGGAAGGTACCCTTGGCCGCCAATTCCCGCACCCGCTTCATGGTTTTATGGTAGAAGCTGACGGGCTTATCCTTCTTGGGATTATAGAAAGTGATTTCGCCGCTGCGCAGGGGCTGCAGGCCGGAAATGGATTCCAGCAGCTCCCTTTGCCCGCTGCCCGCGATTCCGGCGATGCCGAGGATTTCGCCGCCCTTGGCGGTAAAAGAAATGTTTTTCAGCACGTGGATGCCTTCCTGATCGTACAGGTTCAGGTCCTTCACGATCAGGCGGGGCACGGCGTTCGTCGGCTCGGCGCGTTCGATGTTCAGGTCCACCTTTTTGCCCACCATCATTTCCGTCAGCTGGGCTTCGTTGGTTTCCCTGGTTTCCACGGTGGCGATATGCTCGCCCCGGCGCAGGATGGCCACCCGGTCGCTGACCTCCATCACCTCATTCAGCTTGTGGGTAATGATGATGATGGATTTTCCGTCCGCCTTCATTCGGCGCAGCACATCGAACAGCCGCACGATCTCCTGAGGGGTGAGTACGGCGGTGGGTTCGTCCAAAATCAGGATATCCGCCCCGCGGTACAGCACCTTGATGATTTCCACCGTCTGCTTTTCCGAAACGGACATATCGTAGATTTTCTTCTTCGGATCAAGGTGGAAACCGTACTTTTTCGCGATTTCCGTCACACGGGCGTTGACGTCCTTCAGGTTGTAGCGCCCTTCCTCCTTCACGCCCAGCACCACGTTTTCGGCGGCGGTGAACAAATCCACCAATTTAAAATGCTGATGGATCATGCCGATGCCGTGGGAAAAAGCGTCCTTGGGAGAGCGGATCACCACCTCCTGGCCGTCCACATAAATCTTCCCCTCGTCCGGGAAATAGATCCCGGAGATCATGTTCATCAGGGTGGTTTTGCCGCAGCCGTTTTCGCCCAAAATGGCTAAGATTTCCCCCCGATACACGTCCAGGTCCACATGATTGTTGGCGACGATGCCGCCGAAGCGCTTGGTGATGCCCTTCATTTGCAGCGCAAGCTGTTTTTCCACGTGCGATCCTCCGTCCGGTCACGTTTTGCCTGAATAAATGGATTCGGACTGCCGCCTCACCAAAAAGGCGGCAGTCCGATAGAAAGGTTTGCGCACGGAACCCGTGACGCGGTCGATCAGAACTTCTGGTTCAGCTGTTCGATGCCGTCGATGGTGGCGTCGAAGTAGGGAGCGCTGCGGTACAGGGATTCATGGAAGTAACCGTCGTACACGATCTTGGTGCCGTCCACGAAGGAACCGTCGGTGCCTTCGCCGGGCTTCCAGTCTTCGGTCAGGGCTTCGCCTTTCACGGTGATGAAGCCTTCCTTGGCGGTGTCAAATACGTGCAGGGTACCGGCCACCAGCTCGGCGGTGGCGGCGTCGATGGCTTCCTGGGTACCGGCGGCGGCCACGGCTTCGTTCAGGTCGGCCACAACGACGGAACCGCTGGCGATGGTGCCAACCCAGTCGGTTTCGATTTCTTCACCGGCGATGGTCTTTTCGATGATGTATTCAAAGTAGGGCGCCCAGTTGATGCGGGAGAACACCAGATAGGTGTCGGGGCAGCTTTCCTTGGTGGAGATGTTGTAGCACACGTTGGGGATGCCAGCGTTTTCACAGGCGGTGGGAGCGCCCATGGAGTCGGCATGCTGGCTGATCAGGTCGCAGCCCAGGGCGATCAGCGCCTCGGCGGCAGCCTTTTCTTCCTTTTCATCGTACCAGGAGCCGGTGAACTGCACCTTCATGGTCACATCGGGGCAGACGGACTTGGCGCCCAGATAGAAGCTGGTGTAGCCGGAAACCACTTCCGCGTAGGTGTAAGCGCCAACGTAGCCCATCAGAGGCGTTTCGCCCTTGAGCTGGCCGGCGGCCTTGATCTCGTTCAGCTTCATGCCGGCGGCGATGCCCGCCAGATAGCGGCCTTCATAGATGTCGGCAAAGGCGTTGTACAGGTTGGCATAGCCCAGCACGTGGGCACGGTCGCCGGTGGCGTGGAAGAATTTCACTTCGGGGTTGGCGGCAACCGCGTCGTCAGTATAGAACTGATGGCCATAACTGTCGAAAAAGATCATGTTGCAGCCTTCGTCGATCAGGTCCAGGGCGGTTTCGGCGCACTGGTTGGATTCGGGCTGGTTGCGGGCGATGATGAGCTGATCCTCGCTCAGGCCCAGGTTGGCGAACGCTTCGGTCACGCCGTTGATGAAGTTCAGGTCATAGGTGGAATCCTCGTCGTGCAGCAGGATCACGCCCATCTTGATATCTTCCTTGGCGATGCCTTCCGCCATGGCGGGAATGATGCCCACGCACAGGATCAGGGCGAGTAGCAGAGCGAGCATTTTCTTCATGAATGTTTCCTCCTCCAATGATATTGGATGATGTTGATTTATTTGGATCAGTCGTCCGCCAGCAGGATCTTTCCATCCTCAATGCCGGTGACGACTGCCAAAGACGTTAATCGAATGCCCATGGCGCGCAGGTTTTTTCCACCCTGCATGAAGCCCTTTTCGATGCCGATGCCGATGCCGACGATGGGGCAGTCCGTCTGGGCGCACAGGGCCATCATGCCCTGGCAGGCCTGGCCGTCCGCCAGAAAATCGTCGATGATCAGCACGCGGCTGCCCTGGGGCAGGAATTTTTTATCCACGCGGATCACGTTTTCCCGCTTGTGGGTGAAGGAATACACCTTCGCTTCCGCCACATCGGGGCTTTGCACCACCGTGGCCCCTTTTTTGGCGAATACCACGGGCAGGTCGTTCATGGCCCGGGCGGTGGCCAGGGCCAGGGCGATGCCGCTGGCTTCCACGGTCAGGATCAGGTCGGGCTTCAAATCCTGAAACCGACGGGCCAGTTCTTCGCCCATGCGGAAAAGCAGGCCGGTTTCAATGCGGTGGTTCAAAAACATATCCACCTTTACGATGTTCTGGCCGATGCCCTGACCGTACCGGGCGATGGCTTCTCTCAGCTCCTGCATGAACCGCGCCTCCTCCGTCAATTTCTGTCAAAAATCCGAACATTTTGAAGAAATACAGCTCTATTGTACTGGAAAAGCTGAAAAAAGCAACCCCTTTTCCAAAATATTTTTTGCATCCGTGCGGATTTTCACTTATTCGCCCATATTGTACATGAAAAAAGATTATCCACAGGATATAGCACTGGAAAACGTCTGGCAAACCCTTTTCAATTCCGCCAAAGTGCGCTATAATAAATTGGAAAAAGCGGGAAGAAAGGAACGCGATGGAAAATATTCCTGTTTCCCTGCAAGAAAAAGGTTTCGTTTTTCGTTATGATTCATGAAAGCCGAAAGGATGTGGCAACATGCGCGGACGCGTGCGTATCTTCACTCTTCTGGTGGCGGCGGTGCTGTGGCTTTCCTGCCCGGGAGCGCTGGCGGAATTTTCTCCCCGGTACGAGCAGCTTTTCGCCGGGGATCACATGACGCTGGAGATTTCGGGGCAGCTGAACAGCCTGTCCACCCTGAGCAGCCGGTCCCTGGAAATCGTGAACGGATGGCTGGAGGGGCTGACCCTTCGGGTATCCGCCGGGAGGAACGACGCGATGGCCGTCCTAAAGAACGGGGAAAGGCTGATTTCCGCTTTCGTGGAACGGCAGGCGGGGTATACGCTGACGGCGTTCCAGCCCTCCGGCGGCGCATATCTGACAAACCCTGACGGGCCGGACGCCTTGCAGCTGATCGGCGGGGAAACCGCGCCGCTGCCCGATCTGACTGTGCTGCCCGCCCTGTACGGCAAGGCCGCGCCCGCGCTGTACGCCGCGCTGGAAAACTGCGTGACGCCTAAAAAAGTGAAGGAAACCACCTCCATCAAGAACGCGAACGCCGCCGCGAACTACCTGAATTATCTGTTCCCGGACGGAAAGCTGAACGAAGCCTGGCCGGAGGTGCTGGAAGCGATCCTGCCGTATGTAAAGGACGCGTTCAGGATGCAGCCGGATCTGTACGGCGACGTGGAAAAGCTGCTGAGCGCCCTTACGTTTTCCGGGGAATGCCGGATCAAGCGCTTCCTGGATAAGGAAGGAAACGAGCTGGGGCTGCAGTTTACCGGCAAGGCCGAAAGGGACGGCGACGTACGCAAGGTGACGATGTACGGCGGCTGGACGCCGGGCAAGGGCGGCTATATTTCGGTGAATTTAGCGGGGGTCGGATCGAAAAACAGCCTGAAAGGCAGTTTGAGCGTCAAGCTGACCGCCAAACAGAACGTGACCACCCTCGACGCGGATGGCAGCCTGACCCGCGTCCTGAACGGGAGATCCACGGAGTATACCCTGAAAGCGGCGTTGAAAAACGAAGCGGGCGAGGAAGAAGAGCACTGGACGGGCAAAATCACCTGTTCGGAAAAGGAGCACGGGATCAAAACCGCCTGGATCCTGTCGCCGGATGTGACCCTTACCGAAAACGGGCTGGAGGGCGACGTGAGCGTGCAGCGGAAAACCGGGTCGGACGTGACGCTGGAAGCCAAGGTACACGCCCTTTTGACCGCCGGGGAAGCGGAAGGCTCCTTCGGTATCCACAGCGCCAAGGATCTGCGGGGGCTGACGGCGGAAAAGGCCCGGGCTTCCGCGCTTTCGGAGGTGGCCCCCCTGACGGGCGCGCTGGCCCCCCTGGTGGCGGAGCTAAACGAAAGCGAACGAACGCTGCTTTTGCACGAGCTGCGGACGGACGCATGGATGAACGGCCCTTCCGTTTCTGTGCCGGACGCGGCGGAGGATAACTGGGTCGTGGAGGAGGATGATCTGGAATGAAACGTGGAATCGCGCTGCTGCTGGCGGCGCTGCTGCTGGCGGCGGCCGCCGTGCCCGCCCTTGCGGAGGATTATACCCTGGCGGAAAAATTTTATCAGCAGGCGGTGAAGGAATCGGCGTTCCGGGGCACGTTGACCCTGTCGGCGTCCGGCGCTGGCACCAGGGCCGTCGACGCGGCGCTTTGGACGGCGATCAAAAACATTGCTCCCCGGATGAGCCTTTCCCTGGAGCATGCCACCACGCCCTATAAGGACGAAGGCCAGGCCACCCTGACCCTGACGCTGGACGGCGCGACCAACGGAAAGCTTACCTATATGTACGACGAACAGCAGATGGCTTTCGGCGGCACGGTGCTGGGCGGCGATAACGTGTACTATTCCGCCGCCCGGGACTGGAATCTGGCCGAGCTGCTCAGCGGGCTGCTTTCCGACGGAAGCGGCTGGCCCCCCGTCTGGCAGATGGCGCTGGCGGTGGAAAACGCCCCGGCGGAATGGAAGGCCCGGGCCGAAAGCCGCATTGCCGTGTACAAAACAAAGCTGAACCTGTGGCTGAACGGGTACGCCCAGTCTTCCACCGGCCGGGACGGCGATACGATGTATTTCCAGCTGGCCTGCGCCATTCCCGCTCAGGCGCTGAAAGCGGAAATCAAGCAATTGATGGTGGACTTTTATAACGACGCGGAGCTGCTGACCCTGCTCAAGGAAGTGGTTTCCGCCCAGGAAGCCGCCGCGTATTTGCAGCCCTCCATGATGAACGCCCTGTTCTCCATGCTGGACGCCATGCAGATGACCGGCGATTTGGAAGTGGTGCAGCGCTACGATTATTCCGCCGCGCCCCTGCTGCTGCAGCTTTCCGTGCCCCTGGGCGCGGGCGCGCTTTCCCGGCTGACGATTTCCTGCGCCTATGTGCAGGACGGCGAGAATTGGCGCATCACCGGCAGCTTGAACAGCGGCGCGGAATTCGACGCGTCCTGCCTGATCGCCAACGGAACCATCTATACCGGCACCGTGAAGCTGACCCTGCCGGAGGAGGACGAAAGCTTCGTGGTGAGCGAACAGGCGGCCATGAACACGGTGGCCTTCGATTATAACCTGATCTGGGAACCGGGGGAGGACGTCTATACCCTGTCCACCGACCGCTTTTCCCGGGAAATCAAGGGAAGCCTGCTGATCCGTCCCGTGGAAGGAGATATTCCCGAGCAAAGCCTGACCCTGGAGCTTACCATGTCCTCCGGCAGCGCCAAGCGCTCCGCCACCCAGCTGAACGGCAGCCTGACCTGGCGCGATCTGGAAAGCGGCGCGTCGCTCAGCGCGAACCTTGCCAGCAAAACCGCCGCGCCCTTCGCCTATACCGCGCCGTCCTCCCTGACCGAGACCCTGCGCGTGGATCAGCTGAGCGCGGAAGCGCTGAACGCCCTGGTTCAGTCCTGGGTGCAGCGGACGCGGAGCTATTTCGCTTCCCTGGCGCTGGGCGGCAGTCTGTTTCCGTCCATTTCCACCGTCCGGCCCTGACCGGGGCAAGACAAGAAATGACGCTTTTCCTGCCTGAAAACAGCAAAATTCATGCCTGAAATGTCATTGCGAAAACACGCGTGGGATGCTATAATAATACCGTAAGCACACGATCGCATCGTGGATGATCCGCTTTGAACGAAGCGGATAAAATAACCGGCCAACGCCGGAAAGAAAAGAAAGGGGAAACCTGAAATGAAAAAAATCCTTGCTCTGCTGCTGGCGCTTGTGATGGCGCTGGGCTGCGTCGGCGCTTTCGCTGAGGAAACCGCCAGCGAAAACACCGAAAACACCATTACCATTCCCTCCTTCACCCTGTCCTTTGAATCCAAGGCGGACATCGAAAAGCTGGTCTCCCTGCTGCCCATGCTCGGCGTCGACGAAGCCACCGCAGCCCAGATGCAGTCCATCCTGCCCCTGCTGGCCCATACCAACGGCCAGATCGTTTTCGCCAATAACGGCATTCAGCTTGACCTGGGCCTGCAGGGCCAGAAGCTGCTGACCGTGGCTGGCGAACAGACCGAAGACGGCTTCGCCCTGGCCAGCGATATCCTGCCCAGCTACGTACTCACCCTGGCCAACGATACCATCAAGGCCATCATGGATCAGTTCACTTCCCAGGCGGAAGGCGCCATGGCCAATGTGAACATGGAAGCCCTGATGACGAACATGACCGGCTACATGATGCAGTACATCGCCTCCGTGAGCGCGGCTGTGAAGCCCGGCGAAGCCGAAATGGGCGAATTCGCTTTTGAAGACCTGGATCTGACCTTCAATTGCCGCATGCCCATCGAAATCGACATGGAAGCCATCAAGACCGCCGTGCTGACCCTGATGGAACAGATCAAGAGCGATGAAAACGTGGCTTCCCTGATCAGCGCTCTGGGCACCATGGGCATCCCCGTGGAAACCGCCGAGAATCCCGAAATCGTTACCCCCGAAGTGACCGTGTACGCCTACTCCAACGTGAATGAAGAAGGCGAGAGCGACGGCCCCACCCTGGTGACCGTGGAAACCGTCGTTACCGCGGAAGAAGAAACCGTGACCGTGGACGTGGCTGTGCTGGTGGAAGAGAACGCCGTGACCGTGGGCGTGAACATGGTGGAACAGGAAGTCAGCTGCACCGTGCATGTTGAACCCACTGAAAAGGGCGCTTTCATGTTCTGCGTGTTTGAAGGCCAGGGCATCGAAGCCGCCGAAACCCTGAACGTCACCATCGGCGACGAGATCAAGCTGGAAACCGAAGCCTTTCTGATGGATCTGGAAAACGCCATTTCCAGCGAAGTGGTCACCTTTGCCATGGGCGGCGAGCGCGACTTTGCCGTGCTGGATGAAAACAAGACCGTCGTTCCCGTGGAACAGCTGATGGCCGATTCCGAAGGCGAAATCGCCGGCGCTCTGCTGGGCGACGTGATGAGCAACGGCCTGGGCGCTCTGATCACCAAGGTTTCCGAGATCATGCCCGAAGAAGTTGGCGCCCTGATGACGCTGCTCTCCGGCGGCCAGGCTGCGGAATAATCCCTGATTTCAATACCCCCTGCCGTCCGGGTTCGCCCGGACGGCGCTTCTTTTCAACAAAACGGAGGTCGTTCGCGCCATGCAGGATTTTTCACTGCCCCAGGCCCAGCCCTTTGATTTTCCGGAGGGCGACCACGGCATTCTTTTGATTCACGGCTTTACCGGTTCCCCCGCCCACATGCGCCTGCTGGGCGAGGGCCTGAAGGAGAAAGGCTTCGCCGTGCGGGGCGTGCTGCTGCCGGGCCACGGGCAAACGCCCCTGGATTTGGGCAAGGTCAAATGGCAGGACTGGGTGCTGGCCTGCCGGGAGGCGGCGGCGGACATGCGGGGGAAATACCGCCGCTTCACCGTGGCGGGCCTTTCCATGGGCGGGTGCCTTGCGCTCATGCTGGCCGAGCAGATGCAGGCCGACGCCTGCGTCACCATCGCCGCGCCCATGAAAACCGTCAACCGGCTGCGCGTCCTGGCTCCCATGGCGGCCTTCGCCCATCCCATGATCCATAAGCAGGCGGACGGCGCGCGGGCCACCCTGAATCAGGATTACGACATCGGCTATACCAGCTATCCCACCGCCAGCGTGGGCCAGTTGAGCGCCGTCATCCGCCGGGCCAAAAGGGATCTGCATTTGATTCATTGCCCCCTGCTCACCGTCCAGTCCCACGGCGATAAAACCGTGACGCCGGACAGCCCGGCCCTGATCGCAAGCGGCGTTTCCAGCACGGTGAAAGAAACGCTCTGGCTGGATACCGCGCCCCACGTATGCACCATTTCCCCGGAATACGGAAAAATCGTAAACGGCATGGCGGATTTTTTGAACAAGTGGGTGGAATAGGAGACGGAAATAGGATGGTTCTATCCAAAAACAGGCTCCGTTTTCACTTCAAATTGCCGAAACTTCCGATATTTCTTTGGAAAACGCTTGTATTTCGGAACCGCATATGGTATACTAACCGATAGAATCTGTCAGAAAGATGGCAGATTTCAAAGACCAACGCATGATTGCCTTTTTAGAAAGAAGGGTTTAACGAAGAGTGGGAGCTGCAAGCAGGAAGACGCGGGTGCGGACGCTTTATTTCGTGCCCCTGTGTTTTCCAAAGCCTGCGGCGGAATCCCGCTCTTTTCTGTTTCAAAGGAGCGGACAATGCCTCAAAAGAACCTGAACATGCTCAAAATCACCGATATCTGCGAAAAGACGGCCCGAAAATTCGATTACGAGCTGTGCGACGCCGCCATGGAAAAGGAACCCACCGGCCGGTATCTGCGCATTTACATCGACAAAGAGGGCGGCATCACCTTAGACGACTGCGAAAAGTTCCATCGGACCGTGCAGCCCAGCCTGGAAAGCTTCGACTATGATTTCCTGGAGGTCTGCTCCCCGGGTATCGACCGGCCCTTGAAAACCAAGCGGGATATCGAAAAATCCTTGGGGCTGCTGGTGGAGGCAAGGCTCTATAAGCCCATCGACGGCAGGAAAGCCGTGCAGGGATTGCTTCGGGAAATGGACGAAAACCACGTGCTGCTGGAAAGCGGCGAGGAAACGGTCGATCTGCCCCGCAAGGCGGTGGCTCAGGTGCGTTTGGTGCCCGATTTGAGCGCCCTGGACGAAGACGAGGAAGAAACGTCCCTGTAACAAGGGATGAGTACATAAAGAAAGCAGGAGGATAAAATGGCACGCAAATCTGAAATGATGGAAGCGATCGAAGCGCTGGCAAAGGCGAAGGATATCAGCGTGGATCAGATCATGGAAGCGGTGGAGGACGGCCTGAAGGCCGCGTACCGCCGGGAAATGAAGCGGGGCG
Source organism: Clostridia bacterium (assembly GCA_017443295.1). Classification (GTDB taxonomy): domain Bacteria; phylum Bacillota; class Clostridia; order Christensenellales; family Aristaeellaceae; genus RUG563. Next base: position 10,295 of record JAFSNT010000110.1, read on the forward strand.
CCAACACCCCCATGAATCTGTCCGTGGTTTTCTCCCGGGACAAGGACGCGCAGATTTTCGCGCGCAAGGTCGTGACCGAAGAAGTGGAGGACGAAAGCCAGCAGATTTCCCTGGAGGAAGCCCGGGCGCTGGGCCCCAATTATGAGCTGGGGGACATCGTGGAAATCGACGTGACCCCCGCCGACTTTGGCCGCGTGGCCGCCCAGACCGCCAAGCAGGTGATCCGCCAGAAGCTGCAGGACGTGGAAAAGGGCAAGATCTACGACGAATACATCGAGAAGGAAAACGAAATCCTCACCGGCATCGTGGAGCGGGTGGATCCCAAGGGCGTGCAGGTGGAATTGGGCCGCACCCAGGGCTTCCTGGACAGCAGCGAATTCATGCCCGGCGAGGAATACCGCCCCGGCGACCATATCAAGGTATACGTTCTGCAGGTGTACCGCACCAACCGAGACGTGAACCGCACGCCCCAGGTGGCGGTGAGCCGCATCCATCCCGGCCTGGTGAAGCGCCTGTTTGAAATGGAAGTGCCGGAAATCGCCACCGGCGTGGTGCAGATCAAGTCCATCGCCCGGGAAGCGGGCAGCCGCACCAAGATGGCCGTTGCCTCCATGGACGCCATGATCGACCCCGTGGGCGCCTGCGTCGGCCCCCGGGGCGCGCGCGTGGACAAGGTGGTCAGCGAGCTGAAAAACGAAAAGATCGACATCATCAAATGGTCCGCCGACCCGGCAGAATTCGTGGCCAACGCCCTGAATCCCGCCTACGTGGAACGGGTGCTGCAAAGCAACGAGGAAAAAATCTGCCGCGTGGTGGTGCCGGATAATCAGCTGAGCTTAGCTATCGGCAAGGAAGGGCAGAACGCCCGCCTGGCCGCCAAGCTGACCGGCTGGAAAATTGATATCAAGTCCCAGACCCAGTATAACGAGCTGCTGGGCAACGAAGCGCCCGTCCTGCTGGAGGGCAACGGATCGGTGATCGCCGACGCCGCCGAGGATTACGACCGGCTGCCCGTGGATGACGACATCGAATAATCAGAGGATGGTTCCATGAAGGAAAAGAAAGTGCCCATGCGCATGTGCGTGGGCTGCCGGGAAATGAAGCCCAAGAAGGAGCTTCTGCGGGTGGTGCGCTCCCCGGAGGGCGCTGTGTCCATCGACGTGACGGGCCGCAAGCCGGGCCGCGGGGCGTATGTGTGCCACTCGGCGGAGTGCCTGAAAAAGGCCATCAAGCAGCGGCAGCTTGAAAGGGCATTTGAATGCGCGCTGGGGGAGGAAACGCACGCGTCCCTCCTGCGCGAGCTGGAAACGCTGGAGGCCAAGGCATGACCGGCGCGGAGGGGCTGCTGGGTCTTGCCAGCCGCGCCGGACAGATCACCTTAGGCGCTGATTTGGCGCTTCGGGAAATCAAAAGCGGCAGGGCGGCGGCGGTGCTGCTGGACGCGGGCGCGTCCGACGGCACTAGGAAAAAAATCCTGGACGCCTGCGCCTATCGCGGCGTTCCGGCGTATATACTGCCAATAGATACCCTTTCCCGCGCCTGCGGGAAGGACGGGCGCATGGCCGCCGCCCTGAAAAAGGGCAAGCTGTGCGTCAGAATCATGGAATTGCTGAACGAGGAAAAGGATAAATTACAAGGCTAATGCGGGGGTGCAAGCATCGAATGACCAAGGTGAAACTGGCTGAGGCCACAAAGGAAATCAATCAGCAGGCGGGCACGATTCTGGAAGAAGCGTCGCGCATCCGGAGAAGTCTGGAAGGCGTGCTTGGCATGCTGCGCAAGCAGGAAGCCAAATTCCAGCGGGAAGAGGAAGAGGAAAAGGCCCGCAAGCGCCAGGAGGAACAGGCGGAGCTTGCCAAACAGCATACGAAGGCCTGGACCATGCCCGACGAGGATGTACCGGCAGCCCCTGCCGCCGTCGAACCGGAACGGAGCGAGGAAAAGCCGGCTGCTCCGGCAGCGGCTGTAAAGACGCCCGAACCGGCCAAGGAAAAGAAGGAAGAAAAACAGGAGGCCGCGCCCGCGCCTGCGCAAAAGCCCCAGGCCGAGGCGGAGAAGCCCCAGGAGAAGCCCGCGCCCGCCGCGACCGCCCCCGCCGAAAAGGCGGAAGCGCCCAAGCAGGAAAAGCCCGCCGAAGCGAAGCCCGCCCCGGCGAAGCCTGCGGAAGCGGCCAAGCCCGCGGAAGCCAAACCGGCCCCCGCGCCCGCTGCCCGGCCCGTGCCCGCGCAGGGACAGCGGCCCGCCGGTCAGGGCGGCGCTGCCCGGCCCGTGGGCGCGCCCCAGCAGGGTCAGCGTCCCCAGGGCCAGTATGGCCGCCCTGTGAATGGTCAGGGTCAGCCCTTTAACCGTCCCGCTGGCGGCGCACAGGGGCAGTATGGCCGTCCCGCCGGACAGCAGGGCCAGGGTGGGCCTCGTCCCGCCGGCGCGCCTTACGCCCGTCCCGCTGGCGGCGCGCCTTATGGCCGTCCCGCCGGTGCGCCCGGCCAGCCCTTTAACCGTCCTGCTGGAGGCCAGGGTCAGCCTTTTAACCGTGCCCCCGGTCAGCAGGGCCAGCAGCCCTTTAACCGTTCCGGCGCCTCCGGCGGCGGCCCCCGGCCCGCTGGCGGCCCCCGGCCCCAG
>JAFSNT010000111.1 GCA_017443295.1 Clostridia bacterium
CTTCTGCTGCTCAAATGCCCGCATCCCGTATCAGCCCCAGCACTACCACGTCGTGATAAGCGCCTTCCCGGTACATTTCCTTAAGCAGCAGACCTTCCCGCTGGAACCAGCAGGCCTCGTAGCAGCGCAGGGCCGGTTCGTTGAAATCGAACACCAGGGCCTTGATCTTGTGCAGGTTCATTTCCTCAAAGCCGAAGCGGCAGAGCGTGCGGATGGCGTCGGCCCCGTAGCCCTTGCCCCGGCAGTCCTTTTCTCCGATGAGAATAGCCAGCTCCGCCAGCCGGTTTTTCCAGTTCACCCGGGTGAAGCCGCATTTGCCGATGAAGCGGCCGCCCTCGATGGTCTCAATGGCGAATTGGTATTCCCCGGAGGAATAGCTGGTATTCTGCCCCATGGCCCGGGCCTCGTCGTCCACCGTGGAGGGGAACAGAATGGCCCCGGAGGCCCCGCGCATGACCTCATAATCATTGCTGTAATTCAGGCAATGCATCAAATCGCTGTTGTCAAAGGCCCGAAGCCGAACCAGCTTCCCTTCGTACATGGGCAGCGCCTCCTTCTGTCTGGTTCTATGATAATGCCCAAAACGCCGCCTGTCAATGCCAGCCGGACAATTTGGCGGGAAGCAGTTTCAAGAACGCTTTAAATCAGGCAGGAGGTAGGAAGTAGGAGGTTTATTTTGTGAATACAAAGACCAAATAAATGGTACTGGATTCATTTTGTGGACTTTATAAAACTTTCTACCTCCTACCTCCTACTTCCTACCTTGACATAAAGCATTCACCAACCTCCGCTCTCCGTCAGTCCAGCCGCAGGACGCGGGCATTCAGGTGTTCCAGGAAGGTCTGGTCGTGTTCCACCAAAATCATGGTGGGGCGAAACTGGGCGATCAGCCGTTCGATCTGCATGCGGGAAAGCACGTCGATATAATTCAAAGGCTCGTCCCACAGGTACAGGTGGGCGCGGGTACACAGGCTGCAGGCCAGCAGCACCTTTTTCTGCTGCCCGGCGCTGAAATCCTCCATGGGCTTTTCAAACTGCTCCCGGGAAAAGTTCAGCTTGCGCAGGATGGTTTTGAACTGGGTTTCGTCGATGCCGTTTTCCCGAATGTAATCCCGCAGGCTGCCGGAAAGATGGGCCTGCTGGGGCACAACGGATAGAATCAGCCCGCTGGCTAAGCGGATTTCCCCCGCCGCCGGGGCGATTTCCCCGGTGAGGGCCTTCATCACGCTGGACTTGCCGCAGCCGTTTTTGCCCACCAGCGCTAAGATATCCCCGTTTTCTAAGGTGAAGGTGAGATGCTCCAAAATGGTGCGGTTCCCGTAGGCGATGGCCGCGTCCCGGCACTGGATCAACCGCCCGGCGGGATGGGTCAGGGGGAAGATTTTCAGGTCGTCCGCCAATTCTAAGTTTTTCAGCAGCCCTTCCTTTTCCTCGATGTTCTTTTCCACCCTGTTTTCTAAGTTCTTGCGGCGCTGCTGCATGCGGCGGGACTGCTCGCCCATGTAGGATCGGGCGTTCTTGGGCCGCTCATGGGCGCCGGGGGACGCCCCCATTTTGCTGCTTTCCACCTTGTCCGCCCAGGCGCTGGCCTGGCGGGCGGCGGTTTTCAGGGAAGAGATTTCTTTTTTCAGCCTGGCGTTCTGGTTGATTTCAAATTCATCCTGCCGCCGCTTGTTTTCCTCCCAGGTGGAGAAATTGCCCTTCTGCACCTCGATGTTGGCCCGGTTAATGGATAATACGTGATCCACGCAGCCGTCCAGGAAGGCCCGGTCGTGGGAAACGAGAATGAAGCCCTTTTTTCCGTTCAGGTAGCGGCTCACCACCTGCCGCCCCATCATGTCCAAGTGGTTGGTGGGTTCGTCGATCAAAAGGAAGTGGTTTTCCCTGGAAAAGAGCGCCGCCAGCAGCACCTTGGCCTGCTCCCCGCCGGACAGGGTGGCGAAGGGGCGGCACAGAATATCGTCCGATACGTCCAAGCAGGCGATTTCCTTCATAAACCGCCACACCTGCCCCTCCGGGTCCATCTCCGCCGCGATGTCCAGCGGCGTTTTTTGCTTGTTCGTGACGGGGAAGGGAAAGTAGTCGCAGGGAACGGGAGAGGAAACCGCCCCGTTTGCGGGCAGCTCCCCCGCCAAAATGCGAAGCAGGGTGGTTTTGCCGCGCCCATTGCGGCCTATAAAGCCCAACTTCCAGTCCGTGTCCACCTGGAAGGAAGCGTCGTCAAAGATCAGATCGGGGCTGCCATCGTAGGCAAAGGTCAAATGAGATACCTGTATCCGCGCCATAAAATCCTCCGAATATCTGGTTCGCAGGCGCGGAAACACACACGTTTTTTTGTTCTCAAATACAGAGGAACGCAAAAAGAACGCGCTTCAATTCCGGCCCGCCGGGACGCACGAAAATAAGGCGTGATTTCACGCTTCTGTTTCGCTGTCCGCTGAAAACGGCAGTACCGTTATTTGCGCATCCTTCCACCTCTTTCGTTCCTGATGCGTCCATTATACCCCAGAGGCCGGAAAAACGCAAGCCCGTTTTTTAACCGGCGGGCCGGTACAGCTTCATGAGCCGACGGCGGCGCAGAGGTGAAATTGAACTGTGAACCAGCTTTTTTTCGCAGGAAAAGCAGATCAGGCAGCCCATGATGTGCAGCCCTAAGGCGGCGGGACGGCGGCAGAGGATACAGGTTTCTTCCTTCATGGCAGATTTTCCCTCCTTTTTCAGCAGCAGTATGCCCAGAAGGAGGGAGAATATACGCAGAAATGCAGGTGATTTTGAAAGAACACTTTAAATCAGGTAGGAAGTAGGAGGTAGGAGGTAGGAGGTTTTGTCACGTTCATCAAAATGCCTGGGCGCTTCCTTTGATGGACTATATAAACTTCCTACCTCCTACCCTAATGACTTAAAGCCTCCATGAACTGTTAATCCCCAGCCCAAAGGCTGTTTTCAATCAAGTATCTTATGGGGTCGTCGGGGCCGTACAGCCGGAGGCGCGGCGAAAACAGGCCCGCCTGGGCCAAAGCGCGCTGGGCGGCGTCGTCTTGAAGCCACCGGAGAAAGGCTTCGCCCGCTTCGGTGTATGCCCGGCCCTTTACGGGCAGAAAGCCCTTTCCGCCGGGGACGGCGCAGGCCCGATAGCCCGTATTCAGCCCGGCGGCCTGCCCCGGCGTGAGCAGGGCGGCGTCGGCCTTGCCCTGGGCAAAATCGGCGGCGGGCTGGGCGCTCATGACCGTGCCGGGCAGGGCGTTCAAAAGCGCCTCGGGGCACAGCACAGCGCCCAGTTCCCTTTCCTCCGGCAAGGGGGCGGGGGTCTCCAACCGTTCTGGGGGAACGGAGGGCCGGAAAAACAGCGCCCCGGTGGGCGCGGGGGTTGCGGCGGGGTTTTCGTCCCGCAGGATCAGGGCGTACCCCCGCAGGGCCAAGAGCGTTTCGACCTCCGGCTGGATCAGTGCGTCGGGGAGCGGCCCCTGGTCTTCGCTTTTCGGGGCGGCGCGCAGATACACCCGCTGGCCTGTGGCCTTTTCATACGCCCTGGCCTGCCCCCGCAGCCAGGACTGCACCGCCGGTTCCCCATCCGCGTTCCACACCCGCAGGATGGTGAAAGGCTTTTCCGCCGTTTCCGGGGCGCGGAGGGCTTGAGGCAGCAGGAACAATAATCCGCCGGACAGCGCCAGAAATAAGAAGATCACCAGCAGCTTTTTCAAAAAAATCATCCCCCTGCCGGAGCATATGCGGCAGGGGGAAGGAGCATGCGCAGCTTACTGCTCCTGCGGGGGATTTTTCCATTGGGTGATGCGCTTGCCCACCGCCAGCACGGCCACGATATCGGTGACGCCCTGATAAATCAGGCCCGCGCCGATGACGATGGTCGCCGTTTCCATGGCCCCGAAGGGATTGGCCATGATCAGCCAGCCCAGCACGATGGAAACGATGGCCAGGCCCAGCAGCACGCCCCAATAGGAAAAGCCCGCTTTTTTCGCGTCCACCGCCCGCAGGATGCCGCCCACGCCCCAGCCCACCATGAGCATGCCGAAAACGTGGGGCAGCAGGGACAGCACCTTGACCGGCTGGGATACCATGAAAATACCGAAGCCCACGCTGAGCAGGCCCACCGCTAAATCGCTTTGGAACAGGTAGGGATAGGTGTGATCCTGCTTGAAATACCGCACGGAGCGGATCACGCCCATGGCGATGGCGAGGCCGCCCAGCACATAGCTGACGGAGGTGAGCGTCTCAGCGGGGAACAGCACAAGGATCAGCCCCAGCACGATGATAATGGCGGCAGAGAAAATCCAGCTTTCCTTCAGTTTTTTGCAGACGGATTGAAAATCCATGATGATCGCCCCTCTTTTTCATCCATTGCGGAAAATGAGCAGAAAAAAGGCAAGATTTGACTTTTTTCTCCGAGTACAGTATACTGCATATATTACATTGTGTCAATTATCTGCGGATATTCCCGCAAGGAGGAACCATGACGGAAGGCACGGAAAACGGCAAAACGGATCGCCGGATCCAGCGCACCTTTGAGCAGCTGACGGACGCCCTGCCCCGGCTGCTGCTGCACAAGGACTGGGGCCAAATCTCGGTGCAGGAATTGTGCGACGAGGCCATGATCCGCCGCACCACCTTTTATCAGCACTTTCAGGACAAGCATGATTTTATGCGCTGGCGCATGCGGGAGAGGCTGAAGGAGTTTTCCGCGTACATCGACGGCGTGGTTCCGCCCCAGGACCCCGGCGAGCATTTTTTGCTTCTGTCCATGCGCGTGCTGGACTATATGAACCAGCATGAGCCGTTTGAACAGGTGGTCATGGAAACGGGGGACAGGGGCCTGAGGATGCTGGAAAGCTTCCTGCGCCGCTGTATGGACAAAGTGGTGGATCGCCTGAAGGAGCGGGACGACGTGAGGCGGGAGGAAGGAAACCACATTATTCCCATCGTGTCGGAGTTCTGGGTGGGCGGTCTGCTGGCCGTCATGCGCTGGTGGTACGCCAACGGGAAGCCCTGCACGGAAGAAGAGCTGATCAACTACCTGCGCCGGATCATAGAAAGGAATCGGGAGCAATGAAAACGACGGATACCCGGCGGCTGGTTTTCTGCGCCCTGTTCACGGCCCTGATCGTGATTCTTTCCCAATTGCAGGCGCCAATCGGCCCCGTGCCCGTTTCCCTGGCTACCTTAGGCGTGATGCTGTGCGGCCTGCTGCTGGGCTGGCGCTACGGGGCGCTGGCGGTGGGGGCGTATATCCTGCTGGGGGCCGTGGGCGTGCCGGTGTTCGCGGGCTTCCAGGGCGGCGCGGGCAGGCTGATAGGGCCTACCGGGGGCTATATCCTGGGCTATCTGTTTTACGCTTTGATCGCGGGGCTGAATATCCCCCGCTTGCAGGAACGTTTTTGGGGCCGCTGCGTATTGCTTTTAGGGGGCACCGCCGTCTGTTACGGGCTGGGCACCGCCTGGTTTATGCAGACGTCGGGCCGCACGCTTGCGGAGAGCCTTACCCTGTGCGTGATCCCCTTCCTGCCGGGGGACGCGGCCAAAATCGCCCTGGCGGCGTTTCTCACGCCAAGGCTGCGAAAGGCAATGAAGATTTAATCAGAGTGGAGAGTTGAGAGTGGAGAGTAGAGAGTTAGTTTGCTTTTCATTTTCGATTTGCAACTTCCGGAGAACCAAATACACTAAATATATCCCAACTCCCAACTCTCAACTCTTTTGCTTTCAATCAGCTATGAACTATCCTTGATTTGCGGAAAGAGGGGCGTGACGCGTGGCCAGAACGGATTCGGACATGACCCGGGGCAGCATCTGGCGGCATTTGGTGCGGTTTTCCGTTCCCATGGCCCTGGGCCTGCTGTTTCAGCAATTGTACAACACGGTCGACACCGTGGTGGTGGGCCAGTTCGTGGGCCAGCACGCCCAGGCGGCGGTGGGCTCCACCGGCTCCATCATCAACACCGTGGTGGGCTTCTGCGCGGGGCTTGCCACCGGCGCGTCGGTGGTCATTTCTCAGCGCTACGGGGCGCACGACCGGCAGGGCTTGGGCAAGGCGGTGCATACCACCATCGCCGTCACTTTTATCGTGAGCCTGATTGCCACCCTGGTGGGCCAAATCATCATCGACCCCATGCTGCGCTTCATGCAGACGCCGGAGGAAGTGATGGGGGAAGCCCACACCTACCTGTCCATTTATTTCGCCGGGATCACGGGCATCCTGTTTTATAACATGGGCAGCGGCATTTTAAAGGCCGTGGGCGATTCCCGACGGCCCCTGATTTTTCTGATCTTTTCCGCTTTGCTGAATACGGCGCTGGATCTTTTGTTCGTGCTGGCCTTCGGCATGGGGGTGGACGGCGTGGCCTACGCCACCATCCTGTCCCAGCTTATTTCCGCCCTGCTGATCCTGGTCACCCTGACCCGGGAGGAAAGGGACTACGGCCTGCGCTGGAAGGAGCTGCGCATTGACCGGGAATCCCTGCGGAACATCCTGAAAATTGGCATGCCCAGCAGCGTCCAGTCCGCCATCACGGCCTTTTCCAACGTGTTCGTGCAGTCCTACATCAATTATTTCGGCTCCGCCTGCATGGCGGGCTACGGCATTTACAACAAGGTGGACGCTTTCGCCCTGATCCCGGTGCAGGCCATCAGCATGAGTTCCACCACCTTCGTGGGGCAGAACTGGGGCGCGGAGCAGAAAAAACGCGCCCGGGAGGGCGTGCGCACCGCCACGCTCATGAGCCTTGCTTCCACGGTGATCTTAGGCCTGATGGTATTCGTGCTGGCGCGACCCCTGCTCTTTATCTTTTCTCCGAAGGAGGAAGTGGTGGAATTCGGGGAACGCTTTATCCGCATCGTGACGCCCTTCTATATCACCATCTGCTTTAACCAGATTTACGCCGGGGCCCTGCGGGGCATCGGCGACGCCACCATGCCCACGGTGATCATGCTGGCTTCCTTCGTGGTGTTCCGGCAGATCTATTTGGCCGTCACCAAGGCCCTGGGCGCGGGCTTCTTAGCCGTGGCCCTGGCCTATCCCATGGGCTGGATCATGTGTTCAACCCTGCTGATCATCCGCCTTTCCAGAAGCGCCCTGGCGAAGAAAGCCGCCGGATAATATCTTTCCGAAGATACAGCATCCCCCGCCGCCGGGGGATTTTTTGGCGAAAAGACACGCAAAACGGCCTCCCGGGCGGGAGGCCGCGCAAGGACGGAAATCAAATCGGCGGGGAAAACCGCGTTTTATCCTGCCGGATCAGCTTCCAGCGCAGGCGGGTGGCCGCGCCGCCACGCAGATGGCGCACGGCGTGGTGATAATCCAGAATTTCCCGCACCTCCGCGTAGAGGCCGGGGTGAACGGCCCGGAGCCGTTCGTGTACGTCCTTGTGGACGGAGCTTTTGCTCATGCCGAAGCGCTCGGCGGCCTGCCGCACGGTAGCCCCCGTGCGAACGATATACTGCCCCAGCCGCATGCAGCGATCCTGAATCTCCTGCCGCATGATCCCTGCCTCCCTTCGGGACAGGGTATGCGGCGGCGGGCGGAAAAATGCCTTGCGTTATTCCGCGGCTTGCTTCAGGCAGCTGGTGTAGGTCTGGTTGGGAAGCATGGGCACGCCGTAATGGTCGAACAGCTCGTCCACCGTAACGCACAGTAAATTCTTTGCTTCCAGATTTTCCAGGATGATTTCTATGTACATGTAAGCGACGGAATTCAGATCGTGCATCAGCACCACGTCCCCGTCCCGGGCGTTGCTGCTCACCTGGGTGGCCACTTTGTCCACGTTTTTATTGCCCGCGTCGTGGGAATTGAGGCTCCAATTGATCATGGGCATATCCACGCCGGCGCTGATAAACGCGGCGGCCTGGCCGCCGGGGGCGCGCATGTAGGCGGGCCGCACGCCCACCACGGCGTCCATCTCCGAATCGAACTTCGCTTTCCATTTGGTCACTTTTTCCGCGGTGATACTCTTATAGGTATGCTCGTAATTGTGGCTGGCCATGGCGAAGCCCGCGTCGTGCTGGCGGCACATGATGTAGTGATTGGACCGCATCATGGTGCCCACGATAAAGAAGGTGGCGTTGGCGCCGTGGCGGCGCAGGGCAAGAAGCACGTCCTTGGTGTAGGCTTTTGCGCCGCCGTCGTCGAAGGTCAGGGCGATCATTTTATACTTGCTGTTGTCGGTGACTTCCCGGCCCAAATCGGTCATGAGGGGCCGCAGGGCGGAATAGTAGAGCTTCACGTGCATCAGGGTATTTTTGCCGGGGTACAGGGTATCGGCCCGGTAGTGCAGCTCCAGCTTGGCGGGAGTGAGGGTAAAGGCGGCGTTTTCCAGGGCGTCCCGGCTGCACAGGGCTTCCAGGGCGGCGCTGTCCGGGGCTTCGGTCATGAAATAGTCCGTCAGCTGCTCCTTTACGGCCTGGGCGATCATGTCCCAGGCGGCGCTGTCGGGCGCGAACAGATCGGCGAGGGCCAGGCGGCTGCCGGAAACCATATCGTAAACCCGGGCGTCAAAGTCCACATAGGTCTGTTCCTGCTCGTGGGAAATCAGGGCGATGGTCAGAAAGCTCATCCATTGGCTGCCGGTACGGAAAATGGTGGAACCCACGTCTAAACAGGAAACGATTTGCCCCGGCTTCTTGGGAAGGAAGGGACGGGCCGTATCCGTCATGGCGTCGATCAGGGCGCGCAGCTCCGCGTTCACGGTCTCGTTGGCCGTATGCGGGTAGGTGCGCAGAATATACTGCTTTTCATTCGTGTACGCCTTGTCCATTTGCATTTGGGTAAAACGGAGTACGTCCGGAATGGGAACGCGTTCCGCGCCGGCGGGAAACGCGCCGGAAAGCAGCAGCAGGATCAGGCAAAGGGCGGTCAGTCGTTTCATGAAGGGGAAAACTTCCTTTCCATAAAAAACGCCGCGGCGGAAAATGCTTCCCCGCGGCTGTCAGGTACCGCACGGTTTCGCGGTATCCGGGATCAAATCTGCTTCAGTGTTTCGCGCACGTGGTTGATCACGGCTTTGTAGCTGCTGTCAAAGAAGCCGTCGGGGCAGGAAATATGCAGCATGATCACCTGATGGTTGTCCAGCAGAGCCATCATCACGCGGCCGTGAATGGCGGTGCCGTCGTAATACTGGCCCTTGTAATCGGCGTAGTAGCCGTCCTTTTTGAGCAGGGTGCGGCTGGCGGTTTCCGTGGTGGACCACTTGGAAAAGTTGTACTGGCCGATTTCCTTGAGGGCGTTGCGCAGTTCGGTGCGCAGGTCGGTGAGCTTGAAGGAGGTGGCCACGGAGTACAGGCGCACGGTGAGGGTGGCGTAATAGCCGTCCAGCGCGTTCTGGTTGATCAGCTTCACCGAGTCGGTGCCCGACAGATCGACGCCCCAGCCCACGGGCGCTTCAAAGCTCAGGCGCAGATTGTCCAGCGTAACCAGCCCGTAGCTGAAGGTCAGGGTGGGCTTGGGCGTGGGGGTGGGCATATCAATGGGATCCAGCGGAATGGGGGTGGCCCCGGCGTACATGGAAGTATCGTAGCTGGTGTAGGCCGAGGCATAGGGGGAATAACTGCCGTTGTCCTCCTCCGAGGCGGGATCATACCCCTCCGGCAGGGAGAAAGAGGAGGACGGGGCGCTCACGGCCATGGGATCGGCCTGCAGGTTGCTCCCGCTCGCCAGCGCGGCGTTTACCGTTGCGCTGCCCAGCAGCAGCACCAGGGCCATAAACAGGCACAGCTTTTTCATCGCAAAGAAACCTCCTTGGATCAGCATCGCGTTCCCGGCAGGGGAATGCGGGAAGAAACGATATCTTTATATTATTGTAACAGTTTCTTCATCTTCCGTCAAGCGTTTTGCATACCGCCGGGGGAGATTTCCGCAGAATTTACAAAAGGCCGGAATAAAGATCGCGGGAAGCGGAGGAATTGTCCTGTTCCGGCTCTGTCTCGTGGATGCGGGGATGGTACAGCCGCCGATCCAGAGTCCAGATTTTTTCGGAGAACGCGCCCGCGGGGGTGCGGCGCATGATGCCCTCCATTTCGTTCATCTTGGCGTCCATATCGTCCAGCAGGTGCAGCATTTCCGCTTCGGGGAACATGGGGGGGCGGGGACTGCCATGCTCCGGCAGGCCGTGGTGGCTGATGATCATGTGGGAAAGCAGCAGCACGTATTCCCCCGTCACGTTGGCCCGCCGGGCGGCCTCCCGCACCTGGGCCACGCCGTGGACCAGATGGCCCAGCAGCTGCCCTTCGGCAGAATAGTCGGACACGTTGCCCGCCTCGTCGCTGATGAACTCGGCGGTTTTGCTCAGGTCATGGGCGATGGCCCCGGCCCGAAGCAGGTCGCCGTCCAGAAAGGGGTACAGGGGCAGCACGGCCTCCGCCGCCCTTAGCACGCTCACGGTATGGTGCAGCAGGCCGCTGCGCTCCGCGTGGTGTACCCGCTGGGCGGCGGGGTAGTAATTGAGCTTATCGCCGCACATCAAAAGCATTTCCCGCAGGATGGCCTGCAGCTCCGGCGTTTTCATTTTGTCGATGGCGCGGTTGATTTCCCGCAGCATATCCTTCGGCGGTTCCGGCGCGCAGGGCATGAGCTGGCTCACGTCCACCTCGTCCGCCGGGGAGGGATTGCGCAGGCGCTCGATGCGCATTTGCAGCCGCCCGTTGTATTCCTGCACCGTGCCCCGCACCTTGATCACCGCGCCCTGCTTGGGGGGCGGCACGGTGCCGTCCCACATTTTGCAGTTGATGTCGCCGGTGGTGTCGCACAGGGTCATATCCAGGTATTTGCCGCCGTTGGAGGAGGTGCGCTGATCCGCCGAGCGCACCAGCAAAAAGCCTTCAAATTTCATATCCCGGCTCAGGGAAGCTACGGTAAGCTGCTGCATCATATCAGGTTTGTTTCCTTCTTATACAAAATTTCAAGATTGAGATTGGAATAGAGTGGAGAGTTGGGAGTTGAGAGTTGAGATTTAAATAGTCAGTCAACCGTGGTCGTCCTGCGATGTGACGCTATATAATATCTCAACTCTCCGCTCTCAACTCTCAACTCTTGGCTTTTAGCTCTCCACGCTCAATTCTGTTTCAGTTGGTCAAGCAAAGCGTTCAGTTTGCCCAGGTGCTGCTTTTCCTCCAGGGCGATGGCTGAAAAAGCGCTGGCGGCGCTGCCGGAAAGGGAAGAGGCAAAGGCGGAATACTGCCGGATAGCTTCTTCCTCCTCCCGGGCCGCGAAAGCGTACAAATTGCGGACGGACTGGAACGCGCCCTTTCGCTGGGCTTCCATCAGACCGCCGGAAAACAGCACCTCCGCCGCCTTGGCGGAAAGCAGCTGCGCCCGCTCAAAATCGGGCGTTTCCGCGCCCATTTGTGAAAACTGATTCAGGTGATTTTTTTCTTCCGCCAGAATGGCGCGGACGGCGTCCTGACAGGCGCCGTCCGCAAATACGGCCAGCGCCCGTTCGTACAGGCGGATGGCCCGCTTTTCCATCTGGCAGGCGATATACAGGGCTTCTCCTGCGCAGCGGACGTCCATGGCCTTATTTGGCTTCGGCCAGGAATTCGTTCAGCTGATGCACCAGCTCGTCCACGTTGGTGCCGTGTACGGCGCAGGCGTCCTCCAGGGATTCCATGATGGAATGGGGGCAGCCTAAGCAGTGCATGCCGAAGGAGGTCAGGATACGGGCGGTGCCGCGGTGGATGTTCAGCACTTCGCCGATGCTCATGCTCTTGTTCACAGTCGTTTCCATAAAATTTTGCGCTCCTTTCGGGCCTTTTTGGCCCAGCCTCCATCTTACATGATGCGGGGCGGAATGTCAATCCCGCATTGAAAAAACTGGGTGGGTATGATATGATAAAACTATACTGCGGATTGGGGGGAATGTTTATGGCAAACGAAAAAAAGCGTTTGGTGATTTTTACCGATATCGGCGATACTGTCATCGACGAGTGTACCGAGCTGCGGAACGACCAGGGGGTGGTGATCCACGCGGACTGCATTCCCGGGGCGAAGGAAACCTATCTGCGCCTGCATGAAGCGGGCTATGCCATCGTGATGGTGGCGGACGGGCTGGTGCAGTCCTTCCACAACACCATGGAGGAAAACGGCCTGGATCACATCTTTTCCGCATGGATCATTTCGGAAGCGGTGGGGGAGGACAAGCCCAGCCCCAAAATGTTTTCCGCCGCCATGGAGGCCATGGGCCTGACGGAAGCGGACAAAAGCCGCGTCCTGATGATCGGCAACAACGTGAGCCGGGATATCCGGGGGGCCAACCGTTTCGGCCTCATCTCCGTGCTGTTGGACTGGAGCAAGCGGCGGCCCTTTACGGAAGAATTGCCCGAGGATCACGCGGATTATCGCATCCACGCCCCGGAGGACCTGCTTGCTCTGGCGGAACGATTGGAAAACGGGTAAACAAAAAAGGAGAGCGAAAGCCCTCCGTTTTTTTTGATTGCGGTATGCCCGGCGGTTATCCCACGCTGTCCACGATGTTCAGGTTCACCCGCAGGCTTTCCAGCCGTTCCCGGTATTCCTGGGGAATGGTGCTGTCCGTGACCACGGTATGGAACTGATCCAGGGAAGCGTAGGAAAGCAGGCTGGTCACGCCGAATTTGGTGCCCGTGACCAGCAGCACCGCCTTTTCCGTGTGGGCCACAGCGGCCTGCTTGATGGAATATTCCAGAGGACTGGAATTGGTCACGTTGGTCAGGGTCGCGCCGGTGGCGGCCATGAAAGCGTAATTGGTGTTCAGGTGGCTCAAATAAGCCGCCGAATCCTCCCCGGTGATGGAGTGGGTTTTGCGGTGTACTTCCCCGGGCAGCACGATCAGCCGGATGTTTTCGTACTCCAGCGCCCGGAGGATCACCTCGATGTTGTTGGTGATGACGGTGATGCGCTTGTTCTTGACGGATTCCAGGACGAAGGGCGTGGTGGTGCCGGAGTCGATAAAGATGATATCGCCGTCCTTCACCATATTGCCCGCCGCTCTGCCGATGACCTCCTTGGCCCGGCTGGGGCCGTTGCTGCGCACGTCGTAGGGCACCAGGGGCGACATTAATTCCTTGGCCTTCACGCCGCCGTACACCTTTTCCACGCGGCCGCCCTGAACCAGCTCCGCAATGTCGCGCCGCGCCGTGTTCATGGAAATCCTGAAAACGTCGCGCAGCTCCTCCATGGGGACGGAGCCGTGGGTGAGAATATACCCTTCCATTTCCGTTAAACGTCTGGATTTCATGCAATTGCACCTCGTTTTTATTCGACTCGCCTTATTATACAAGTTTTTGGGAAAAAAGGCAAGAGAAAGAAAGGGGGAAACCAATTTATTCCAACATTTTTAACAACAGCTTGCCCATAAAAAGCCAAAAAAACTGGGGGCGTCGGCCGAAGAACTACATGAGTTCCGTGAGCATGATGAACGTCAGCCCCTGGCCGTAGGCGGTGGGCTGAATGGGCACGCGGCGGTAAAAGTCCAGATCCATGCCCATGGGGGTGCCGTAGCTGACGCCGCCCACCAGCCCGTCCGGGCCGATCATGCCCACGACGCCCCGCGCGGCGGCCATGGCCTGCTCCCGGCAGGACAGCAGCCCTAAGCGGCAGCCCTTGAGCAGGCCGTAGGCGATGGCGGCGCTGGCGGAGGTTTCCAGATAGCTGTCCGGGTGATCCAGCAGGGTGTGCCACAGGCCGGTTTCCCGATCCTGACAATCCAGCAGGGCGCGGCACTGCTCCAGCCAGGTTTCCGTCACGATCCTGCGCACCGGGTCGTTTTCCGGCAGCCATTCAATGAAATCGACGGCCCCGGCGGTGATCCAGCTGTTGCCCCTGGCCCAGAAGGCTTCCCCGAAGTGATGGCGGCCTAAGAAGCACCAGCCGTGGTACCACAGCCCGGTTTTGCCGCAGTGCAGGTACTTGATGTGCAAAAGGAACTGATATTTGGCTTCCTCCCGCCATTCCCGCCTGTTCAGCGCATGCCCCGCCCGGTAGAGGAACAGGCAGGTCATGAACAGGGTATCGTCCCACAATTGCTGTTCGTTCACGCAGTCGCTGGTCAGGTGCTGAAAGCCCCCTTCCTCCGTGCGGGGCAGGCTGCGCATGATCCATTCCGCCCATTCGGAAATGACGGGAACGTATTTTTCTTCCCCCGTGATTTCATACAGCAGGGTCAGGCCCAACATGGGCGCGGTGGTGTTGATGTTGCGGCCCGGCAGGCCCCGGGCGATATGGCCGTCGTACCAGGCTTTGATTTCCGCCAGCAGCGTTTCGTCCCGGGACGCCTGATACACCTTCAGCATGGCGTACATGGCCACGCCCTGGGGCCATTCCCAGGTGGCTAAGCTCAAATGATCGTCCCACCGGCCGTCGCCCTTGCTCTGCTTCAGCCGGTTCAGCACCCGGTTCGCCAATTCCCGGTAATCCATGGTGTTCGCCCTCTTTCGCCGGATTTCTTCTTGCTCACAGTGTACCATAAACGCGCTTTTGCGTCAACGAAGGGACGGAAAGAAGGATGGACAAAAAAGGAAATTGAGGATATAATGAGGAGGGGCGGAAGAAAGACCGCCCGAAAGACAGGTACGACGATTGAAGGAGGAATCCTTTATGCAGAAACCCCAGGTAGTGATCATGGCGGCGGGGCTGGGCAGCCGGTTCGGGGGCCTCAAGCAAATGGCCCCGGTGGATCCCCAGAACCATTGGATCATTGATTTTTCCATTTTTGACGCGGTGCGGGCGGGCTTTGGCAAGATCATTCTGATCGTGAAGCCGGAAAACGAAGCCCTGTTCCGGGACACGCTGGGCAAGCGCATCGGCGGCGCGGCGGAAATCGAGTACGTGCATCAGCTGCCCGAAATCCTGCCCGCCGGGTTTTCCATTCCCGAGGGCCGGGTGAAGCCCTGGGGCACGGGCCACGCCGTGCTGTGCGCCAAGGACGCCATCACCGCCCCCTTCGCGGTGATCAACGCCGATGATTTCTACGGCAAGGGCGCGTTCAAAACCCTGTACGATTACCTGGTTTCCCCCCATCCGGCGCATGAATACGCCATGGTGGGCTATCAGGTGGAAAACACGTTGACGGAAAACGGCCACGTGGCCCGGGGCGTGTGCGCCATGGACCCTTCCGGCCAGTTCCTGACGGGCATTGTGGAGCGCACCCACATCGAACCCCGGGACGGCGGCGCGGCGTATACCGAGGACGACGGAAAGAGCTTTACCTTCCTGCCTGCCGGCACCACCGTTTCCATGAATTTCTGGGGCTTCACCCCGGACATTTTAACGGAGATCGAAAACCGCTTCGCCGGGTTCCTGGCGGAAAACCTGCCCAAGAATCCCCTGAAATGCGAATATTTCCTGCCCCTGATCCCCAATCAGCTGATTGCCGAGGGCAAGGCCAGGGTGCGGGTGCTGCCCTGCCCGGAAAAATGGTACGGCGTCACCTATCAGCCCGATATGCCCCAGGTGCAGGCCGCCATCGCACGGATGAAGAAGGAAGGTATTTATCCGGATTCCCTGTGGTAACACGTTGCCATACAGCTATCGCTGCATGGCAACGCGCGGGCGGGTATTGCATACCCCCCGCGTATCCGCAGCCTCAAAGGTCGCAACTCCCCTTCATGGGGAGATTGCTTCCTTTCGGCTGATCTCACCGCCGATGAGATTCCCGCCGCAGGCGGTCATCGGCGGTTCGTCCCCCCGCACGGTTTTTCCTAAAATCTCTTCGAGATTTCCGGGCGGAAAAACCGCAAAGAAGGAAAATTTCTTCCAGTCATCTTCGTTCCTTCCAGAAATTTTCCGTCCTCCCGGCGTACACGCCGCCGGTGCGGATTACAGTCAAGGGGGAAGCGCCCCCTTGACAATCCCCCTGATTATCCCCTGCTCCGTCTTCTTTTGTTAGGCAAATGGTAGCAGTGGTAATGAAAAAAGTGTCAATCTGATTAAAAAGTCTGCTTGACAGAGGCCCCCAGACCTGTTATCTTATGAACAAGCCCGTCAGGAAATCCGGCCATGGCAGTTTTGCCATCACCGAGTACTAACTGACGGGCCTTTGTTGTTTGGTTTTTCTTTATGGCTTTCTTGGAAGGGGGTCTGGGGGAAACCTTCTTTGGGGCCGTAGCGCTCGGAAAACCTGCCCTTGGGCTGGTTTTCAGCGGAGGCCGGGCCGGAAGGCCCCGGACAGCAAAGAATGGTTTCCCCCAGTTTTTATCAATTATGGCGCTTCGCCGATTTCGTCCAGCCAGGTATTGCGGATATAGTACAGCGCCACGCCGTCCACGGCGATGGCGTCGTGCAGGGCGTCATAAGGCCAGAGGGTGACGGTGCGGGTCAGGTGGTCGTTGACGAGAATGATTTCCGCGCGGCTTTCACCGGAGGGAACCCAGCCGTCCGGCAGCCGCCCGTCCCCGGCTATGGAGGCCAGCCGGGTATACCAGGAAAGGAAGGCTTCGGCGTCCATATCCTGGGTTTCGCCCGCCCGGTTCACGGCGCAGTCGTAGAGTACGCGGCCGTATTCGTCCACGGCGATCTGGTTGTTTTCCGTGACCTGCTCCACCATGCGCACTTGATAGGAGCGGGTGATTCCGTCGCGGGTAAAGCGCACTTCGTTTAAATCGTTCACCAGCAGGTTCACCGGGGTTTGCAGCAGGTAATCCAGGGGTTCAAGCTCCTTCCAGAAGCCCAAAAGGAAATTGCTGGCGGTGAACACCTGATCCTGCCACTGGACGTATACGCCGCTTTTGCCGGTTTCATGGCCGATCAGCAGGGTATAAACCGTTTCCGGCACGGGCACGCTGACCTGCTGCCCCTCCGCCGTTTCCCCGGTGATCACCGTGGCGGCCTGGGTGAGGGTAACGGTCAAGGCGGGCGCGTCCAGGCCGTAGTCCGAAAGGTTCAGCTTTTCCGCTTTCCCGAGGCACGCGGCAAAGCCCATGCTTTCGATTTTTTTCAGCAGGGCGTCCGTGCGCAGGGTGGACAGGGGATAGGAAAAGGGCGCGTCCATCTGCCAGCCGGAGGGGGTATAGTGCAGCGCCCATTCCACCTGCCCGGTCACTTCGATGCGGTCCAGCAGGGAGCCGTCCAAAGATGGCTGGGCAAAGTCCCGCAGGGAATCCATGTCCCGCAGCAGGGGCACGCTGTCCGCCTCCAAAATGGTATACAGGGCGTCCGAACCGCTGACCATGCAGTAGCGCTGGGGTGTTTCCTCGTCGGGGGTCAGGTTGCCCACCCGCAGTTCCTTCTTTTCCCCGTCGGCATAGGTCACGGTGACGCGGGCCAACGCCGGGTCCAGGCCGAAATCGGCGGGCCGCAGGCCCTGGGCTTCGGTGAGATTTTCCAGCACGGTGTTTTCCACAGGCAGCTCCGTCAGGGAAATCAGCAGGTCGTCCAGGATATCGGAGCGCAGCTTTTCATCCTCCCGGCCCATGAGCGCAAAGGAGCTTCCCTGACGGATCAGGGGATAGGCCGTTCCGTCCTTCGGCGCGATGGCCACGGCGACGATGTCCTCCTGGGGACGGCTGAACAGCAGTACCGTTTCACGGTTCCCAATGGGGGGCAGGGAAACGGGCTGGGAGCGCAGGAGATACAGCCCAACCCCCGCCAGCGCGGCGCAGCAGAGCAAAATCAGCAGTACGGTGCGGCCTTTCAGGGGCCGCCGCGTTTTTTTACGGGGCACTTTTTCCATGCGGTTCTCCAAAATCAGGCCGTTTCGGTGAGGATGCAGGGGGAATAACGGTCTTTCAATAGGTCATAGGCCCTTTGCGCCTGGGCGGCGGTTTCATACGCGCCGAAAACCACGGAGCCGGAGCCGGTCATTTGGGCGAAGGCCGCGCCGGATCGGTACAGCGCTTCCTTGGCTTCCGCGATTGGAGGACGCAGGGGAATAGAGGCACTTTCCAGCACGTTGCCCCCGCAGGCGCGCAGGGCGTTCAGGTCGCCCGCTTGCAGGGCTGCCAGGGCTTTTTCCGTATCCGCCGGTACGATATCGGCGGAAGCGTGATAAGCGGTGAATACTTCCTTGGTGGAGAGGGCGGCGCAGGGCTGGAGCAGGATCAGGGGAAAGACGCCGCTTTCCATGGGCGTCAGAATTTCCCCGATGCCCTGGGCCCGCCGGGGCGCGTCGTGGAGGCAGAAGGGGATGTCGGCGCCCAGCCGTTCCCCGATCCGGCACAGGGCGGGCAGGTCCAGGCCGATGCCCCACAGCTTGTTCAGCCCTTTCAGGGCCGCCGCCGCGTCGGCGCTGCCGCCGCCTAAGCCCGCCCCCATGGGGATGCGCTTGACCAAATGCATTTGCGCGCCTTTGGAAATGCCGACCAGCGCTTGCAGGGTACGGGCGGCGCGAAGCACCAAATTATCGTCCCCGGCGGACAGGCCGTCCATGCCCTCCACGGTCAGGGACAGCCCTTCCGCTTCTTCGATACACAGGATATCGTGCAGGGCGATGGGCTGCATCAGCATATCCAAAAGATGATAGCCGTCGGGCCGCTTGCCCGTCACGTTCAGCGTCCAGTTAATCTTCGCTCTTGCCTGAATCTCCATGCTGTCCTCCGGCGTTTTTGCCCTTTTCCAGGGTGATTTCAAATTCGGCCCCGCCCTCGCCGCCGATCAGGCGGATGTGCTGGCCGTGGCGCTCCATGATGCGGTAGCAGATGGCAAGGCCCAATCCGGTGCCCTTACCCACGGTGTGGGCCTTGTCGGCCTTGTAGAAGCGGTCGAAGATGTGGGGCGCGTCCTGGGGCAGGATGCCCACGCCCGTGTCCTTCACCCGCAGGGAAACGTGATCCTTTTCTTCTTTTGTATGAATCGTGACCGTTCCCTTTTCCGGGGTGAACTTGATGGCGTTGTCCAAAAGGTTAATGATGACCTGCTGAATTTGATCCGCGTCGGCGTGGACGAAGCAGGGATCCGATTCAAATTGCACGTCGATTTCCAATTGCTTGTCGTCGATTTGGGTCATGCGGGAAATAAGCACCCGCCGGGCCAGCTCGTTCACGTCAAAATCGGTGTAGGCCAGGCTGGTTTCCTCGTTTTCCATGCGGGACAGGTTCAGCAGATTGCCGATCAGCTTGGAAAGCCGGTGGGTCTCGTCGGTGATCACCTGCAAATACTGGGCGTGCTGCTCCGGGGGAATGGTGCCGTCCAGCATGCCCTGGGCAAAGCCCTGGATGGAGGTGATGGGGGAGCGCAATTCGTGGGACACGTTGGCCACGAAATCCCGGCGGGACTGCTCCAGGCTGGAAAGCTGGGCCGCCATTTGGTTGAACGCCTGGGACAGCTCTTGAATTTCTTTTCCGCCCTCTTCCGGGGCCCGGGCCTGGAAATCGCCCCGGGCCATGCTGCCCGCCGCCTGGGCCATGGCCGCGAGAGGACGGCTCATCTGCCGGGCGATCAGGAACACCACCGCCGCCGCCAGCAGGAACATGGCCACCGCCGCCAGGGCCGTCTGCCAGATCAGCCCCTGATACGCGGCGTGCACCGTCTGGGCGGCGGTCTGGATCAGGATAAAGCCCATGACGGTGCGCTGGTTGGTGTAGGTATTTTCCTGCACCCAGGGCACCAGCACGGTGAACAGGGGCCCGGCGGCGCTCTGGGTCTGGCGCACCACTTCCTTGCCCTGGAGGGCCTGCTCCATGTAGGAGGCGATTTCCTCCGGGTTCAGGGCGTTTTGCAGGGATTCGTCCTGCAAGGTGGCTTCGTTATAATAAACGTAGGTTTTCCCGCTGCGATCTACCACCATGATATAGGCGTTGTATTCCTGGTAAATGCGGCGGGATTTCCATTTCATGTACTCCTCCGCCGTGCTGCTGGCGCCTAAGATGGAGGAAAAGGAATCATAGGAATTTCGGCTGGCTAAATACGCCATATCCCGGGCCTGGGTTTTCAGGGCGTTCATGCGGCTGTCGATGGCGCTGTCCCTGAGGTTGATATAAGAAAGCGCGGACAGCACGCCCACGCACACCAAAATCACCGCTAAGAACACGATCAGCAGCCGGGAAAACATGCTCAGGCTGCGCAGAAAAACCACCTCGCCTATTTTAAGAGAGTTGAGAGTTAAGAGTTGAGAGTTGAGATTATATTTCGTTGAAAATGAAGGTCCAGACGGTCAGCAAACTTCATCTCAACTCTCAACTCTCCACTCTAAACTCTGTACGTTCTTTCTGTCATCGGTTTAAATACTACTGAATGGCCTTGATGGGGTGCCGAATGACGGTTTTCAGCTTTTCAGGCGCAACCTTCCGGGCGTCGCTCAAATAAATCTCGTGGTGCATCCGCTTGTCCGTAATATCCAGTTCGTACCCCTGAGCCTCCATAAAGGCGTGCATTTGCGCAACGGTGGCGGGTTCGTCGTCGTAGGGGCCAACGTGCATGCACTGAACGCAAAGCCCTTCGTCGTAGGTCATGAAATAGGCTTTGGAAAAATCCGTTTTCTTTTTCCGGGTCGCTTCGTCTATGGCCCAGTCAAAGTCCGCTTTCTTGACGAAATCGGGCAGGCGGATGACGGATATCCATTGAAAGGCTTCCTTATGGGCGTAGTCGATGCCGTGAACGCCTTCCTGCCACCAGAAGCCCTCCAGGGGCGGCACCACGTAATCGAAATACCCTGCTATGCGATGATCGCCCATTTTGCTCATTTTGATGGTAAAGGCCACGCCGTACAGCAATTGCATGGCCGCCTTGTATTCCCCGTCCTCCTGGTTGGGGTCGCCCTGGCCGCGCACGGCGATAAAGTTCATGGGCGGCACGGTCACGAGGACGGGCTTGTTTTTGGGCAGATAGAATTCCTTATATTCCTTCTTGTAATCAAAGGCCATCATTTATTTTACCTCGAACTTATACCCCACGCCCCAAACGGTGCGGATGGTCCAGCCCAGGGCTTCGCTGTCCTGCAATTTCTCCCGCAGGCGCTTGATGTGTACGTCCACAGTGCGGCTGTCGCCGAAGAAATCAAAGCCCCACACCTGTTCCAGCAGTTGCTCGCGAGTGAACACGCGGTTTTGGTGGGCGGCCAGGAAATACAGCACTTCCAGCTCCTTGGGCGGCATTTCCAGCAGCTTGCCCTGGAAATGCACTTCATATTTTTCCAGGCTGATGGTAAGGCCGGGGAAGGAAAGCGTGTCCTTTTCGCTTTCTCCAGGGGAGGAACGGCGCAGCACGGCTTTTACCCGGGCCACCAGCTCCTTGCCCTCAAAGGGCTTGGTGATGTAATCGTCGGCCCCCAATTCCAGGCCCAGCACCTTGTCAAAGGTTTCGTCCTTGGCGGAGAGCATGATGATGGGAATGGCGCTGATCTGCCGGATGGCGCGGCACACCTGCAGGCCGTCCATGCCGGGCAGCATGATGTCCAGCAGCATGAGGCTGGGCGGGTTCTTCTGGAACGCGGCAACCGCCTCGTCACCGCGGGTCTCCACGGCTACCTCAAAGCCTTCCTTTTCTAAATACAGCTTCACCAGTTGGGCGATATTTGGATCGTCGTCCACCACCATGATGGTTTGTTTGTCCTTCATGTAAATCACCTCCGGGGTCAGTTAATCAGGTAGGAGGTAGGAAGTAGGAGGTAGGAGGTATATAATGCGTTTCGTTCTCTGATTCAGACTATATAGAACCTCCTACTTCCTACCTCCTACATCCTACTTCTCACAAATGCAATTATTTTAGTTCCACCACCGTAACGCCCTCTTCCCCCTCGCCGTACTTGCCTCGGCGGTAGGATTTGACGCAGGAGCAGGATTTTAAATGCCGTTGAATGCCTTCCCGCAGCACGCCGGTGCCCTTGCCGTGTACGATGGTTACTTCATGCAGCCCGGCCATCATGGCCCCGTCCAGATACTGGTCCACCTCGGCGATGGCTTCGTCCAGGGCCATGCCGCGCACGTCGCAGCTCATGCCCACGGAGGGGGCCGACGCGCCGCTCTGCACGGAAACGGTCTGCTTTTTCTTGGGCTGGGGTTCCTTCACCAGGCGAAGCTGGCTCAAATGGGCCTTCAGCTTCATGATGCCCGCCTGCAATTGCACCTCGCCCTTGGCGTCGGGCAGGGAAAGCACCGTGCCCTTGGTGTTCAGGTGGGTGATTTCCACGACGTCGCCCACCTTCACGGTCTTGGGCGGCTCGGCAAAATTGCCCGTGGGGGTTTTCAGCCCTTCGGCCAGGCTGTCGATGCCGTCCTCCAAGCGCTTTTTCAGGGCGTTGATCTCGTGATCCGGCGCCGCCCCGCCCGCTTTCTTCATTTTCTTTAAATCATACAGAATTTGTTCGGAATCCCGCCGGGCCTTTTCCATGATGCGGCGGGCTTCCTCCTTGGCCTTGCGGTTGGAGGCGTCCTTCTTTTCCTCCATATCCCGGTACAGCTTTTCCGCCTCGTTCCGCAGGCGCACCGTTTCCGCCCGGGCCTGCTCGGCCAGCTCCCGTTCTTTTTCGGCGATCTGGCGGTGATATTCCGCGTTGGCGATCACGTCCTCAAAGCGAATGGTATCGTGGGAAAGCAGGTCCTTGGC
>JAFSNT010000112.1 GCA_017443295.1 Clostridia bacterium
AGATGGTTATGCCCGGCGACAACGTGGAAATGGAAGTGGAACTGATCACCCCCATCGCCATCGAAGCCGGTCTGCGCTTCGCTATCCGCGAAGGCGGCCACACCGTTGGCGCTGGCGCCGTGGTTCGCATGGTAGAATAATGCTGATGCCGGTTTGTTCCGGCGGCGCGCGCAAAACGCGCCGCCGGGACGCCGCCATCGTGACTTAAACCCCAAGAAAGAGGTGTTTCCACATGGCAGCTAAGGAAGCGCGGCAAAATATCGTGCTGGCCTGCACCGAATGCAAGCAGCGCAACTACAACAAGAAGAAGAACAAGAAAAACACGCCTGACCGCATCGAGCTGATGAAGTATTGCCGTTTCTGCAAGAAGCATACCGCTCACCGCGAAACCCGATAAACGCAAGGATGTGACAATCATGGCAGACGAAAAGAATGTTGTGAAGGGCAAGGAGCAGGCCAAGGAAGGTTCCGGCAACAAGTTTGTGAACTTTTTCAAGAATCTGCCCCAGAACATCGCGCGGCCCTTCAAAAACATGTGGCACGAACTGCGCAAGGTAACGTGGCCCAGCCGCCAGGATTTGATCAAGTATTCGCTCATCGTGCTGGCGTTCCTGGTGTTCATGGGCGTTGTGATTGGCCTGCTGGATCTGGGCTCCTCCGCTCTGGTCAAGCTCGCTCTTTGATCAGAGGACGCGCCGCCTAAAGCGGCGCGGTCGATCCCTTAGATAGGAGGTACCGACATGTCCGAAGACAGACCGGGTACGCTGGAATGGTATGTGGTGCATACCTATTCCGGTTACGAAAACAAGGTCAAGGACAACCTGGAAAAAGCGGTGGAAAACAACGGCATGCAGAACCTCATCCAAGAGGTGGTCGTGCCCACCGAAGAGGTTGTGGAAATTCGGAATGGCAAGCGGGTGACCTCCCAGCATAAAACCTTTCCCGGTTATGTGCTGGTGCGCATGATCATTACCAACGAAAGCTGGTACGTGGTGCGCAACACCCGCGGCGTGACGGGCTTTGTCGGCCCCGAAAGCAAGCCCATTCCCCTGACCGCCGAGGAACTGGATCGGATGCTGAACTGCTCCCCCAACAAGCTGGAATTGCGGATTGCTGTGGGCGAGGAAGTGCGCATTCTGTCCGGCCCGCTGGAGAATTTCACCGGCGTGGTGGAGGAAATCGACGCCATGCGCCAGAAACTGCGCGTAAAGGTCAAAATGTTCCTGGGCCGCGAAATGCAGATCGAGGTGGACCTCGATCAAGTCGAGAAGCTCGACAAATGAGCAGACGGTCCGAAAGGGCCGTTGCTCCGCCCCCGTTTTCAGTGGGAGGCAGCGCCATTCTAAAGCGCCGCCGCCATTACCACAAGCATGAAGGAGGTGCCATCCAACATGGCAAAGAAAATTACCGCGTACATCAAACTGCAGGTTCCCGCCGCTAAGGCGACTCCCGCGCCGCCCATCGGCCCTGCTCTCGGTCAGCACGGCGTGAACATTCCCGGCTTCTGCAAGGAATTCAACGCCCGCACCGCCAAGCAGGACGGCCTGATCATTCCTGTTGTCATTACGGTGTATTCCGACCGTTCCTTTACCTTCATCACCAAAACGCCTCCGGCCCCCGTGCTGATCAAGAAGGTGCTGGGCATCGACACCGCCTCCGGCCGGCCCAACCGCGATAAGGTTGGCCAGCTGACCCAGGCTCAGGTGCGCGAAATCGCCACCACCAAAATGCCCGACCTGAACGCCGCCTCCATCGAAGCGGCCATGAGCATGGTGAAGGGCACCGCCCGCAGCATGGGCGTTACCGTCGCCGACGAGTAATAGGGAACTATTGGAATCAGTTTAAGAACCCCCTCAGGGAAATTTGTGGGAGGACATAGCGCCGCTAACACCACAGGGAGGAATGATAAAGATGAAACACGGCAAGAAATATATCGACAGCAAAAAGCTGATCGACTCTACCAAGCTCTATGATCCCGCCGAAGCCATCGAGCTGGTGAAGC
>JAFSNT010000113.1 GCA_017443295.1 Clostridia bacterium
GACGGATCATGGGCTTGTTGGTGGGCACCTGCACCACGTCTAAGCTGTAAATGCCCTGGAATTCCGTTTCTTCGGTTTTCGCCGTACCGGTCATGCCGGACAGCTTCTTGTACATGCGGAAATAGTTCTGGAAGGTGATGGTGGCCAGGGTTTTGCTTTCCCGCTCCACCTTCACGTGTTCCTTGGCCTCGATGGCTTGGTGCAGGCCGTCGGAATACCTGCGGCCCACCATCAGGCGGCCCGTGAACTCGTCCACGATCACCACTTCGCCGTTCTGCACCACATAGTCGACGTCCCGCTTCATGATGGCGTTGGCTTTCAGGGCCTGGATCAGATAGTGGTTCAGGTCGTTGTTTTCGGGATCGGACAGGTTTTCGATGTTGAAGGCGGATTCGGCCTTGCGGGTGCCTTCCTCGGTGAAGGTGACGGCCTTTTCCTTTTCATCCACGTGATAGTCTTCTTCGGCCTTTAAGCGGCTGACGAACCGATCCGCCCGGTCGTACATATCGGTGGCCTTTTCGCCCTGGCCGGAAATGATCAGGGGAGTGCGGGCCTCGTCGATGAGAATGGAGTCCACCTCGTCCACGATAGCGAAGGCGTGGCCCCGCTGCACCATGTCCTTTTCATACAGCACCATGTTGTCGCGCAGGTAGTCAAAGCCCATTTCGTTGTTGGTGCCGTAGGTGATATCGGCGGCGTAGGCGGCTTTGCGCTGTTCGTTGTCCAGGTCGTGGACGATGATGCCCACGGAAAGGCCCAAGAAGCGGTACAGCTTGCCCATTTCCTCGCCCTGGAAGGAGGCCAGGTAATCGTTCACGGTAACGATATGCACGCCCTCCCCGGCGATGGCGTTCAGGTATGCGGGCAGGGTGGCGGTGAGGGTCTTGCCTTCACCGGTTTTCATTTCGGCGATGCGGCCCTGATGCAGCACGATGCCGCCGATCATCTGCACCCTAAAGGGGCGCAGGCCCAGGGTGCGCTTGGCGCCCTCCCGTACCACGGCGAAGGCCTCGGGCAGCATATGATCCAGCTTTTCCCCGCCCTTATAGCGTGTTTTGAATTCTTCCGTTTTCGCGGCCAGCTGTTCGTCGGTCAGCTTTTCCATTTGGGGTTCTAAGGCGTCGATCTGGTCGGCAATCTTGAACAGGGGCTTGAGCTGCGCGTCGTTGCCCAGGCCCAAGGCTTTTTTCAAAAATTCCAGCATGCTTTTTCTCCTTGATCTCAATTGGCGGCACGCCGAAAAGAGGCGTACAACACCATCTTTTATTATACCACGCAAGGCCCCCGCATAGCAACCCCGGCGCGAATTTTTCAGCCGAAGGAGACAATGAGTTTTTGCACACTTATGACGTAAATATTTCTAAAATCAGAAAAATATTAAAAAATTATTAAGAAATGCGTGCAATTTCTTCACAAGTGTGTTATACTGGGAAACGGTTACGGAAGAACGCCCTCAGGGAGAGGAGGAAACGGCATGCTGACGAAAACGCAGACGGCGGGAAAAACCTTCCTGCTGGATGCGCATCAGCGCATAAACGCCGCCATGCGGGCCTGCTTGGCGTGGGCGGCTGTGGAGGAACACGATAAGATTTTGGATATGGCCTGCGGAGAGGGGCAGATGCTTTTCCGGCTGAACGATCAATTGCGGCTGACCCTCTGCGGTATGAGCGATTCGGCGGAACAGGCCCGGTATGTGAGCGAAATGCTGGACGGGGCGGACGTGATTCCCGGCCGGATGGAAGATATTCCCTGGCGGGACGATACCTTTGACGAGATCCTTTTGAGCGCGCCCCTGCGGGGAGACGCCCGGCGGGTGCTTTCTGAGGTGATCCGCGCCCTGCGTCCGGGGGGACAGTTCGTGATGGCGTCTCCTCTTTTTTCCCATCGCGGCGAGGGGGAATTGGGCCGCCGGGAAATCATGCGCCTGATGCAGGAAACGGGCTTCCGGGAGGTTTCCTTCCGCGCCACGGGCCTGTGCGGGGCCATCGTGGGCTGGAAAAAAGGAAAAATCGATCAGTGAAAAAAACGCGCGCGGCCGACAATGGGCAGCGCGTTTTTTAGTCGGAAAAGGAACCACTGGGGTCTCCGCGGCCCCAGACCCCGCGGCAGGGGATGATTCCCTGCACCCTCTCCTGCGGAGTATACTTGATGCGACGAACAAACAATCTTCCGCTGCTGCTTAAAGAGAACAGCCCAGCTTGACGGCCTTGTGCTTCTGGCCCGGCCGCTGAAAGCGGCCAACCCGGATGCTTTGCATCC
>JAFSNT010000014.1 GCA_017443295.1 Clostridia bacterium
GAAAACCGCCGTCAACTGGCGGCTCACCTATCAGATCGAGTTCGCCTGGGAGTGCGGCATCGGCATTTTCGTCACCATTCCCTTCGTCACCTTCTGTGTGCTGTCCGGCCTGCAGAGCATCGACGCGGCGTACTATGAGGCCGCCACCGTGGACGGCGCGGGCTTTTGGAAAAAGCTGCGGCACGTGACGCTGCCGCTGGTGCGGCCCAGCCTTACGGTGAGTACGGTGCTGAACATCATCTACGTGTTCAATTCCTTCCCCATCGTATACACCATCACCAAGGGCGCGCCTGCCAACAAGACCGACACCATGGTGACGCTGCTCTACATGCGGGCCTTCTACGACCAGCAGAAGGGCGCTGCCACGGCGCTGAGCGTCATCGGGTTCGTGATCCTGTGCGTCGTGGCGGGGGCCTACATGATGATCTCCATGCGGAAGGAGGACTTATGAAAAAGCTCGCTCCCGACGCCCGGCCCCGTTCCCGGAAATGGGGCGCGATCCTGGCCACCGCCGCCCTTGCGCTGATCGTGATTTTATTCTCGCTGCCGCTGTTTGAGGCGACTTCCACGGTCTACACGAAAAAGTCCGCCAATACCTTCGCGGGGGATGAAAAATACCTGTCCGTCAAGGCCGAGGTGGAAGCGGCGATCAAGGATTACCAGGAATTCGGCGACGTGACGCTGAACGAGGCCGTCACCCTGCGGGATAAATCCGACGGCACCCAAAGCAGCATGATCACCTTTACCGCTTCCACCAAAGGGCATTTTTCCGGGTGGAAGCTGATTGCCAGCGGCCTTCCCGCCGGGAAGCTGCTGCTGGTGCTGCTGGTGTTCGCCTGCCTTTCTGCCGCTCTGGCCTTCGTTCCCTCCCGGTTTGTCCAGGGGCTTGCGGTGGGCCTTGCCATCGTGGCCCTGCTGATCCCGCCCGTTTTCTCCATGAACATCACCCGCTTTTTTGCCCGGGAGATCGGCACGGTGCTGTCCGGGGCGCGGCAGGCGGACATCAGCGCCCAGCTGGCCTTGGCGGACGGCCTGCTGTACGGCGGCAGGGCGGGGGAGAGGATTCAAAGCCTGCTGCCCGGCATGGACTTTACCTGCACCCTCTGGCTGTGGCTGCTGCTGCCCGCCGCCTTCCTGCTGCTGTGCGGCGTGCTAAGGCTGCAAAACGCCCAATTGAGCAGCGCCCTGGGTCGGGGCGCGCTGTACGCCTTCGTCATCGCCCTGTCCCTCCTGATCCTGTACCCCTATTACGTCATGTTCATCACCGCCCTGCGCTCCCCCGCCGAGACCAACGATATGTATTTCCTGCATATCCTGCCGGTGGAATGGAAATGGGGCAATTTCCAGGACATCGTAAGAAAGAACGTCCTCACCTATTTGGGCAACAGCCTGCTGCTCTCCGGCGGGGCCACGCTCATCAGCCTGGTCTGCGGCATCCCGGCGGCCTACGCCATGGCGCGCATGCGGTTCAAGGGCAAGAAAGCCTTCCTTGGCTTCGTTATCATGAGCCAGATGTTTTCCCCGGTGGTGCTGCTGGTGGGCATTTCCCAGCTCATGATCACCATCAAGCTCAACGATTCCGTGCTGGGCCTGATGCTCATCAACGCAGCCTTTAATCAGGCCTTTGCCATCTGGCTGCTGCGGGGCACCTTCGTGTCCATTTCCTCGGAAATGGAACAGGCCGCGTGCATCGACGGCTGTTCCGTGGTGGGGGCGCTGATCCGGGTGCTGCTGCCCATGGCCGCGCCGGGCATCGTGACCACCCTGATCTTCGTGTTCATCAATGCCTGGAACGAGTACACCATTTCCACCGTCCTCATTTCCACCGCCAGCAAAAAGCCCATCACCGTGGGCATCACCCAGTTTTCTTCCTTCAATATGATCGAGTGGCATTACCTCTTCGCCTCCGCCCTGCTGGCCACCATCCCGGTGGTGATCCTGTTCATGCTCATCGAAAAGCATCTGGTTTCGGGCCTCACCTCCGGCGGCGTGAAGGGCTAAACAACAGAAAAAAATATTTCAAAGACGGGGCTGTTCGGGCGAACGGCTCCGTTTTTTATCAATTTGTAACAAATCCCGCGCTTTGCTTGCCGGGGATGGCGCAGGTATGGTATACTACCGGGGACGGCGTATTTTTCGATTGACGAGGAACACGGTATGGCAAAGGGATTGTCGCCCGCCGGAAAGAAAGCGATTTTCCGGTTCGCGGTGCTGTTGCTTTCGGCACTGGCTTTGCAGGGGCTGTATCCGCTGCTGTTTCTCCTGGAGGGGGACGGGGCGGTGCTGTTGATGGTGCTGCTCACCTACGTTTTATTGCCCGCGGCGGCGGCGCTGCTGCCCTGCTGGGCGGCCCTGGGCGGCGCGCATCCTCTGGCGGCCTGCCTGCCGGTGGGCGGATGCTCGCTGATCGTGGGCGCGGCCCCCGTCTGGGTGGGGCTGATGTGCATCGCGCTGTCCCTGATCGGGGCGGCGGCGGGTCAGGAATGGCAGAAAAGGAAAAAGGGATAAGGATGAGCGCACGGGCGCAGCCGTGGCGCGTCCTGCCGCTTCCGAATGGTAAAGCGGCAGGCATCCAAAGAATAAGGAGGATCAAAAACGGCATGCCGGAAAACCAAGGTAAGGGTCGGGGAAAAGGGATCCTGAAAACGTTTTTTGCCGTGACCGGCACGGTGCTGCTGATGGCGGTGGTTTATTTGGCCGCCATCATGCTCCAGACGCCCGCAGACGGCGCGGCGGGCAGCTTTGTGGTGGAGGACGAGCCGGAGACCGTCACCCGCATGCAGCCCGCCCAGTTCAGCGACGCCCAGAGCTTAGCCGCCCAGTTCGGCGCGCCCCTGCCCGTGGTGCCAAGCCTGCTGCTTCGCGGTCAGGCGGGGAATACCACT
This sequence comes from Clostridia bacterium, assembly GCA_017443295.1. Taxonomy (GTDB): domain Bacteria; phylum Bacillota; class Clostridia; order Christensenellales; family Aristaeellaceae; genus RUG563. The sequence goes on from JAFSNT010000014.1 coordinate 2,886, forward strand.
CACGACGGCCAGAACGTGCGGGTGGCTTCTTTGCAGTACGAGGGCCTGGTGGTCACCGCCGTGCGGCCCGCCAGCGCGGCCCCGCTGCTGCTGCGGAGCGAGCTGTCCGTCTCCCTGGTGAGCGACCTGACGGTACTCAATCATCCCGCCGTGCTGGCCGCCCGGGGCGGCGCGAAGTGCGTATACTTTACCGGCGAATCCGCCGCCTATTCCGTGTACACGCCCCAGGCGGACGAGGATGCCTTTTTGGAAGTGCTGAAGCATATGACGTGGACAAAATAAAAGTGAAAAGCTGAAAGTGAAGATTTGTTGAAAAACGCTGATATAAAGCAGCTGATAACTCATAAAGCTTTTCACTTTCCACTTTTCACTTTCCACTTTATATGATATAATATGACAAGCCGCCGTGCCGAAACGGGTTTTACCGGGACGGACGGGGGCGTTTCCCGAAGGAGGATCAAAACGATGGCCAATAACCGGCGAAACCGTCGCCGAGGAGCGAATAAAAAGGACGTGCGGGCGGCGCTGCTGATCGCGCTGGTGGCCCTGCTGGCGCTGTTCGTGCTGATCATGCCCAAAACGCCCATTCCGAAGGCGGTAAGCGTATCCGCCTCCGGCAATTTGACCACCCACGCCGGGCTGGTGCTTTCGGAGGTCATGACGGACAACGTTTCCGCCTATCCCGACGAATCGGGCAAGTTCAGCGATTGGGTGGAGATCCGCAACACGCTGGATACGCCTGTCAACCTGAAAAACGTGGGCCTGTCCGACCGGTCGGACCGCATCGTGTTCCTGTTCCCGGACGTGAATCTTGCCCCCGGGGGGCAGGTGACGGTGTTCTGCGACGGCACCAACCGGGACGATCCCCGGAGTCCGTTCCACGCCAAATTCAAGTTAAGCTCCTTAGGCGAAACGGTGTACCTGTTCGATGAAAACGGCGTGGCCATTGATACCGTGAAAGTCCCCACCCTGAACAGCGACGAATGCTATATGCGCGACGAGGATGGGGAATGGGTAAAGAGCTACGATTATTCCCCCAACTATCCCAACACGGTGGAGGGCCACGACGCGTATCTGGCCGCCTTCGTGGTGGAGCCGGGAACGCTGCGGCTCAACGAAGTGGTGCCCTCGCCCAAATCCGGCTTCCGGGACGAGGACGACGATTTCTCCGACTGGGTGGAGCTGTACAACGCGGGCAGCAAGGACATCAATTTGAGCAATTTCGCCCTGTCCGATGATGAAACGAAGCCCGCCAAATGGCCCTTCCCCAAGGACGCCGTGATCCCCGCCGGGGGCTATTACCTCGTGTTCTGCTCCGGCAAAAACAAAGTGGAGGAAGGCACCCACTATCCCCACACGAATTTCTCCATCAATAACGAGCAGGAAACCATCGTGCTGTCCACCCTGGTGGGCGAGCTGGTGGACCGGGTGGTGGTGAACAGCATCCCCCGGGATATGAGCTACGGGCGCAACGAAAAAGGCGACTGGCAGGTGTTCACCCTGGCCACACCCGGCGCGCCCAATAACCAGACCGGGGCCAACCGGGCCGATCAGTTCATCCGCGCCCTGAACCCCACGGGGGTGTATATTTCGGAGGTCATGTCCTCCGCCAACCTGATCAAGCCCTTCGACGACAAAAGTCCCTGCGATTACGTGGAGCTGTATAATTCCTCCAACATCACCTGCGACCTGTCCGGGTGGGGGCTGAGCGACAATATCAACTGGCCCCGGAAATGGACGTTCCCTCAGGGAGCGTCCATTTACCCGGGGGAATACAAGGTGATCATGCTGGACGGCTACACCGGCGCGGGGCAGGATCCCGGCCGCCTGCGGGCCTCCTTCAAGCTGGCCCACGCGGGCGGCGAAATGGTGACCCTCTCCGACGCCAGCGGCACGGTCCTGGACAGGATGTATCTGCCGGAAATCCCCACGGATATTTCCTATGGCAGGACTTTGGGGGCGGGCGGCTTTTTTTATTATGACGCGCCAACGCCCGGGGCGGCCAACGTGGCGGGCTTTACCGGGTTCAGCGCCCGTCCCGCCTTCGACCATCCCAGCGGCCTGTACTACGGCAATCTGGAAGTGGCCCTGACCGCCGAGCCGGGCGCCACCATCCGCTATACCACCGACGGCTCCATCCCCACGGTGGACAACGGCACGATTTATTCCGGCCCCATCCCCATCACCGATACGGTGGTGATCCGCGCCCGGGCGTTTCAGCCCGGCCTGCAGCCCTCCGAAACGGAAACCGCCAGCTTCTTTATGGAGCTGTACCACACCCTGGACGTGATCAGCCTGGTGTGCGACCCCCAGGAGCTGTGGAACCCCACCACCGGCCTCATGTCCGAGGAGCCGGACCATTCCAGCCGCAACCGGAAAAACCCCAACGCCACTTCGGTGCAGAAGCAGGATGACAAGGGCAACCTGATCCTGCCCTTCCGCACCCCCGTCTACCGAAATTACGGCAAGGACGACCGCCAGGGCTACGTGGAGTTCTTCGACCATAACACCGGCAAGGCTTATATTTCCCAGGGCATCAAAATGGACCTGATGGGCGCGTATTCCCTGGATATGCCCCAAAAATCCTTCAAGGTTCGCGCCCAGGCCGCTTTGGGAGAAAAGTATTTCAACGTGAACCTGTTCGAGGGCCAGCGGGACTACGAATACTACAAATCCTTTACCCTGCGCAATTCGGGCAACGACTGCGTGTGGACCCGGGTGGCGGACGGCGTGGAAACGCTGCTGGTGGACAATTACCTGGACACCGATCTGATCACCCTGGCCTGGAAGCCCGTGATCGTGTACCTGAACGGCCAATACTGGGGCCATTACAACCTGCGCGAGCGGAAGGACCGCTTTTCCATCGCCCAGCACGAGGGGCTGGACCTGGAAAAGGACAAGGATATCTACGAAAACATGACCATCATCAAGGGCAACAGCACCGTGGTTCAGGGCAGCAGCAAGGAATACTTAGCCATGCGGGACTACATCAAAACCCTGTCGCCCAACACCAACGCCGCCGATTTGCAGTACATCTACGATAACATCGACGTGGACAACTACATCGACTGGTTCGCCATCAAAATGTTCTTCGGTGATTCCGACCCCGGCAACATCATGTTCTACCGGCTGCCCACGGAAGGCTCCAAATGGAAGTGCCTCCTGTTCGATACGGACTACGGCCTGTACATGTCCGGCTTCAACAGCCCCTGGTCCTACATGAAGGAGCAGGGCATGGGCCAGCAGAAGATCAACAACGTGATTTTCCGCAAAATGTTAGAGGCCGACGAGATTCGGGAAAAGTTTTACATCCGCATCGGCCAGATTTACCAGACCCTCACCACCGAGGTGATGATCGCGCAGCTGGACGAATGCGTGGCGCAGATCGAAACGGAAATGCCCATGCACTTCCAGCGCTGGGCGGGCTATGCCGATACCCGCATCATCAATTCGGACTCGCCTTCTTCTGCCAGCGGCCTGCTTCGCTACTGGCGGCAGCGCGTGGACAGGCTCAAGAACGTCATGACCCTGCGCCCCTACAAATTCTGGGGCCTATTCCAGGATGAATTCAAGCTGAGCAACCAGCAGATGGAACGCTATTTCGGCCCCCGTCCCGCCAACCCGGAAGCAAAATAAACCATTGCTGCTCACCCTGCGGCTTCGCAGCAATGCGCGGGCGGGTATTGCATACCCCCCGCGTGCCCCCCGCACGGTTTTTCCTGTCACTGCGTTCCCGGGCGGAAAAACCGCAAGGTAGGAAAATTTCTTTCAGTCGTCTACGCTCCTTGCAGAAATTTTCCGTCCTCCCGGCGTACACGCCGCCGGTGCGGATTTCAGTCAAGGGGAACCCCCTTGACAATCCCCCTCGCAGACCGTTTCCCGACGGTTCTTCGAGAAGGAAGCGGAACATAAATCTTCGGGAAAGAATTGACGGAACCGCAAAAAAAGTGTACTATAACCAAGGAAAATATGGGAGGATATGAACATGAACGGTAATTTGACCTTCAACGACGTGCTGAGCGGGACGACCTTTTCCGAATGGTTCGCCGATCAGCTTTCTACCTTCACCCCCCTGAACGTGGTGCTGGCGCTGATCGTGGCGCTGGCGGCGGGGGCGATCATCGCCGTGGTGTATAAGGCCACCTACCGCGGGGTGCTGTATTCCCCCTCCTTTACGCTCACGCTGATCCTCCTGTGCCTGGTCACCACCCCCGTGGTCATGTGCATCGGCAGCAACGTGGCCCTGTCCATGGGCATGGTGGGCGCGCTCTCCATCGTGCGTTTCCGCACCGCCGTCAAGGACCCCCTGGACACCGCCTACATGTTCTGGGCCATCACCATGGGCATCCTGGTGGGCAGCAACGCCTATATCATCGCCGTGGTGGCGCTGCTGGGCATTTCGGGCATCATGTTAGGCATTTCCTATCTGCGGCTGCGCAGCCCCAACGCCTATCTGCTGGTGCTGCACTATGACGAGGAAGCCCAGATTGATATTGAAAACACCCTGAAGCACAACGTGAAGTTCTTCCGCATGCGCTCCAAGACCATCACCCGTTCCGGCGCGGAAATGACCGTGGAGGTACGCCTGGACCGCCGGACGAATATCGTGACGGATATGCTGGATATCAACGGCGTGTACGACGCCACCCTGGTGGCGTGCCAGACCGAAGCGGGGGCGTAAGCAATGGCGCTCCCTCTGCGGCATGAATTGAAATTCCAGATCACCCGCACCCAGCTGGAGGTGCTGCGGCACACCGTGGGGCACGTGCTGAACCTGGACCCCAACGCGAAAAAGAACGGCGGCACCTATCACATCCGGTCGCTGTACTTTGACACGGCGTTTGACGACGCCCTGTATGACAAAATCGCCGGGGTCAAGGACAGGGACAAGTACCGCATCCGCATCTACAACCTGTCGGACGCCGTGATTTTCATGGAATGCAAAACCAAGGTGGGCAGCCTGATTTCCAAGCGCAGCGCGCGGATCACCCGGGATCTTGCCGAGCAATTGATGGCGGCGGATCCCACGGGCCTGGAAAACACCCGCAGCGGCCTGCTTCGGGACGTGTACCGGGAAATGCGCACCCGGCTTCTGCATCCCGTGGTCATCGTGGACTACGAGCGGGAAGCCTACGTCCACGTGGCGGAGGAGGTGCGCATCACCTTCGATATGCGGGTGCGCACGGGCCTGAACAGCATCGACCTGTTTAACCCCAAGGTGCCCACCGTGCCGGTGCTGGATCACGATGAAACCATCCTGGAAGTCAAGTATAACCGCGTGCTGCCGCCCTATATCCGCGATTTGCTGTCCTTCGCCTGCCCCGAAGCGGTGCAGACCGCCGTTTCCAAGTATACGCTGTGCAGGCAGTACGAGGGGAAAGAGTAGAAAAAAGTAGGAAGTAGGAGGTAGGAAGTAGGAGGTTTATATAGAAAATCGGACATCGGCAAATCTCATTTTCGGACTATATAAAACCTCCTACCTCCTACTTCCTACCTCCTACCTGTGATGATTCAAACGCTGTCTTATTGATGCAGAAACGATAAGAGATTCACTTTGAAAGGGGGATTCCCTATGCCTCAGGCCGCCGGCCACTATAAATGCCCTGCTTGCGGCGCGTCCCTGACCTTTGGCAGCCAAAGCCAGGAGCTGGAATGCGCATCCTGCGGCAATACCTTCCCGCTGGACACCATGGAGCAGCTGGAAAGCGTGCAGGTGGAAAACACCACCGACGATCAGCTGCAATGGCAGTACGCCGGAGGCGGCGGGTATACCCAGGAGGAAGCCGCCCATCTGCGCGCCTACCGCTGTCAGGCCTGCGGCGCGGAGATCATCACCGACGAAACCGTGGCCGCCACCGAATGCGTTTACTGCGGCAATCCCTCCGTCATGCCCCAGGTGTTTTCCGGCGCGTACCGGCCCGACGGCGTGATCCCCTTCCAGAAGAGCAAAAAGCAGGCCCAGGAAGCCCTGCGCAACCACTGCAAGGGGAAGAAGCTGCTGCCCAAGGGCTTTATGGATGAAAACCGCATCGAAAAGGTCACCGGCGTGTACGTGCCCTTCTGGCTGTTCCAGGCCGACGCGGAGGCGGACTGCACTTACAAATGCACCAAGGTTTCCCACCACCGCCAGGGCAATTATGAAATCACCAAAACATCCCATTTCTTAGTGCGCCGGGGCGGTCATTTGGGCTTCAATCAGGTGCCGGTGGACGGCTCCAGCAAAATGGATGATACCCTGATGGAATCCATCGAACCCTTTGACAGCGACAAGGCCGACGCCTTCAACACGGCGTATTTCAGCGGCTATCAGGCCCAGCGCTACGACGTGGACGCCGCCGCCTGCCAGCCCCGGGCCAACGAGCGCATCCGGGCCAGCGTGGCCGCCGCCATGCGGGCCACCGTCATGGGCTATGCCACCGTGGCGCCCATGAACACCCAGATTCAATTGCAGCACGGTCAGGTGCGGCAGGTACTCATGCCGGTGTGGATGCTGAACACCCGCTGGCAGGACAAGACCTACACCTTCGCCATGAACGCCCAGACGGGCCGGTTCGTGGGCGACTTGCCGGTGGATAAGGGCGCGTTCTGGCGCTGGCTCCTGGGCCTGGGCCTGGGCATCGGGGCCGTGGGCACGGCCGTCGCCTATCTGCTGTTCAATATGGGGGTGCTGTAAGATGAAAAAAATCCTTGCGCTGCTCCTGCTGCTGCTCCTGCTGGTGACGCCCGCCCTGGCGGACGGCAACCGGGTGATCGACGACGCGGACGTGCTTTCCGCCTCCGACGAAGCCGCTTTGGAGCAGGCCATCACCCTGATCCGCGAAAAATACCAGTTCGACGTGGTGCTGCTCACCAAAACCAGCATCGACGGCAAAACGCCCCGGTACTACGCGGGGGATTACTACGATTACGGCGGCTACGGCTACGGCGATAAGCGCGACGGCATCATCCTGCTGCTGGTCACCGGCTCGGGCGTGGGCAACCGGGACTATACCATCGTCAATACGGGCCGGGGCGAAAAGATTTTCGACGACGACGCCATGTATGAAATCGAGGACGCCATGCTGCCGTATCTGCGGGCCAGCAACTTTTCCGTCGGGATGGCGAAATTCGTTTCCGGCGTGGAAGCCCGGCTGCAATACATGACGCCCAAGAACCGCACCACCCGTGCGGCGGTGATCATCTTCGGCGCGGGCCTGGTGATCGGCCTGATCGTGGCCCTGATCCTGAAAGGACAGATGAAGACCGTGCGGCGGAAGATCAACGCCCAGTCCTATATCCGGGATGGATCCTTTAATCTGAACCGCGTGCAGGATATTTACCTGTACACCACCACCACCCGCCGCAAGATCGAAACGTCGTCCTCCGGCGGCGGTCACGGGGGCGGCGGCTTCACCGGCTCCTCCGGCACCCACCACACCAGCCACAGCGGAAAATTCTGATGATTCCATACACAACAAGAAGCGCTCACATCGGGCGCTTCTTTTTGTAAGGCTTATTCCAGCCAGAAGGGGGCCAGCGGTAAACCGTTCGTACCGAACAGGCGCACGATGGCGTAATCCGTCCAGGCGTAGCGGGCCGTGACGGGATGGGGCACGGCGGGGCTGGACAGGATGATTTCATCGCCGTGCAGCACGGTTTCGGCGGGAACGAATTGCCCATCCTCCCCGGCGATTTTCATGAGGTATTTTCCTTCGCCCCGGTCGAAAACGGGGGCGGAAAGGGAAATGTGCAGCGCGCCGTCCCGCGTATATTTGCCCAGGGCGAAGGGGGACAGGCGGGCCTTGCGCTGATAGATCACGTGAAGCGCTTCTTCATACAGCCGCTCGCCCACCACCCGCTTGTTGGTGGGGTGGATGTTGTCAAATTCGCCCTGATCCAGCAAAATTGCAAGCCCCGTATTGCGGAGATTGCGGTATACCTTCTGCTGGGCAAGGCGCAGGGCGGGCCAGAGCTTGCTGTCTTCCGTGGCCGCGCCGTCCATCCACATGGGCAATTGCACGTTCAGGAAGGGCAGGTCGTTGTCCTGAAACTGCTCCCGCAGGCGCAGGATGAAGGAGGAAAGCAGGATGTCGTAGCGCTTGGTGCGCCAGGTGTCTTCCTCGCCCTGATAGAACAGCACGCCGGTGAGGGTAAAGGGGATCACCCGTTCCAGCATGGTATGCACCAGCCCGTCGGGACGGAAGGGGGAGCCTTCGCCCACCGGGGGATTCCAGGGGGGACAGGGGCCGATCTCGGCGTTGATCTCTTTTGTCGTGTATTCGGGGTGGACGGCTTTCAGGGCGTCGGCCTTCTTGGCCCATTCGTCCAGGCCGGAGAAAAAGGCCCCTTCCTCCGCCAAGTACTGCTCCATGGATTTCCCGGCCCATAGGTCCTTGTATTCCCGCAGGTAGCGCTGTCCTTCGGCGGTGCGGTTCAGGGCGGTTTCGTCCATCCAGCAGGTGACGGAGGTGCCGCCCCAGTAACAGTCGATGATCCCCACGGGCACTTGAATTTCGGGCTGGAGCTTCATGGCGAAGAAATAGGCCACGGCGCTCATATCCTGGGCGGTGCCGGGGGCCACGGGGAGCCAGCGGGCGTTCTCGTTGGCTTCCTCCGCTTCGGGGACGAAGCGGGCGAACTTGGGCACGTTGAAGTAGCGCACCAGGGGATTGCCGTGGGCGGGAATCAGGTCCTTGCCCTCGTCGGCGTTCTGCAATTCCAGCTCCATGTTGCTCTGGCCTCCGGCCAGGTACACGTCGCCGATGGCAATGTCCGTATAGGTCACGCTGTTTTGACCGTCGGAGAGGGTCAAAGAACATTTGACTTGCGCTTTCTGGGGCGGCAGACGGAAAAAGAACTTTCCCTCTTTCGCCGTGACTTCATCCCGGCCCAATTCCTGATTCCATTCATTTTTGAGAACCAGGGTCAGGCGCGTTCCTTCCTCCGCCGTGCCCCAAATCCTAATCTCTTTGTTCCGGCACAGAACGGCCCCGTCGCGGAATAAGGGAGATAAACTCAATCGCTGCATGAAAATAAACTCCTTTTTGAATAGGAATTATTTTATATCTTTCTCGGAGGGGGACGAACCGCCGATTTCCGCCAGTGGCGGAAATCAAATCGGCGGTGAGATCGACCGAAAAGGAGCAATCTCCGC
>JAFSNT010000001.1 GCA_017443295.1 Clostridia bacterium
CTTTATGGCTTTCTCGGAAGGGGGTCTGGGGGGAAGGCTTCTCTCGTTTTACGATAAAAATAGCCTCCCACGCTTATAATACATGTTCATTATACCAAAGTATCTCTTAAAAGAAAAGCATTGATTTGTGGAGGAAATAGGAATGGACATGTACTTTGCTCAGTTCAATATGGATACCGGATGTGTTGATGCATGGCTGATAGATGGGTCGATTGTTTCGATTAACTGTACCGCTGTGGAACGGGTAGAGGCTGATAATCTATATCAGCGTGAGTAACTAGAATGTGTTTCTAAAAGTATACCCGCCTGCATTATGCAAGAAGTATGCGAATACAGGCCAGATGGACAAAAGCCAGAAAACGGTCAGCGAGCTTATCATAGCGGGTAGCGACGCGGCGAAATTCTTTCAGTTTCAAGAAAAAGGTCTCTACCAAATGCCGTTCGGCACTGTGAAATCTTTTCTGTAAATGTCGGTCTTCCGTGATACGACCAAGATTGGATGGGGCTGAACGGCAGGTTCTGCCGTTCAGCTCTTGATAACAGTTCTACCAGAATCATCCAGATCTGTCAAGGGCGCCCGCGCAGCGGGCGTTCAGTTTACCCTTGACGGATCTGGATGATTCTGGTATCAGTCGGGCAGCCGACCGTCATACATAATGGCCAGTTCGCCGTAAACCTTACCCCAGTTGTGGATCGGCATTGTCCATTTCTTCGTAGCTTCAAACGTGGAAAGATAAAGTGCCTTCAGCAAGGCAGTGTCGCTGGGAAACACGCTGCGCTGGCTGTTCAGCCGACGGTACGTGGAATTCAGGCTTTCAATTGCATTGGTGGTGTAGATCACTGTCCGCACATCCTTGGAGAACTTGAAGATCGGGCTGACAGCGTCCCAGTTGTCGTACCAGCGCTTCATGGCTCGGGGATATTTCTCCTGCCATTTCTCTGTGACTTCATCCAGCGCTTCCCGGCCTTCCTGCTCGGACGGCGCGTTGTAGATCATTTTCAGGTCATTGGCGAATGCCTTCCGGTCCTTGTCCGACACATATTTCAGCGTGTTGCGTACCTGGTGGACAATGCAGCGTTGGGATTCAGTCTGGGGATACGCGGCGGCGATATACCCGTTCCGGGCGTCGTCGCTGTCGGAACGCTCGGACTTCTCATACCCCAGGTGCTCATCCATCTCTGCTTCCATCATTTCCTTGATGGTGCCGCCTGACAGATCTTTCAGCGCTTCCTGTATGTCCGCGGCGCTTTCGATGTTGTATTCCTGCAGCAATCCCTGGATGATGTTCCGTTTCCCTTCCGTCATTGGTCCCGGTTTGTAATACAGTGCCATTTTCGTTGATATGACCAAAAATGCCCAGGATAAGATTATCCGCCGGGATGAATTGGGCCTATAACAGCAGGCTGCTCAAAGTGAATACGATTATATCCAACCACCATATTCAGCGCGAAAATTCGGAGAATCCGATGGCGAGGATGAAAAGTTTTGTTTCAATAAATTCGGAGTAAAAAACATAAAATTACGGATAATTAATAGTAAAAATAAAGTAAATGGTAAAAAAGAGGCAAATACACACAAAAAATGCGTTTTTTACATTGAAAAACAATAGGGAAAATGTTTTAATATAAGTGAAACAGTGCTTGAATAATTCGAGGAAAGGGGAAAAGAACCTGTGAAAAACAAAATGCGGTTTCAGCGGTACGCTTTTCTGCTGATCATTCTTCTGCTTTTATCCCTTTCCGGTGCGGCCCAGGCCGATGGGGGAATGGAAAACTATTCGGCTTATTTGGAAGCGTGGGGCGGAAAAGAACAGGTCACGGCGTCTTTTCCACTGTATACCTCGGAAGGAAAGGCGTTCAGCGAAGGGGCTTCTTTTACGTTTTCTTTTTCCGCCCCGCAGGATATGTTCGGCTATCCGGTTTTTACGTATCGCGTGACGGGAAACAACATTTTGGATAACGCTTATTCTCTGCTGCTGGATGGAGAAACGCCCTATCAGGAGTGCGGAGCGCTCAAGCTGGAAAGCCAATGGCTGATGAACGGCCCCTTTGAAAAAGACCGGTACGGCAACGAAGTGGTGAGCATGCCCATCAAGGACACGGGCGTTCTTCAATGCCGGATGCTGGGCAAGGCCGGGCTTTACAGCCGGGGCATGGGATTATACCTGACGGCGGGAGAACATGAAATCACCCTCCTTTGCCGGGAAGGGCCCTTTGAACTGTACAGCGTCACCTTGGAAACGGATATTGTCCCCCAAGCGCAGGCAGCTCAGGGAAGCTTGGCTGGCAGCGGCATCATTACGATTCAGGCCGAAAACGTGCCCGCCCGGAATAACCCCAACGTGCGGCCCGCGGCGGATTATGATCTTCGGCTGACCCCGTACAGCAATCAGGAAAAGGTGATCAATTATATTGAGGATATTTCCTATCACTACGCTCTGGACGTGCTGACCTATGATTTTTCCGTGGCGGAGGAAGGGTTTTATGGCCTGGCCCTGCGCCTGCGGCAGGCGGAGCTGGCCAATTTTCCGGTGTTCCGCACCTTCTATGTGGATGGGAAAATTCCTTCCCCAGCTTTTATGGACGCGGCGTTTTCCTACTGCCTGAATTTTGAAAACCAAATGGTAAAGGATGAAAATGGGGAGCCCGCTCTTGTGTATCTGACGGCTGGCAACCATACCCTGACCATTCAAACCTCCCTGGATCCCGTCCGCCCCGCCGTGCTGCAATTGAACCGCATCTCGGATGAAATGGCGGCCCTGGCCCTGGATATTACCAAAATTACCGGCGGGAATACCGATTTTTTCCGGGATTTCAGTCTGGCGGATTTTGATTTCCACATCGCGGAGGATTTGGCCCGATGGATTGGCGAATTGGAGGAGGTTCGTTCTTTCCTTCGCGGCGTGGCTGGAACAGAAGGAAGAATCGGGGCCCTGAGCAATCTGGATATGGCGATTGATACTTTGGAATTGCTTTCTCAAAAGCCCGATGATCTGCCTAAAAAACTGGGCCAGTTCAGTCAGGGCGCGTCCTCAGCCCGGTCCTTCCTGGTGAATATGACCGAAAGCCTGCAAAACAGCGGCATGGGCCTGGACAGCGTTCATTTTTATACCGATGCCGCTTTGCTGCCCCAAACCCCCAACGCGGGAGAACAGCTCAGCGCCGCCGCCCAGCGCTTTGGGGCGTCCTTTGGGGATCAGGGCTACGCCGCGGGTAACGAAATAGAAGAAGGCACCCTTCAGGTGTGGGTGAACCGGCCCCGGCAGTACCTGGAAATTTTGCAGCGCATGGCGGACACCTCCTTTACCCCCCAGACCGGCGTGAAGGTGGATTTTTCCATCATGCCGGATGAAAGCAAGCTGGTGCTGGCCAACGCCTCCGGCAGCGCGCCGGATGTGGCCCTGGGGGTATCCTCGGGCCGTACCTACGATCTGGCGGTGCGCGGGGCGCTGAAAAACTTGCGGGACTATGCGAATTTAAACGAAGTGGGCCGCTGGTTCCCCGCGGGGCTGCTGATTCCCGGGGTGTGCGACGAGGGCCTGTATGCCCTGCCGGAAACCTTCAATTTCTATGTACTGTTTTACCGCAAGGACATTTTGGAAAACATCGGCGTTTCCGTACCGGACAGCTATGAGGATGTGCTCGCCCTGCTGCCCACCCTGCATCGGTTTGGCCTGAATTACAACAATTTCGTGGCCAACGTGATCGGCTACAAGAGCTTTTCCATCACCACGCCCTTCCTTTTCCAGGCGGGGGGCAGGCTGTACGAAAACGGAAACATCCATATCCTGCTGGACGAACCGGAGGCGATCCGGGGCCTGCAAACCCTGACGGACAGCTTCATCATCTACGATATGGATTATGAAATCAATTCCTTTTATCAATCCTTCCGGGACGGAACCCTGCCCATCGGCACGGCCAATTACGCCATGTACAATCTGCTTATGAACGCGGCGCCGGAGCTAAGTGACCGCTGGGGCATTGCCCTGTACCCTGGGCTTACGGATGAAAACGGCGCTGTGCAGCGCTGGACCAGCGGGGCGGAGCAAAGCTGTTTCATCTTTTCCTCCACGAAAATGGAAGCGGAAGCCTGGCAGTTTTTGACCTGGTGGATGAGCGAGGAAATCCAGACGGAGTTTGCCTTCACCCTCCAATCCACCTTGGGCAACGAATATTTGTGGAACAGCGCTAATACGGCGGCGTTTGCCAATTCTCCCTGGCCCACGGAGCACAAGAAAATCATTGCCGAGCAAATGCAGTGGATCCTGGAAGCGCCCCGGGTGCCTGGCAGCTACATGGTGGAGCGGGAAATATCCAACGCCATCAACGCGGTTTGCCTGGAGGGCAAAAATCTGCGGGAAGCCCTGGATGAAGCGATGAAGCGCATCGACCGGGAAGTGGAAAGGAAGCTGGAGGAATTCGGGCGCATGGAAAACGGGCGCTTGACCGCCCCCTTCCTGGCTCCCGATCTGGACACGGTAAAGGAGTGGCTGCAATGATGAAAACAAAGCCCTTGGCCGCTCCCGCGCGGCGTCCCCAAAGCATCCGGGCTGCCTATGCGTTCATCGCCCCGTATGCGCTTTTATTCTCCCTGTTCATCGTGATCCCGGTGGCGATTGCTATTGGCCTGTCCTTTACCAACTTCAACACCATCCAAATGCCCTCCTTCGTGGGCTTCATGAATTATGTGAATCTGCTCACCCGGGACGCCATTTTCATGCAGTACGTGCTGCCCAACACCATTCTGTTCGCGGTGATCGTGGGGCCGGGGGGCTATGTGCTCAGCTTTTTTCTGGCCTGGTGCTTAAGCCAGATTTCCAAGGGCCCCCGCACGGTGCTGGCGCTGCTTTTGTACAGCCCCTCCATGACCAGCGGCGTGGCCATGACGGTGGTATGGCGCATCCTGTTCAGCGGCGACGAGCGGGGCTATCTGAACGCGCTGCTTTTGAATCTGGGCTGGATCAGCGAGCCCATCGCGTTTTTGCAGTCCTCCGAATATCTGATGCCCGTCATGATCGTGGTGGCCCTGTGGAGCAGTATGGGGGTGGGGTTCCTGGCCATGCTGGCGGGCATGATGAACATTGATGAAAGTATGTACGAGGCGGGTTCCATCGACGGCATCCGAAACCGGCTGCAGGAAGTATTCTATATCACCATTCCCCTCATGAAGCCCCAAATGCTTTTTGGTATGGTGATGGCGGTGGTGAACACCTTCCAGGTGGGCTACATCGGCGTCAGCCTGTCCGGGGCCAATCCCACGCCCCAGTACGCGGGCCAGTTGATCGTGAACCTCATCGAGGATTACGGCTTTATCCGCTATGAAATGGGCTACGCCTCCGCGGCCTCCGTGGTGCTGCTGATTTTGATTTACGTGATCACCAAGCAGTCCGGCAAAATGTTCAAGGAAGACTGAGAAAGGAGAAGGCTGCATGAAAAGAATGCTTCTGCTTTGGGCGGCCCTCATCTGCCTTCTTCTTTCGCCCTTTCAGGCGCTGGCGGATGAAGCGCCGTATTATACCCTCACCGAAACCTACGACGGGAAGCGGGTGTATTCCCAGAACGGCTATCTGCCGGAAAAAACCTATTACGAATTTGACGAAAAAGCCCTGAAACGCCCGGCGGACCTGTTTGTGGATGGGGGCACCCTGTATATTTCCGACGAGGGCAACAAGCGGGTGATCCAATGCACCCTGGATGGCGAACTGATCCGGGTGATCGGGGATAAAAAGCTGTTTTCCACCCCCGCTGGGATCTATGCCCGGAACGGGAAGCTGTATGTGTGCGACAGCAAGGAAGATGCCGTATTTGTGTTTGATACGGATTCCGGCGAATTGCTGCTGACCTTAACGCATCCCGGCACCGCCCTGTACGGCCAGAAGAACGCCTTCCGCCCCCTGAAAATCGCGGTGGACGAGGCGGGCGGCATGTACGTGATCAGCAAGGGCAACACCAACGGCATCGCCCAGTTCAGCGCGGATGGCGCCTTCCTGGGGTACTTTGGGGCCAACAGCACGGAAATTTCCTTAGAGGAAAAAATCAAGCGCCTCACCTATACCCAGGAGCAATTGAATATGCTCAAAAAGAACGTGCCTTCCACCCCCACCTCCCTGGCCATGGATGCGCGGGGCCTGGTGTACACAGTGACCACCGGTTCGGAAACGGTGAAGCGCCTGAGCATGAGCGGGCTCAACATCATGCCCGCCGTGTCCTGGGGCTTCCAGAACGCCGTGGATATTGCGGTGAGCAAGGAAGAAACCGTTTTTGTGGTGAATGAGCTGGGCTCTATCATGGAATATACCCGGGATGGGCGGGTGCTGTTCTATTTCGGCGGCGAGGATTTGGACCGCACCCGCATCGGCCTGTTCGTGTCCACCGTGGCCATCGACGTGGACGATGAAGGCAGGCTTTATGTGCTGGACCGGGACAAGGCCCTGGTGCAGCGCTTTGAAATCACCGAATACGCGTCCTTGGTGCATGAAGCTTTGGCGCTTTATCAGGAAGGGCTGTATGCCCCTAGCCAGGAACCCTGGGAAAAAGTGATACGCCTGAACAGCATGTTCGATTATGCCCAGATGGGCCTGGGCAAGGCCTATTACAAGCTGGAACGTTATGACGACGCCCTGAAAGCCTTCCGCCTGGGCGGCGATAAGGCCGGCTACAGCGACGCTTACTGGGAAGTGCGCAACGCCTGGGCCCAGCAAAATATCCTGTGGCTGATTTTCGGCATTGCCGGGTTGATCCTTCTTCGGAAATTATGGAAGGTGTTGAAAACCAAATGGCGGCCCGCGGCATGTTTTTCCCAGGCCGTCGGGCGGGGAATGGATCAAAAGCTTCTCCGGGAAATCCGCTTTATGGGCTATTTTCCCCGAAATCCGGCGGACGCCTATTATGGCGTGCGGTTTGAAAACAAGGTGTCCGTGCTGTCCGCATCCATTCTGTACGGGGCCATGTTCCTGATTTTCCTGGTGAACAAATACGCCTGCGGCTTCCTGTTCAAGAGCGTGCAGGACGGGCACTACGAAATCATGAACGACGTGGTGCTGGTGATCGGAGGCCTGCTGCTGTTCCTGGTTTCCTGCAACCTGATCTGCTCCATCCGGGACGGGGAGGGCACCTTCAAGCAGATGTACTGTGGCCTGGCCTACGCCCTCACTCCCTACATCGTGCTTACCCCCATCGTGTTCGGCCTGTCCTTCGTGCTTACCTATAACGAGGCTTTCATCATCACATTGCTGAACATCATTTCCCTGGCCGGCTGCTTCATCCTGATCGTGATGATGGTGAAAACATTGCAAAACTATTCCTTCCGGGAAACCATCGTGACGCTGCTGCTTTCCCTGTTCACCATGCTCATGATCGTGATTGCCCTGGTGATTGCGGCGGCACTGATCGCTCAATTGTGGGAATTCCTTTCCGGCGTTTGGAAGGAGGCGAGATTCTATTATGAAAGCTAAAGGATTTTGCCTGCTGCTGCTTTTGCTGCTTCTGCCCTGCATCGGCATGGCGGAAACCTATACGGTGGAAAATGAAGGCTATGCTTTGACCATAGACGGTGAAACCATGGCGCTGACGATGCTTGATAAGGCCAGCGGCAAGCTGTATGCCAGCGGGGCAGACCCGGACAGCGTGTCCGGCAACGCCGCCTGGAAGGGCTTCCTGTCCTCCTCCTTCAGCATTGATTACGTGTCCGGCACCAGCACTTCGGCCCAGCGGGCGGACGTGCGCACGGGAGAAGCGCAGCTTGCTATGGAAAAGCTGGAGAACGGCGCGGATTTCACGGTGGATTTTCCTTCCCTCGGTCAAAAAATGAAGGTAGAAATCCGGCTGGAGGCAGACGGGCTGTCCATTTTGGTGCCGGGGGACGCCATTCAGGAATACGGCGAAACCCAGCTTTGTGGCCTGTACCTGCTTCCCTGCTTCGGCGCGGCGCGCCTGAATGAGCAGGCGGGCTATATGCTGATCCCGGAGGCGGCGGGAGCCATCATCGCCTTTTCCGATGGCAAGGGAATGGGCAACACGCCTTATATCAAGCGGATTTACGGGGCCAACGTGGGGGTGGACCGGAGCACATCTTCCCGCCTGAACCGCCCCGCGGAGGAAATCACCCTGCCGATTTACGGCATGGCCTATTCCGAGGAAGGCGCGGCTTTCCTGGCCGTGGCGGAAATGGGGGAGGAAGCCGCGGAAATGCTGGCCTATCCCGGCGGCGTGATCACGGAATACAATTGGGCGGCGGTTCACTTCATCCTGCGGGAATCCTATATTCGCCAAACCACCCGCACCATGGGCCTGCCCGCCCGGGAAACCAATGCCTATTGCCGGGATATGAAGGTGCGCTTCTATTTCCTGCAAGGGGAGGAAGCCAGCTACGCCGGCATGGCCCGGAAGTACCGGCAGGTACTGGAAGCTCAAAACGCCCTGCAAAACGCCGATACCTCCTACCGCCCCCGGTTGGATTTCCTGGGCGCGGAAACGGAAAAGTTTCTGTTGTGGGATCAATTGGTGCCTATGACCACGGTAAACCAGGCGAGGGAAATTTTACAGGACGCTTTGAGCCGGGGCCTGACGCCGCCCCTGATCAATTACCGGGGCTGGCAAAGCGGAGGGCTTTCCAAAAACTATGGCAGCGGGGCTGTGGGGCTGGAAGGCAAGCTGGGCAGCATGAAGGATTTGGCGGCCCTGCGGAATGAAACTCAAGCCGCGGGCGGAGCGTTTTTTCTGGAAACCGATCCCGTGCTGGCGAACCCGGGCCGCATGTACAATATGCGCCTGGACATCGTGCGCTCCATCGGCCAAACGGTGGCGGAAATCCCCACGGGGAAGGAATTGTACCCTTCCATGTATTACCTAACGCCCCGGCGCACGGCGGAAATCCTGGCAGATTACCAAAAGACCCATCAAACCGATTTTTCCGGCGTTACGCTGGCAACGCTGTCCAATACGCTGTTTTCCTACTATTCCGCCGGAAGGAACTATACCCGGGGCGAGGCGCTGGAAAGCGCACGGGAAGCGATGGGGCGGCTTGGAGATATGAAGCTGGCCCTGAAAAATCCCCTGGCGGCTTACTATCCTTACATGGCGGCATATCTGGATCTGCCCCTGAACTGCACCAGCTATTCCTTCATCACCGCCGAGGTGCCCTTCCTGCCCCTGGTACTCAGCGGCCATGTGCCCTGCTTCGGCAATTACAACAATTTTGATTCCAACCAGCAGCGGCAGCTGCTCAAGCTGATCGAATACGGCGCGAACCCCTCCTTCCTGATCACGGCGGAGGAAGTGCAAAAGCTGATGAATACCAATTCCTCCGACGTGTTCACTGCCCAGTGGGATGTCATGGCCGATACGGTACTCAAAACGGATGAGGAAATCCGAGCCCTCCGCGCACAGATCGGAGATCGGGTGATGACGGATCACACCTTGCTTTCGCCGGGCGTGGCCCAGGTGCGCTATGGTGATGATGTTTTCCTGCTGGTGAATTACGGCGATCAGCCCTGCACGGTGAACGGAACGCAGGTGGAGCCCCTGAGCTATGCTTTGGTGAAAGGGGGCGGGGCGGAATGAAAAAGAAACGTTTCGGCCTGGTGGCCCGGCGGGAAATGAAGGGCTACATCTTCCTGCTGCCCTGGCTCATCGGCTTTGTGTGCTTTTTCGCGGTGCCCCTGGTTCAATCCTTCATTTACAGCCTAAGCAACGTGAAAATGACCGCCGCGGGCCGGAAAATGAGCTATGTGGGCTTTGACAACTTTAAGTACCTGTTCAATGAAGATACGGTGTTTACGGGCCTGCTGACCGATTTCTACCGGGAAGCCATCCTGCGCCTGGCGGTGATCCTGGTGTTTTCCCTGGTGATTGCCATGATGCTGAACCACAACATCAAGGGCAAGGGCGTATACCGCACCATCTTCTTCCTGCCCATCATCGTGGTGTCCGGCCCGGTGCTCCAGCGCCTGATGGACGAGGGGGCCACCACCGTGCCGCTCATTGAAAGCTACGGAGTGTCGGGCATCATTTCGGAACTGCTGCCCGCTTCCCTGGCCAATCCCTTGAACGGTCTGTTTACCCAATTGATCCTGGTGCTCTGGTATTCCGGCGTGCCCATCCTGATTTACATGGCGGGCCTGCAGAAAATAGACCGTTCGGTATACGAGGCGGCGCTGATCGACGGCGCGGGGGGCTGGGTGGCCTTCTGGAAAATCACCCTGCCCGCCATTCAGCCCATGATCCTGATCAACGGCATTTACACCTTGGTGTTTCTGGCCACCAGCGGCCTGAACAGCGTAATTTCCGAAATCAATTCCCGCATGTTCAATACGTCCTTTGGAGGCGGCTACGGCGTGGCCTCCGCCATGGCCTGGGTGTATACGCTCACCCTGGCCGTGGGGCTGCTGGTGATCTATCTGGTCACCAAGCCCCGAAAAGCCACGGTGGTTGAAGTGAGCAAAACCAGAGAGCAGATCAGGGTGGAGCGCTTGCACGCCCAGCGGGCCGCCGCCCGGAAAGGAGGCGCGGCATGACCACGAAAGCCAAACCCTCCGCATGGAAAAACAGGGCCCAGGCCATCAAAAAGGCCCTGGTGGGCAGCAACGGAAAGCTGGGCCTGGGGGCCAAGATCTTCCTGTATGTGATGCTCACCTCCCTGGGCTTTGTGTACATTTACCCCATTCTGCATATGGGGGTCACCAGCCTGAAATCGCTGACGGATCTGCTGGACCCCTCCGTGCAGTGGCTGCCCCATCAATTGAGCCTGGATAATTACCAAAAGGCCCTGGAGGTCATGGGCTTCCGGGAGCATTTGATGGATACGCTGCTGGTATCCTTCCTGCCCAGCCTCTTCCAAACCTTTTCCTGCGCCCTGGCGGGCTATGCCTTCGCCCGATTCCGCTTCAAGGGAAAGAATTTCTGGATGGCCTGCGTGCTGCTCACCTTCATTGTGCCTTTCCCGGTGCTCATGGTGCCCACCTACACCCTGTATTCCGATTACGGCATCTTAGGCTCTATCCTCACCATGATCCTGCCCGCCGCGGCCGGCCAGGGCCTGCGTAGCGCCATCTTCATTCTCATCTACAAGGCGTTCTACGAGCAGACCCCCGCCTCTCTGGACGAGGCCGCCCGGGTGGACGGGGCCAGCGAAAAGCGCATCTTCTTCACCATCGGCGTGCCCCTGGGCCTGCCCGCCATGCTGACCACCTTCCTGTTTTCCTTCGTGTGGTACTGGAATGAAACCTACACCACCAGCCTGTACATGGGCAACGCCGCCCTGGGGGATACCCATAGCGTGTCCACGCTGCTGATGGAGCTGAGCAAATTTGAGGACAGCTACAAGGCCTACCTGGAAAAGGTCAGCGGCTGGGCCGCCAAAATGGGCGGGGCCACCAACATTCAAAACGAGGCCGTCACCATGGCCGGCACCATTTTGACCATCCTGCCCCTCTTGATCATCTACTTCTGTTTGCAGCGGTACTTTACCGAAGCCATCGACAGAAGCGGCATCACGGGTGAATAACCCGATATCTTTGCGGAAGAAGGCGGTGCGTTGCCTTCGGTTCCGTGTCAGATATAGCAATACCAAGAACAAAAAAGGAGGTTTCCCCATGAAAAAGCTGCTTTCCATGCTGCTGATCCTGGCGCTGGCGATGAGCGCGATGCCCTTTGCCCTGGCCGAAGGATTGGAACCCCTGACCACCGATGAAATCACCTTGCGGTATGCCTGCTGGGGCCAGGCGGAAGCCGGCGAGCCCGAAGTGCTGCAGGCGCTGATCGCCCAGTTTGAAGAAGCCCATCCCAACATCCACGTGGAATTTGTGCCCATCGATCAGGGCACCTGGGACGCGGGCCTGACCAACCTGGCCTCTCAGGGCCAGCTGCCCGATGTGTTCTGGGTCTTCTCTGTCAGCGCCGCCGTGTCCAATGAGTGGGCCCTGGATCTGACTGAATTCTATGAAAAGGACCCGGACGCTCAGGAGCTGTACCCCACCATGGTGTCCAGCAGTAAGATCGGCGGAAAGAACTATTCCTATCCCGCCGTGCTGTTCCCCCACATGGTATTCATGAACAAGACCCTGTTCGATAAGTACAATGTGGATCTGCCCTCCACTGACTGGACCTGGGACGATTACTTCGATCTGGCCGAGGAGCTGAGCCATCCCGAGGAATTCTATTTCGGCGTTTCCAATCCCCTGTATGTGGATTTGTTCCCCGCCGCCATCAACGGCAACCAGGGCAAGTTCGGCTGGGACGGCGAAGCGTACCACTTTGACGACGCTTGGGTGGAAGCTGTGGAAACCCGCGCCGAAGTGATCAACAACAAGATTTGTGAGTGGATGAGCGCGGAAGACAAGGAAGCCGTGCTGGGCGATCCCGGCGCCTGGCCTCCCGGAAAGGGCCGCACCGCCATGCACATTGACTGGCCCTGGACCATGGCCATGTTCAACACCACCGTGAAGGAAGAAACCGGCTGCGAATTCGTGTACTATCCGCTGCCCATGGGCGAAGGCAAGGGCGAGTTGGCCATCGTGGATAACGGCATCATCGCCGCCTCCACCGAGCATCCCCGGGAAGCCTGGGAGCTGGCCAAGTGGATGAGCTGGGGCCCCATGGCCGCTTTAAAGCGTCAGGAAACCTACCGTTCCCTGGGCTATCCCGTCAGCCGTATGCCTGTGGTAAGCACCCCCGAAGTGTGGCAGGATCTGGTGGACAACGCGGACGACACCATCAAGGGCTTCTATGAAGCAGTGCTCACCCGCGGCGTCAACTTCGTTCCCTCCAACTGGCCGGTGTGCCCGGGCTGGGGCGAAATTGAAGCCTACTACAATTCCAACGATATCGACGGCAAGATCCTGCGGGGCGAACTGAGCGCCGCCGACGTGGCCGCCGAATTGGAAGAAGTGGCCAACCGCGGCCGGGACAACTACCTGGCCTCCATCGCGGAATAATCCCATTCAGCTGACGCTGAATGGCGCATGAAAGCGGAATCGGGATTTCGCTTTCATGCGGGGCATCCATTTGCTGTAAAATGGCATTCTCGTCCCCTGACGGGGCCGATAGCGCTCATTTTACGGCCGCAAATGGATAGAGGAAGCGGCTTTCAGCCGCTCCTCGCCGCCGCGCATGTCGCCGGCTGCGGATTACAGTCAAGGGGTGTTCCCCCCTTGACGATTCCCCGTGGACCCGGCACTTGATTGCTTATCTGTTGCTTGATTGATAACGATTAAGAAAAGATATTGATTTGTTCGTTTAGTTTCCCCGGGGAGGCGCGACGCACCCGCGCCTCCCTTACGGGAAGGACAACTCCATGGAAAGGCAGGCTGTTCCCATGCGCAGAACGCGATTCAACCCGGACAGATTCCATCTGAACCAGCTGCCCATGTATGCGGTGCTGGTTCCGCTGGCTTTGTTTATGAGCCTGCCCATCCTGTTTATCATTAACCATGCCTTCAAGCCCATTGAGGAATTATTCGCCTTTCCGCCCCGGTTCCTGGTCAGCAATCCCGTATGGGACAACTTTACCAAGCTGGCCCGTCAGGCCTCCCAGGGCGGCATTTCCATCAGCCGCTATGTGTTCAACAGCCTGGTGGTCACCCTGTCCGTGGTAGGCTTGAGCGTCGTCATCAGCTCCATGGCGGCCTTCGCCCTGAGCAAGCTGCGCTTCCGGGGCAAAAGCACCTTAATGGAAATCAACAATCTGGCCATGATGTTCGTGCCCGTTGCCGTGATCATTCCCCGGTATCTGCTCATTGATAAGCTGGGCATGATCAACACCTATTTCGCCCATATTCTGCCCCTGATCGCCATGCCGGTGGGCATGTTCCTGGTGAAGCAGTTCACCGATCAGGTGCCCGATTCCCTCATCGAAGCCGCCATCGTGGACGGCGCGGGGTACTTCCGGGTATTCTTTAAAATCGTTCTTCCGCTGGTGCGGCCCGCCATCGCCACTGTGGCGATCCTGGCCTTCCAATCGGTGTGGAACAACACCGAAACCTCCATCATGTTCACCAACAAGGAAAACATGCGCACCCTGACCTTCTATATGAACACCCTTGCCAGCAACACCAACGCTGTAGCGGGCCAGGGCATTGCCGCCGCCGCGTCGCTGATCATGTTTTTGCCTAATTTGATCCTGTTTATCTGCATGCAGAGCAAAGTGATGAACACCATGGCCTATTCGGGCCTGAAATGATATAAAGGGGGATTCATAAAAATGCTGAAAAAGCTTGTGATCGTCCTCCTGGGAGTGATTTTGATGCTGCCTTTTTCTTCCCTGGGGGAGGATTACCAGAACCCCATGACCATCCCGGGCCAGTACCCGCCCATCAGGGGCGCGTCCTACGATTACGGCATCGGCGACCCCTTCGTGATGCGGTTCAACGGCCTGTATTATCTGTACGCTTCCTCCTGCGAGGACCGGGTGCGGGTGTACACCAGCCGGGATTTAATCAACTGGGAATTTCAGGGCTGGTGTACCGAAAATAAGGACGTGTATTTCGCCTACGCGCCGGAGGTGATTTACTGGCGGGGAGACTTTTATATGATTACCTCCCCCAACGGCGGCGGGCATTACATATTAAAAAGCGATTCGCCCCTGGGCGTTTTCCGCCCCGTGACGGGCAATTTCGGCTATCAGATCGATGGCTCCTTTTTCGTGGAGGATGACGGGCGGCTGATGATCCTGTTCCCGGAGGACAGCCAGATCAAGCAAGCGTACCTGAACCCGGATACCCTGCTGCCAAACGGCATCAAGTATTCCACCACTGCCACCTTGCACCACTGGACGGAGGGCCCCGGGCTGTTCCGGAGGGGAGAATGGTATTATCTCACCTTTACGGGCAACCATGTGCTGTCCTCCGGCTATCGGGTGGCCTACGCCAGTCGTTTGGGCAGCAGCGCGGGAAAATTCACCCAGCCCGCGGATGATACGATATTGATTCACAGCGTGTTCGGCGATGATTTTACTGGCCTGGGCCATTCCAGCAATTTCATCGGGCCTGATCTGGACAGCCTGTACACTGCCTATCATTCCTTTGTGAACATCAACGGCCCGGCTCGGTTGTATAACCTGGACCGGCTGTTCACCAACGGCGGCGTTTTGTACACCACCGGCCCCACCAACTTCCCCATGCCCGCGCCGAATATGCCGGATGTGTACGGCGACGCGGCGGGGGAATTGAATGATTTTTCGGAAACGGAAGCGGGCTATTTCGCTCAAATTGCGGATACGCATGTTTTTACCCAGGAATGTAATTTTTCCCTGACGGAAAACGGGGAAGCCATTTGGCAGGCGGGCCGCTGCCAAGATCAGCCGGTGATGATTCGCACAAACGGACAAGCGATTTCGCTGTACATCGGGGATGAAGAAAGAATTGCTGAACTTGTTCCCGAATTGGGAGCCCTCGGCAGGCTGCACACCCTGCGGGTGGAATGCAATGAAGAATTCTTTTATGCTTATATCGATGGTATGCGCCTGATCACCTTAGCGAACCCGGCCTTCACAGCGTCCCAATTCGGCGCGGTGAAGGGCGAAGGTGTATCTTATTCCTTCCTGGCCTGCACGGCCCAGGCCCTGGGCTCCGGGGACGATACCGCCCTCAAGGTGATCCCTGGTACATTCAGCGCCATTCACGCTTTGAACAGCGAAGAATTATCCTGGCAGGAATATGGGAAGCAAATGGAGAAAGTTCCTACTCTGGGCACAGCATATTACGCTGTCCGGGTGGTGGAGGCGGGAAATTACTGCTTCGATTTGACCGTTTTGAAGGAAGACGGCGGAAAGCAATTCACCATGCTGCTGGACGGGGAACCGCTGCTGAACGGCACAGTGCCCGCATTCAACGGGAAAGAGGACTTCTTTACCTTCACTTCTTTGCCCGTTTCCCTGCCCGCCGGGGACCATATCCTGACGGCGGCGGGCGATGAAATCACGGTCAGCCGAATCGGCAGCTTCCGGTTCGCGGAAACAATGGTATACAAAAGCGATTTTGCCGATAAGCAGCAGCGAAAGGAAATCACCACGCTGGGCGCGTTCGCCGTGAATTTTGACAAAGCCGTTCTTTCCGTCAAGCAGGGAAAAACGGGCTTTGCGCTCTTGGGACAGGAAGGATATACCGATTATGAAATGCGGGTGCGGTTCATCCCGCCGGTCAACGGCAGCGGGGCCAGCGGCATCCTGATTAGGGGCAGCAACGTGAGCCTGTACGACGCCCAGGTGAAGGAAAGCTATTTCGGCTATGGCATCATCCTGTCCAAGCTGGGCTTCAACGTGCAGAAAATGCATTACGGCAGCCAGAGCATGCTGGGCTTTATCAATGTGAACGCCTGGAAGGACGCGGCGGAAGCGGAAATCGCTGTGCGGGTGCAGGGCAATACCCTGTCTATCGGCCTGCCGGGAGAGGAACCGCTCTTTACGTTCACGGACGCCCGGCCCTTCACCCACGGCCTGTGCGGCTTTTTCGGCACAGGGAAGGAATTGACCGTGCTTTCCTGCGATATGATACCGCTGAATTGAGGGGGTCCCATGAAAAATTTAGATTTAACCATTCGGGAGCCGGAGGAACTGGCAAAGGTGGCCCGGGCCCTGGGCTCGGAGGTGCGGCTGCGCATCATGCAATTGCTGGGAGATCAAAGCATGAGCGTGGTGGAGCTGGCGGAGGCCATGGGGGTGCCGCTCTCCACCGTGAGCAACAACATTGTGGTGCTGGAGGAGGCGGGGCTTATCCGCACGGAGCGGAAAAACGGCCTGCGGGGCACCATGAAGCTGTGCAGCCGCAAGCGCGACCAAATCCACATCGACCTGGTGGCCGCGGAGCAAAGGAAGATCGAATCCTTTTTCCAGTATATGCCCATCGGGAACTATACCGACTGCCATATCGTGCCCACCTGCGGCATGGCGGGCACCCAAAGCAGCATCGGCGTGCAGGATGATACGGCCCTGTTTTATGAGCCGGAGCATTTCGGGGCGCAGCTGCTTTGGTTCCAGGGCGGGTATGTGGAATACCGGTTCAGCAGCCGCCATGCGCTGAACAGGAAATTGCACTGCCTGGAGGTCAGCTTCGAGGCCTGTTCGGAAGCGCCCAATTACCGGCTGGATTGGCCCAGCGATATTACCGTATGGATCAACGGCATTGAATTGGGCACCTGGCGCTGCCCCGGGGATTTCGGAGGGCGACAGGGCCGGTGCACCCCCATTTGGTGGCCCCGGTCCGCCACCCAGTACGGCATCGTGAAGCGCTGGCGGGTGGATGAAAGCGGCTGCAAGTTAGACGATGAACGGATTTCCTCCGTCACTCTGGAGCAGCTGCGCTTAAAGGAGCACCCCTACATCACCCTGCGCATCGGCATCAAGGAGGACGCGGAGCAGCAGGGCGGCATCAATTTGTTCGGCGAACAGTTTGGCGATTACAATCAAGCGATTATTATGCGGCTGGATTCCATCGCAGAGTCCGCCGCCGAAGGGAGCAATGCATCATGACCACCATTCTTCGGCCCGAGCATCCCCGGCCCGACCGGGAGCGGAAAAATTGGATGACCCTGAACGGCTCCTGGCGCTTTGCTTTTGACAGGGAAAACGCGGGGAAGAAAGAAAAATGGTACGCGGGCAGGGATTATCACCTGGAGATCCAGGTTCCCTTCGCCTACCAAAGCAAGCTCAGCGGCATCGACAGCCAGGAGCATTGCGACGCGGTATGGTACGAACGGGATTTCGTCCTTCCGGAAAAGCTGCGCCCCCTCCGCCGCCTGCTGCATTTCGGCGCGGTGGAT
Organism: Clostridia bacterium; assembly: GCA_017443295.1. Taxonomy (GTDB): domain Bacteria; phylum Bacillota; class Clostridia; order Christensenellales; family Aristaeellaceae; genus RUG563. The sequence continues at coordinate 17,752 of JAFSNT010000001.1, forward strand.
TACAAGGCGGATGTGTGGCTGGACGGCCAGTACCTGGGCGGTCATGAGGGAGGCTATACGCCGTTCACCTTCGATATCACCGATTTGACGGAAGGCAAGGAAGCCTGCCGCCTGACCGTTCGCTGCGAGGACCGCTTGGACTTTGACCAGCCCCGGGGCAAGCAGTCCTACCGGCCCGAGCCCTTCGGCTGCTGGTATACGCCCGTTACCGGCATTTGGCAAAGCGTGTGGCTGGAGGGCGTGGGGGAATTCTATCCCGTGGATTTCCGGCTCACCGGGCACATTGAAACAGGCTCCGTGAAGGCAGAAATTGAATTGAACGAGCTGCCCAATGGCGGCGCGGTGCGCCTGACAGCCTCCTTCCAGGGCAAAACCGTGGCCCGGCAGGAGATTGAAGTCACGTCCGATCGATTCATTCAAACGGAATTGTATCTGAACCACAACGAGGATTTAGAGGGCATCCACATGTGGTGGCCCGGCCATCCTGCGCTGTATGATCTGACCATTGAAACCATCGCGGGCGGCCAGGTCTGCGACCAGGTGAACACGTACTTTGGCCTGCGGAAAATTGACGTGCAGAACGGCTATGTGATGCTGAATCAAACCGCGCTGTTTCAGCGGCTGGTGCTGGATCAGGGCTATTGGCCGGATGGACTGCTCACCGCCCCCAGCGACGAAGCGCTGAAGCGCGACGTGGAATTGACGCTGCAAATGGGCTACAACGGGGCCCGGAAGCACCAGAAATTTGAGGACCCTCGGTATCTGTATTGGGCGGACCATCTGGGCCTCATCGTATGGAGCGAGCTGCCCAGCGCCTATTGGCTGCGTGACAGCGAAAAGCGGAACATGATCCGGGATTTGAGCGAGGCCATCCGGCGGGACTACAATCACCCCTGCATCCTCACCTGGGTGCCCATCAATGAAAGCTGGGGCGTGCCCTTCATCCGTTTCCAGAAGGAAGCTCAGGAGCTGGCGGATACCCTGTACCATCTGGTGCATTGCCTGGACGGCACGCGCCTGGTGTCCGGCAACGACGGCTGGGAGCAGGCTGCCACCGATCTGGTGACGGTGCACGATTACACCGCCTGGCCGGAGCAATTGGGCCGGGAATACGGGGATATCGATTTGATGCTCAAAACCACGCCCACTGGCGGCCGCTTCGTTTCCGCCGAGGGGTACGATCACACCGGAAAGCCCCTGCTGCTGACCGAATACGGTGGCATTGCCATGCAGAAGGACGCGGGCGGCGGCAATTGGGGCTATAACGGCGCGGTGAAGGATGAGGAAAGCTTCCTCAAGCGCTTCGAGGCCATCACCCAGGCCTTCAAGCACATGCCGGGCTTTAGGGGCTATTGCTACACCCAATTGACCGACGTGTTCCAGGAGGTGAACGGCCTATTGGATATGGACCGGAATCCCAAGGCCAGCCTGGAAGAGATTCGCAGGATTAACCTGAGTCGGTAAGCAGGAAAAATGTTTGTGGGATGAAAGGCGAAAGAGAGAACAGAGTACAGAGTGCAGATTGAATCGTCTGATGATGGATTCCGGCTTCATGTATTCACAATAATATCTGTACTCTGAACTCTGTACTCTAAAACGCAGCGACTTTCAATGCTTAATGAGGTGAAAAGCATGTCCCGTTACTATTCCAACCCCCGTCCTCTTTCCGATCTGTGGGATGGGCAGGAAATCGGCGATCCTTTTCTGATGCGGTTCAACGGGCAGTATTACCTGTACTGCTCCAGCCATGGCAACGGCCCCGGCATCAAATGCTGGGTCAGCCGGGATATGATGGATTTTACCTATCAGGGCTATGTATGCGAGGATCCCCGGATCGAGGGGGCCTACGCGCCGGAGGTCTGCTATGCGGCGGGAAAATTCTATATGGTCACCTCCCCCAAGGGCAGCGGTCATTACCTGCTGCGGGGCGACAGTCCTCTGGGTCCCTTTCAGGTGATCAGCGAAAACTACGGCCTGGGCATCGACGGCAGCCTGTTTGTGGATGACGACGGGAAAGAATATTTTTACCGAGCCAGCGCTCAGGGCATCCGGGCGCACAATATGCCCACGCCGGATGCAATCGATGTGCACAGCGCCGTGATCCCTGCCAGCTTCCTGGGCCATTGGACGGAAGGCCCGATGGTGATCAAGCGGAATGGTCGTTACTACCTCACCAACACGGGCAACCATGTATTGAGCAAGGGCTATCATGTGGATTATTTCGTATCCCATGAAGGACCGGACCGGGGCTATTACGCCCTAAAGGAACAGCAGCTTTTGCTGGAAACAAGGGATGAATACCACGCCCTGGGCCATTCCTCCACCTGCGTGGGCCCGGATATGGACACCCTGTATATCGTCTATCACAAAAACATTCTGGATCAATGGAACCGGCCCCATCACCGGTCCCTGTGTATCGATCAGCTGTTTTTTAACGGCGACCGGATGTACACAAACGCCTGCTGGTGGCGGCAGAAAGCGCCAAGGCTTCCGGACTGCGCCTGCTTCGGCGGGGAAGGCCTGCTGGACGGGGGCGATATGCGGTTTCTGCCCATGGAAACGAATGAAACCTATACGGCGGAGCTTTGCGGCACGCTGCAAAAGGAAGCGGGCCGGATGGTATTCTCCCAAAACGAAAAAAACGGCCTTTTCCTGACCGTTCATGGATCGGGACAATGGGAAGCGCACCTGGAGGACGGGCAGCAAAGCCGTGGTTTCTCCGGCACGTTTCCCGCCGCCATCGATCCCAAAGCGCTGATGTGTGTAAAAGTAAGCCTGCGGGATGGAAAACTGTTCGTCTATGTGAATCAATTGGAAATTCTGCAGGCGGAAACGAAGCTGGGCGGCGGGAAAATCGGCCTGTCCCAGGATTTCCTGCCGGGCTTTTCCGGCTTTTCCTCCGTTGCCCAGGACAGCGAGGCGGGCCGGGATGAAAAAAAGATTCCCGGCGCGTTTGACGCTTTCCATGCCCTGGCGTGCATCAAAACGGCAGAAGGGGAACAAAACTGCCAGGCTGCGTCGATTCGGGCGGGAGAGACGCTTTCGTTCGTCGTGAATGTGTGGAAAGCGGGAGAATATCACGTGCTGTGCACGGTAAAAAACACGCCCGGCCCGCTGAACGGCAGCGTCAATGATACCCCGTTTCGCACACAGTCCTGCGAGCAAACGGACGAGCAGGGCATGGAAAAACGGTATTTGGGCATTGTACCTTTCTCTGCCGGAGAGCAGACTATGAAGCTGCGCCTGGAAAACGATGCGGTGCTCGACCGGATGTATGTGCTGGAAGCGGATGAAGCGCAGTCTGCTGAAATCATCCGGGATGGAAACGACGTAACAAATGGACAATTGCAGGTGATCGGCCACAAAGCGCAAAACAGCATGAACCGCAAGTTCAGCGGCTACACCTGCGCCGAGGGCTACGGGGAAGCTTATTTTGGCGGCATGTACAGGGACTGCCAGGTGGAAGCGGAAATGTACCTGGATCCCTGCTCCCCGGATGCCTCCGCCTGCATTTATCTGCGCAGCAGGAAAGAATCCTGGCACCCGCATCAGGTGCATGAAGGCCGCCACGCCTATTGCGTGCGCGTTACGCCCGGCAGGATCGAACTGAGCAAACAGGCGTATCATGAAACCATTTTAGCGTCCGCGGCCCTTCCCAATTGCTTCCCCGCAACATTGAAGCTGATTTGCCGGGCGGAAGGAAACCAAATCACCGTTTGGCAGGAAAATGATGCCGGAAGCGTGCTGCTGCTTTCTTATCTGGATCCCTTGGCCCTGCCCTGCGGGCGGATGGGAATCGACGCGTCCGGTGACGGGATTGGATTCCTGAGCGTGCGTTTGGTAAGCATAAGCTGAAATGTGAATAAAGCTGGAATTGTCAGCTAATTGGCTCCCATATAAAAAAACAAAAAGCTCAACGGTAAAACGCCAACCGTGAAATAGACATAATTCGGAATAGACACAAATGAAAAAGCAGAGCCATACATTCAGACAGTATAAACGCCGATCTATAACCCTTCATTCGACCCATTTCATAGATTTCATTGACAGAAAGCATTCCGATCAACGCAACGATGAAGTACGAAATTATCTATTTGAGTAAATCAGGAAATACCGCCAAAGTGGCCCGCGCAATTGCGTCGCGCTATCCTCAAACCCAATGCAGAATAGTGGATTTTGCAAAGGAAGAGCCTTCGCTGGACGCAGATATTTATCTCATAGGTTTTGGTGTGTATCGGGGTACCTGTCCTTTCTCATTGCTGAGCTTTCTTAGGAAATTGGAAGGAAAAACGATCATATTGTTTGGAACTGAAGCCATCAGCGCTGCCAGCCAGATCACAAAGCAGATAGAATACGTTATCCTGCCTTTCCTTTCGGAGCATTGCGCTTATAAAGGCATTTGCATTGTTCCCGGAAGTTTTTCCAAAGCGGGAATGGATTATCTCTGCACTGCACTTCAGGTGCAAAACGATTCAGTCAAAGAGCAACAGCTTTACAACCTATACGCTGCTGCCGCCCATCGGCCTGATCAAATGGATTATGAAACAGTCCTGTCATATATTCAGAGCGCACTCGCATAGAAAGCCATCGTGTGCGGTATTGCCATAAAAACCAAAGGAACTGCTCAAGATTGTTCTTTGACGCATTCCTCACATGCAATTCTGGCATTCAGCATAAACGTAAACTTGAACGGGCAATCTGCCATGCAATTGATAGCATCCAAATACACCGCTCGGTGTGAAGGCCGCAGCGGCGAAAAAGAATCCAAACGTGGTTTTAAAGAAATGTGGGGAACGGATAACTCGGAAGATGATTAAGAAATCATTATTGGAATCAGATTGCTTTGGGGAAGCTTCGCATGCTTGCACTTTAATATCGCATGGATTGCAGCATCCGTGATTTTCCAGGTATCGCAGGGATCATTCTCCGCAAATGTTTCCACCCAGGCTGTGCCTTCCTCCAGATTGAATCGAATCTCACCCCACTCCCCGCCGTTGTCTACCTGATAAGCGTAGATAGCGGCGGCTATTTTTTTGCCTTCGCGGTGAGTGGAGATCTGTTTGAGGCGGATGCAATGAAGCTGACCAAACTTCACCAGTTCCAGAATCAGGTTTTCTACGGCACGTTTATAGGCTCGTTCAGCGCTGGACGCGCCGCTGCCTTCAAACAATTCGGCCAGTTTCTCAAAGGACATCTGCATTTTCATATCGCTGACTCGGCCACAGCGCATACAGATGGCGTTGCGCTGTTCCAGCAGCGTCTGATCCCGGTAAGAAAGTTTATCAAAGGCTTTGTCAACATTTTCAGCTTTTACCCCAGCCCTTAGGATACCGATATAATCCCAATGATCCGGGATCAGTTCGTCTTCCTGTTCCTTGCTTTCACTTTCATCGTTGAGCTGCACAGGCACCCGCCTGTTGCGCTGCCGATAGGCGGCTGCTAACTTTTCGGTAGCCGTTTTCTCCGCGCAGCCATCCTGTGCCGCAAAAAGCCGGATCGTCTCTTTTGTATTGCCGTGGCAGTCTGCAAATATCTGCATGATGCGCCGGGCATCCTTGTATTCCTGCAAAGAATCGAAGGAATGATATTCTTCCCCCATGCGAAACCGAAGCAGCGCATCGGTAATATATCTGTGAATGTAGGTGATAAAGGCTGTTCCCCTGCCGGGATCATATGAGGGAAACCGCTGCAATACTTCGATCCGGCATTCCAGCTTCAAATCCATGAAGTGCTCCGGGTGAATCCGTTCCCCTTCGCCGGTAAGGAAGGTGTTGATCCGGTCGTTAAAATATTCCTCATTCTCATGGAGATAAAAGAAGACGTATTTCAGCTCATGGGTCTCCAGGGCTAAACGGATGTATTCATTCGTATTGCCCGACGGCAAACCGGGCGGAACCGGGATCAGCTGATATTCTCTGAACGCATCCTGCATGGTCAGCTTTCCACGCTCCGCCTGGGATGCCCGAGGCATATAGCCTTCCAAATCCCAGGAATAATCCTTCAGTGTCTGTTCCAATTCCGCCTCCGTTTATGCGAGCATCTTTTGCGCTTCGGCTTTCAGCGCGTCCTGCGCCATTTCTTCCAGATAAGAACCTTTGGCATAGGCCAAATCCGCCTTGGCCCGCTGCTTCTTGTCCTTCGCCAGCTTCTTCATTGTTACCGCCAGCGCCGGATCAAGGGTACCTCGTTTCAGGCACTGGTCAATGGTATTCATGCGCCGGGTGTAAGGCGCGTTCAGCGGATGATCTTCCGCCAATTCCCGCGCCGCCCTTCCCCGCATATTGCCGATCACCCGGCACTTTCTGCCCATGGGATCGGTGGGGCAGATATCACTGCAATATTTCGTGTGCCGGGCGTCCGTGGTCAGGAACCACCGGCCGCAAATGGCACAGCGCTTCGGGGCATGACCTACAGAAAGCCCCTCAAAGAAATCAGCCCGCAGCATCCCGCCGAAAGAGACAAAGTGCATATGCTTTTTCATCTGCATCTGCCCGTTTTTCTGGTTCACACCAGCCGTATATTGAACGGTCACATTGGTCATGGACATCCAGGAATCCGTGCCGTCACCGATACGGAAATCCTCGGGGAAGGATTGGCTGAATTGGGTCAGATAGGCTTCTTTCGTGCGGGGTAAATCCTTGGCGTCCAGCTTATCAGCAAAAGGAGCTATATGTTCTTGCAGTATGGTGATGGCGTCATAATAATTCGCCAGGGTGGGAGCCAGTATGATCAATTCGCCTGCCGGGCCGTATTTCTTTTCCGTTTCCTCGTTGATCTGCCCGTTCAGTACGGCATTGCTGAAGGATCGTATTTTCTTGAAAGCGTCTACGCTGAATACCTGATCCAGCCGCTGATCAAATTTTGGATTTGCCAGGAATGTAAAGGGCTCATTTTGAGCGATCAGTTTCAGCAGAGAATGAGCGGCTGAACACGCGCTGTTCATGGCTGCTTTATCAGCGATGCTAGTGCGCAGCATGGTGTTGACCGAAGCAATCTTTCTGCACAGCGGCAGCGATTCTTCCAAAGCCTCTTTGGGGATGTTCATAGCCATGCAAGCCACCATCCCAGCAGGCATAATCTTGTCCCGATACTGCACTGTATCACCGGAAAAAATCAAGGTGAGCATTCCGCTTTCTTTTTCTAAATTCATGTTTTGTCGCCCCTCATTGCAAACATACGTTCCCTTTATTCATTATATATCAATTCTCTCAAAAAGGAAAGAGGTTCTGTCATGTTTTCTGTCGCGTTTTTCTGTCATGTTTTTAGCTTTCGCCTTGTCAGGCGTTTTTCATGTTTTTTACGAATTCGATCATAATAAAGGTGGAAAGGCAAATACGCCGCAAGTATCCAGCAGTCAGCGCAAAGGGCATCGGGCAACCGGTGCTTTTTGCATTGCCTGTTGGCGGCAATAGATTGGAGGTGAAAGAGAATATGAGTAGCCAAATGGACAAGCTGAAAGCGGCACAGGAAAAGACGCTGCAGAAACTGCACAAAGCCCAGGAGGAAGAAAAGCAGATTAGAAAACGGATGGCGGAATTGACGCGGAACGAGCGCACTCATCGGCTGTGTACCCGTGGCGGCTATCTGGAAAAGCTGCTGATCGAACCGGAACTTTTCACGGATGAGGATGTGTTTGCCTTCCTGGATTACGCTTTGAACACGTCATATGTGCAAACCCGGCTTAATTCCATGCTGGAAAGCAAGCGGAAAGCGGCAGCGAAGGCCGAGGAAACCGAAGCCGGGGAATCGGCTATCTAAGCACCCGGAGTTTACGGAGGGCGCAATTATATGAACTTCGTTCATCCATTGCGCTCTCCGAGGGCCCCTGCGGGGAGCTCGATGGAGAAAAGCCTTTTGTTGGCTTTTCTCCATCAGCAGGGGCGGCCCCCTGCGCCGATTGCATCGGCTACCCCCTAAAGACATTGAATTGGAACGATGAAAGGAAGGAGGCGAGGCACACATCCCGTGTCCCCATTTTAACATCACGGTCATCGCCCGTGGGAAGGTGAAGGGCAACTCCGTTATGGGCGCTGCCGCCTACCAATCCGGCGATAGGCTTTATTCCGAGTATGAACACGAATGGAAATCCGGCGACCATCTGGAAAGGATCGTCCATAAAGAAATCCTGCTGCCGCCTAACGCCCCGGAAAAATACCGGGACCGGGCGACGCTCTGGAACGCGGTGGATGATGTCGAGACAAAAGCCACAGCCCAGACCGCCCGGCGCATCATCATCGCTTTGCCTAAGGAATTGACCCGGGACCAAAACATCGACCTGATCCGCAATTACTGCCAAACATCCTTCGTGGATCGCGGTATGATTGCGGATTTTGCTGTTCATGACGACAAAGAAGGAAATCCACACGCCCATGTTTTATTGACCATGCGATCCTTAAATGAACAAGGAAAGTGGAATCCGAAGACCCGGACGGAATTCGTCCTGGACAAAAACGGTGAGCGTATCCAAACAGCCAACGGGAAATACAAACGCCGCTGTGTTAGTTGGGATGGCTGGAATGACCGAGGTAATTGTGAAATCTGGCGGCATGAATGGGAGGCCATGCAGAACGCTGCCTTGGAACAGGCTGGCAGAGCAGAAAGGGTCGATATGCGATCCTACGAGCGGCAGGGAATTGAACTTGTTCCCACTGTTCATCTTGGCCCGGCCGCAACCGCTATGGAACGAAAAGGCATCCGCACTGATTTGGGCGATCATAACCGGGCTGTGAAGATTATCAATAGCCTGTTCGCCGCGATCAAGCGCGCCTTGAAAACCTTTGCGGAATGGCTGAGAGAAATAAATGAAGTTATCAGCGACCATGAGAAGATTGATGATCCTTCTTCTTTTCCGCTTTATGAGGTGCTGTTCGCCTACTATGACCTGCGGAAAAAGGAGCGCTGGCATTGGAATATCTACGCGCAGAACAAAACGGGCGCAAGGGATTTACAGACCCTTTCGCGGACAATCATTTTTCTTAAGGAACACAATATCAACACCATCAACGATCTGGCTGTGCTGATGACAAAAACCAGCGATAGAATCGGAGAACTGAACGCTGCCAAGAAAACGAAAGAGCAGCGCATACGTGATATTGACGCCATCTTGGAAGCGGATAAGACCATCCGCGAGTTTGGCCCGATTTTGGAGAAGTACAATGGCATCTTCTTCAAGGACGCAAAAGAAAAATACAGGCAAAAACACACTGATGAGATCGAGAAGGTAAAGACGGCTCAACGGCTGCTTTACAAACTGAAAGTCACCCTGCCCATCAACAAGAAAGCGCTCAAAGCCGAATCCTCCCGCCTCCGGGGCGAAGTGGAATCCATGCTGCCGGAACTGGAAACAGTCAAGGCTGAAATGGATCAGCTTAAAATCTTCCGTTCCCAGGTAAGGAAGGTATTGCCCGAAGCGCTTACGGTCAAGTATGAGGACGGAAAGAAATCCTTTCAAGATATGTCTGAGGAAATCCATAATAAGGATGAATTGCGTAAGCTGATGGAGGAATCCGCTGAACGCGCGATCCGACATGCAGAGGAACAGCGTCACATACAGCAAGAGCAGCGATATCGACAACAGAAACAGATAGGAGCTTTATGACCAAACAGGACAATCAAATCATGCGCAGCGCAAAGCTGCTGGTGCAGAAAGAGTGTGCCAATTATGTCAAGGGCACTTGCTTGCCGGAAGATCACCCTTGCCATGTGATCAATCCGGTTTATACGACGATCCACGACGGCGCTGTGGATTGTGACTATTTCCTAACCACTGTTCTTCCCTTACAATCCGAACTGAACACAGGCGTATGGCATGAGATTCTCCGGGAGGAAGCTCAGACAGGGGAGGGCTGGAAAGAGTGCGTCCGCTGTCACAAGCCTTTCATCCCCGGCAGTAACCGTCAGTGCTATTGCGTCGAGTGCGGAGCAGCGGCAAAACAGGCCGGGAACCGGGAAAAACAGCGCCGCCACCGGGAGCGCCAGAAAACAGTCATGTAACGTAACCCTTTAGAACGAAAAAAGTCCAGGAATATCAATGTTTCCCGGGTACCCCATCAGGGCAGGACGATCTATTGACCGTCCTGCCCTTTTTCATGAATAATAATGGAGGAATCAAATGAAGAAAGAAGAGAAAGAGATTTATCGCCTGGAAGACGTGTGGAACTGTTATGATTTTGAAAAAGATGTCGAGGGCTTCTATAAGGCTATGGAACCTTCCATAGAAAACACATCCTTTTATGCCACGGAAGAAGACGGCTGCCTGTATTACTACTGCGGCAATACGTGCATTAAGGTTCACGAGCATTTTGCCGACCATGGCAATACCATGAACGATCTGCTTGAGAACGTGATCCTGTACGCCGCAAAAAAGACAGCCTAAGAAATGATGATACCCCACGCTTACGATCTCCTGTACCGCACCCTTGCAGATTGATAGAAGGGATGGTATAATCAAGGCGTATTGTAAGCGTGGGTTGTTTCAAACAGAAGGAGGATTTACGTAATGAAACAACCATACAATACCGCACTCTATATGAGGCTCAGCTGCGATGATGAGAACTACGGCGACAGTGTCAGCATCGAAACGCAAAGACTTGTATTGACCGCTTTTGCCCGCGAGCAAGGATTCTTCATTGTGGACGAATACGTGGACGATGGATGGTCAGGTACGAACTTTGAACGCCCTGGTTTTCAGCGGATGCTGAAAGACATTGAAGATGGCCGCGTAAACTGCGTCGTTGTCAAAGACCTTTCCCGTTTCGGTCGGGAACACGTGATGATGGGATACTACCTGGAGTTCTACTTTCCGGAGAAGAGAATCCGCTTCATTTCCATCACCGATAACGAGGACACGGAAAAAGGGCTTTCCGACATTGTGCCGGTGAAGAATCTGTTCAATGAATTTTTCGCACGCGATACAAGCCGGAAGGTCAAAGCCGCCCTTCGTGCCAAGCACGCCGCAGGCGAGTTCACCGGCACCCATCCGCGCATAGGATACAAGAAGGACCCGGAACGGAAGAACCGGATCATCATCGACGAGGAAACCCGGTGGATCGTGGAAATGATTTTCGATATGGCAGCACATGGGGCCGGATCGAAAAAGATTGCCAAAGAGCTGACAATGCAGAAAGTACCGACTCCCGGCTATCTGGACTATCAGCGATACGGCACCTTCGCCAACGCCTATCGGGATGCTCCGCCCGAGAAAACCTATACCTGGACCAGTAACACCGTGAGCAGCATTCTGAAAGATGAGACTTACATTGGCAATACGATTCATTATCGCATCACCAATGTCTCCTATAAAAGCAAGAAGCACAGAGTTAATTCGCAGGATGTATGGTTCCGGGTGGAGGGGACACATGAGCCCATTGTTGACAAAGATGAGTTCTGGCAGGTACAGGAGCAGATCACCAATCGCCGCAGACCCATGAAGAATCAAACGATCCAGATTTTTTCCGGCCTTCTGAAATGCGCTGACTGCGGAAAGCACATGGCGCTGTTCCAAACGACGCAGAAAGTTCCCTATCGCTACTTTAACTGCAATACATACCGGATGTATGGGAAAAGCGCCGGAGCATGCACTTCTCATGCCATCAGGTATGACGTCCTCTATCAATATGTTCTCAGCCGCATCCAGCATTGGACGTATCAAGCCCGTCAGGATGACCAGTCATTGCTGGAAAAACTGGTGAACGCCACAAGCCAGGAGCAGAAGGCATCTTCCAGGAAATGGGCCGCCGAGCTGAAAAAGGCCGAAAAGCGCAAAGAGGAATTGGATCGCCGCTTCATGAAGGTTTACGAGGACTGGACGGATGGACGTATCTCCGAGAGCAATTTCCGGATGCTTTCGCAGAAGTATCAGGCGGAGCAGCAGGAAACAGAAGCGAAGATCGAACACTTGAAAGCGTCCATCGCGGCAGAGAAGCAGACCGCAGCCGATGCGGAAAAGTGGATTCGCCTGATCAAGAAGTATGGCACGCCTACCGAATTGACGGCTGAGCTTCTCAATACACTCATAGAAAAAATCCTGATCCATGAGCCTGTCAAAGTGATGAAAGGACTCAAAGAACAGGAAATCGAAATCTTTTACCGCTTTGTCGGAAAAATCGACTGACACAATTTTATCGTAAAAGGAGATGGGGGAACCGCTCTTTGGCCCCCAAAGAGTGGTTTCCCCCAGAAAGATTAGCCTAACAATTCGTTCACCAGGGCGGCAATCTGCGCCTTGTTTTCTTCCTTCACGGTGGATTTGATGGTCACGACGTTTTCGCAGAGGGCCATATCCTTCATCTGTTCCAAATATGCTTTCATGCACTTGGCGGCCATGGGCGCCCAGGAGCCGTTTTCGATGAGGGCGACATTGCGCTTCTGGAAGGCCTTGGCTTTCAGGTGCAGCAAAAAGTCTTCCATCTTGGGGAAGAAATTGCCGTCGTAGGTGGAGCAGGCCAGCAGTAGCTTGTCATATTTGAAGGCTTCAGAAAGGGCGAAGGACATATCGTCCCGGGCCAGATCAACCACCGTCACCTTCACGCCATGCTCTTTGATCAGCTCCGCCGCCAGCTTGGCGGCCTTTCCGGTGTTGCCGTGGAGGGAGCCATAGGCCACCAGCACGCCCGCTTCCTCGGGGGCATAGCTGCTCCAAACCTGGTATTTGCCCAGGTATTCGGATAAATCGCCGATGAGCGCGGGGCCGTGGAGGGGGCAAATCGTCGCGATATCCAGGGCAGCCGCCTTTTTCAGCAGGGTGGTAACGGGGGAGCCGTACTTACCCACGATGTTGAAATAATACCGCCGGGCTTCGGGCAGCCAGGGATCGGTTTCCGGGTTGCCGAAGGTGCCGAAGGCGTCAGCGGAGAACAGCACCTTTTCGCTGCTCTCATAGGAAAGCATCACCTCGGGCCAATGTACCATGGGGGCGGTGATGAATTTCAGGGTGTGTACGCCCAAATTCAGGGTATCATTTTCTTTCACGGCCACGGCGCGGGCGGCCAGGGCGGCGTCCACGAACTGGGGCAGCATGGAAAGGGCCTTCACGGTCATGACCAGCTTCATTTCGGGGTACTTCTCCGCGATGGCCTGGATGCTGCCGCTGTGATCCGGCTCCAGGTGGGCGATCACCAAATAATCCGGCGCTTTGCCGTTCAGGGCCGCTTCCAGGTTGGCCAGCCATTCTCCGGTCTTCCGCGCGTCCACGGAATCCATCACGGCGATTTTTTCATCAAAAATGACGTAGGAATTGTAGGATACGCCCGCGGGGACGGCGTACTGCCCCTCGAACAGATCAATATCCTTATCATAAACCCCAACGTATTGAATGGTATCGGAAATCTTCATGTATTGCCGTCCTCCTTCGTCTTTCCGCCTGGCTTTGCCGCCAAACAAAAAAAGTATATCACATTTGGGAGAAAAAGAGAAGTATTTTTCAATATGCGAATGATATTTTTTGATACGTGAAAAAAGTTCGGAAATACGGCGGAAAAATCGAAAATATTCCGTTATTTTGATTGCGCGGGCGCTTTTTTTATGCAATAATAACGAGGCAACCGGCGCGAAGCGCGGTTGGCCGTCCTGCCGACTCCCGAAGGGAAAGGCGGCAGGCGTTAAGGGATAATGATTAGGAAAACCGAAGGTTTTCCGGGTCGCCGGGCAAGCGAGCGAAGCGAGTTGCGCAGCACGGCGACAATCATGGTATAATAAAGCCGCTTCCAGGGAACATCCCCGCGAAGGACACAGCCGACGCAACCAAAGGAGGAATGCGCAATGCAGAATAACGTACGCCCCGAAACCATGGAACGGATCACCACCCCCGCCCTGGCCCAGGCCTTCATTCAGGAACAACTGGCCGCCATCAAAGCCCAGGTAGGGGATAAGAAGGTGCTGCTGGCCCTGTCCGGCGGCGTGGATTCCTCCGTCGTGGCCGCTCTGCTCATCAAGGCCATCGGCCGGAATCTGGTCTGCGTACACGTGAACCACGGCCTGCTCCGCAAGGGCGAACCCGAGCAGGTGATCCAGGTGTTCCGCAACGAAATGAACGCCAACCTGATCTACGTGGACGCGGTGGACCGGTTCCTGGACAAGCTGGCGGGCGTCAGCGATCCCGAACAGAAGCGCAAGATCATCGGCGCGGAATTCATTCGCGTGTTTGAGGAAGAAGCCCGCAAGCAGGAGGGCATCGAATTCCTGGCCCAGGGCACCATTTATCCCGACATTCTGGAAAGCGGCCCCGTCAAGGCCCACCACAACGTGGGTGGCCTGCCCGAAGACTTGAAATTTGAGCTGGTGGAGCCTCTCAAGTTCCTCTTTAAGGACGAAGTGCGCGTGGTGGGCCATGAGCTGGGCCTGCCGGACGGCATGGTGTACCGTCAGCCCTTCCCCGGCCCGGGCCTCGGCGTGCGCTGCGTGGGCGCCATCACCCGGGACCGCCTGGAAGCCGTTCGCGAAAGCGACGCCATCCTGCGGGAAGAATTCAAAAAGAACGGCCTGGAGGGCAGAGTCTGGCAGTATTTCACCATCGTGCCCGATTTCAAAACCGTGGGCGTTAAGGACAATAAGCGCTGCTTCGAGTGGCCCGTGGTTCTCCGCGCCGTCAATACCCGCGACGCCATGACCGCCACCGTGGAGGACGTGCCCTTCGCTCTCCTCCAGCACATCACCCAGCGCATCACCGCCGAAGTCCCCGGCGTCAACCGCGTCCTGTTCGATTTAACGCCCAAGCCCACGGGAACCATCGAGTGGGAATAATGATTTCTAGAATCCTTTTGTCCCGGAAGTGCTGATTTTACCGGCACTTCCGGGTTTTTGCGTTTTGGACTGGCTACAAAATGGCTACATTCTCCTGAATTTTGTAGCCAGACCGTTCTTGATGACAAGTACTGCTCATGGGATCAGGCTGTTGAGCTGCTTGGCGACCTCCACCTGCTTGTTGGGGTATAAATGACTGTAGGTATCCATCGTCGTCTGTACCTTTTCATGGCCTAAGCGTTCCGCGATCAGCAGCGGGGAGAATCCCA
>JAFSNT010000114.1 GCA_017443295.1 Clostridia bacterium
TCAGATGCTTGCATCGTTTCTCCGGGTCTATCATTGCGTAGACCTCCTTTCGTTTTTCTCAAGGTAAAGTCTACTGCAATTCTTCCCAGAGTAACGTCTACCGCAATTTCCACTGTGGACGTTACTCTGGGAATTTACTCAGGAAACAGGAATACTCAGTATTTTTCAAAATTCCTTGACGGAATACGAATCATCGTGTATACTGTTTTCCGAACTGAATACCTTATCCAGAGCGGCTGAGGGACTGGCCCGATGAAGCCCGGCAACCGGCGGGAAACCGCAAGGTGCTAATTCCAGCAGCGTGATCACCACGCTGGCAGATAAGGCGCAAACGAAAGATGTTTTTCATGCCGCTTGTCTGTTGACAGGCGGCATTTTTGCGGCCCGGACGGTGTTCAGAATGGATCGTCGCCGTGTACCCATACGGGACCCGGCGACACGCGAAACGGCTTCGCCGTTCGCTGATCCCAAACCAAAAACAAAGGAGACGAGACCATGCGCACATTATTCACTTCTGAATCCGTTACCGAAGGGCATCCGGACAAAATCTGCGACCAGATTTCCGACGCCGTGCTGGACGCGCTGCTGGAGCAGGACCCCTATTCCCGGGTGGCTTGCGAAACCTGCGCCACCACGGGCCTGATTCTGGTCATGGGCGAAATCACCACCCAGGGCTACGTGCCCATTGCGGACATCGTTCGCAAGGTGGTAAACGAAATCGGCTACGACCGGGCCAAGAAGGGCTTTGACGGCGAATCCTGCGCCGTGCTGACCGCCGTACACGATCAGTCCCCCGACATCGCCCAGGGCGTGGATGACGCGCTTGAAACCCGTTCCACGGAAGAAAACGAAACCGGCGCTGGGGATCAGGGCATGATGTTCGGCTTCGCCTGCGACGAGACCCCGGAAATGATGCCCATGCCCATCGCTCTGGCCCACCGCCTCACACGCCGCATGGCGCTGGTGCGCAAGACCGGCATTTGCCCCTGGATGCGCCCCGACGGCAAGGCCCAGGTGACCGTGGTGTATGAGGACGGCAAGCCCGTGGCGGTGGACACCGTGGTCATTTCCACCCAGCACGACGACGCCGTGACCCATGAGCAAATCGAGCGCGCCATGATCGAGGACGTGATCAGGCAGGTGATTCCCGCCGAGCTTTTGAGCGCGGATACCAAGTATTTCATCAACCCCACCGGGCGCTTCGTGGTGGGCGGCCCCGCGGGCGACAGCGGCCTGACCGGGCGCAAGATCATCGTGGACACCTACGGCGGCTACGCCCCCCACGGCGGCGGCGCTTTCTCCGGCAAGGATCCCACCAAGGTGGACCGTTCCGCCGCTTACGCCGCCCGGCACGCGGCCAAAAACGTGGTGGCCGCCGGCCTGGCCCGTCAGTGCGAAATCGCCCTGGCCTACGCCATCGGCGTGGCCCAGCCCGTATCCTTCCAGGTGAACACCCGGGGCACCGGCATCCTGCCCGACGAAGAAATCGCCAAGCTGGTGGAAAAAGTGTTTGACATGCGGCCCGACGCCATCATCAAGCGCCTGAACCTGCGCCGCCCCATCTACCGGCAGACCGCCGCCTACGGCCACTTCGGCCGCACGGACATCGACCTGCCCTGGGAAAAGCTGGATCAGGTGGACGCCCTGAAAGCCGCCGCACCGGCGTATCTGTTTGGTTGACCGGGATTGAAAGAACACTTTAGATCAGGTAGGAAGTGGGAGGTAGGAGGTAGGAAGTTTTATATAGTCTGCAAAAGGAACCCGGCAACATAATTGGGTTTTTGTAAACACAAAATAAACCTCATACCTCCTACTCCTACCTCCTGCCTTCGTTAAAGCGTTCTTGAAATACGCGGCCGAAACACATCTAATACGAGGGGGAATCTGCCGCATGGAAGCGGAACCGTTGAGAGAAGAACGAAAGGCGCTTTACGAATCGGCGGAAGCGCGTGTAAACCTGTTTAACATCAAATGCCTTGCCGTTCTGCTCCTGCTGATGCTGGCGACGGAGAGCCTCACCGAATTGGGCATCTTCACGGCTGAAAAAGCCGCCGTTCGGCTGTGCGCGGCGGCGGGCACGATTCTGTTCGGTCTGCCCATATTGGTTTATTTGATTCACGATCAGTCGCCGCGCCGGGAAGATACCATTCTGAAAAAATCCTGGTTCAAATACCTGGCCATTTCCTCCGCCTTTTTGGGCATTGGCATCCTGTGTACGGCCCTCACCTTTCAGTCGGTGATCCTGCTGGCGCTGCCGCCCATTCTGGCCGCCCAGTACCGGAATCAAAAACGCCTGCTTTTGTGGACGCTGATCGGCACGGCCCTGCTGGTGGTGGTCAGCGTATACGGCGGTTTCTTCTTCGGCTTGGCGGATTGGAACATGCTCAAGGCTGCGGAAAACCCCAATCTGCTCACCCGCGTCGAACGGGTCGCCCTGGCGACGCCCCAGCGGATGAAGGAGCTGTTCTGGCATTACGCCATGCCGCGCCTGATCTGCGTGACAGCGGTGGCGGTGCTGGCCTCCGGTATCACCCGGCGCAACGCCAAAATGCTGGAGGATCAGGCGGCCCTGGCCGAAAAAGTCCAGGAGGAAATGGAGCGCAAGAACAGCCTGCAGACCCGCGTGATCGACGCCCTGGCCACCCTGATCGAAACCCGCGACGTGAGCACCGGCGAGCACGTGATCCGCACCAAAAAATACGTGGGCATGATCGCGCGGGAAATGCAGAAAAGCGATCAGTACAAGGATTACCTGACCGATCATGTGATCCAGGAAATCGAAAACGCGGCGGCGCTGCACGACGTGGGCAAAATCGCCGTTAGCGACGTGATTTTGCTCAAGCCCGGACGGCTGACGCCGGAGGAATTTGAGGAAATCAAAAAGCACTCCACCAAGGGCGGTGAGGTGATCCGGAACATTTTCTCCACCTTCGAGGACGACGCCGCTTTCCTGAAAATCGCCGAAGATATCGCCGTGTCCCACCACGAAAAGTGGAACGGCACGGGCTATCCCGCCGGGCTAAAGGGCGAGGATATCCCCCTGCCCGCCCGGATCATGGCGGTGGCGGACGTGTTCGACGCGCTGGTTTCCGTGCGGGTGTACAAGCCCGCCATGACCCCGGACGCCGCCCTGGATCTGATCATTTCCGAAAGCGGCTCCCACTTCGACCCGGACATTATTCGCGTTGTTTCCGGCATGCGCCGGGCGCTGATCGACGCGGTAAACACCCCCGTATAATATCCTGTACAGCAAAGGCCCCGGCTCACATCAGCCGGGGTTTTGTTTTGTTTCGACTTTTTTGCAATAAAAAACCGCTTGTTTGGACAGACTGTGAAAAAACAGGATGAGGTGATGCGTTTGCTGTATTTGCAGTTGAAGGCCCGAACCGCCGTAAAGCCCGGCGAGCAATTGCTGGTGCGCCATATCGCCGACGCGCTGGACGCCCAGGGCGCGCAGGTGATGGATCTGCCGGTGGAATGCACGAAAAACGAGGGCGTGTGGCGGCTTCCCGCCATGGCGCTGGTGAAGGCGGTGATCGGCGTCTGCCAAGACCTTACGGTGCTGGGTCCTTCGGAGTGCTTCGTGCATATCGTGCCGGAAAGCAAGCGCAGCCGCACCCACGTCCTGCGCACCATTTTAGCTTTTCTGATCCTCATGGCGGGCAGCGCCCTGGCCATCACCTGGTTTCACGCCGACGTGAACATGATGGACGCCCAGCAGTCCCTGTACCGCCTGATCACGGGCCGACAGGCGGAAAACGCCTGGCTGATCACCGCGCCCTACGCGGCGGGGGTGTTCATCGGCGTTTCGCTGTATTACGCGCTGTTGGGCCGGAAACGCACGGTGGCCCCGCTGGAAATCAAGCTGGAGGAATACCGACAGTCCGCCGAGCAGGTTTCGGGGCTGACCCCATGACGGCGGTGCTGCTGGGCCTCATGGGCGGGCTTACGGTGGGCGTATGCGCCGCGCCCCTGTGGATGATGCTGCAATTGCCCATGCGGCTGACGGATATCCTGAACATCCGGGCCAATATGCGCCTGTGCGCCGCCGCCCTGGCCGTCGGTTCCGCTCTGGGCACCGTTCACGCCGCCGGTTTCCTGCCGGATTTCTTAGGCATGGGCGCCATGGTATTGGGCGGCATGTTCGTGGGCATGCTTGGCTCGGCCCTGGCGGAGGCGGTGGAGGTGGTGCCGGTGTTCTTCGACCGCCTTTCCATTACCGCCGATATGCGCTACGCCGCCGCCGCACTGGCCCTGGGAAAAACGGCGGGCGTGATCGTGTATGGACTGATGAACGGGTAAGAAACAGAGTTGGGAGTTAAGAGTTGAGAGTTGAGATAATAGAAATAAGTTATCTAAAATAAATCTCAACTCTCAACTCCCAACTCTCAAATCTCAACTCTAAACTTGATAAAAATCAAAACCAGGAGGCTCCTATGAACCTTCCTTCTTTCCCCTCTCCCCTGAATTATCTTCCCCGGCCCGGCATGCGGGAGATCCGCGCGAAGCCTGCCGCGGCCCTGCCCCATGTCCGATATGAAAGGAGTGCCGACCATGGCGGAAAAAAATATGAAACCGGACGCTAAAGAAGCGCTGAAGCGTTACGCGGAGCTGGTTGCGCGGCTGACCCCCAAATCCAAATTGGGGCAAGGTTGCCTGCGCGCCTTCTGGGTGGGCGGCTGTATCTGCGTGCTGGGCCAGGCCCTTACGGACATCGGCACGGCATGGCTTCAGCTGACCGCGTCCTCCGCTGCCAGCTTCGCGTCCATCACGCTGGTGTTTTTGACCGCGCTGCTCACCGGCGTCGGGGTATTCGACCGCATCGCCCGCTACGCGGGCGCGGGCACGGTGGTGCCCATTACGGGTTTTGCCAACGCCATGGCCTCCCCCGCCATGGAATTTAAGCCGGAGGGCTGGGTGCTGGGCACCGGGGCGCGGCTGTTCACCATCGCCGGGCCGGTGCTGGTATACGGCGTCAGCGCGTCGGTGATCGTGGGCGTCCTGTACTATTTCATCCGCTGGTAAAAAAGGAGGAATCGCTATGCCGCTGCATCGCGCGGGCGATCACACCGTCGTTTTTCCCAACCGTCCCCGCATCTTAGAAAGCGCGGCCGTTGTGGGACCCAAGGAGGGCCGGGGGCCTCACGCCGAGGGCTTTGACCTGGTGCTGGAGGACGCGCTTTTCGGCCAGGAGAGCTATGAGCAGGCGGAACACGCCATGTTTCAGGAGGCCTGCGAGCGGTGCCTCAAAAAGGCGGGCATCGAAAAGGAACAGGTGCAGGCCCTGCTGGGCGGCGACCTGCTGAACCAGATCATGGCCGCTTCCCTGGCCGCTCGAGAATTGTCCATTCCCTTCTTAGGGCTGTACGGGGCCTGCTCCACCATGGCGGAATCCCTGATCTTAGGCAGCATGCTGGTGGACGGCGGCTACGCCTCCCCCGTCCTCTGCGCCGCTGGCAGCCACTATTGCACCGCCGAAAGGCAGTATCGTTTCCCCCTGGAATACGGCAATCAGCGCACCCCCGCCGCCCAATGGACGGTGACGGGGGTGGGCGCGTGCCTCCTGACGGAGGAAGGAGCTGCTTTGGCCCATGTGACCCACGCCACCGTGGGCCAGGTGATTGATATGGGCGTCCGGGACGCCAACAACATGGGCGCGGCCATGGCCTCCGCCGCGGCGGATACCCTCAGTCGCCATTTCCTGGATACAGGAAGAAAGCCCGGGGATTATGACCGGGTGATCACCGGCGATTTGGGCCGGGTGGGCGCGGATATCCTGCACGAACTCATGGCGGAACGGGGCTATCCGCTCCTGGAAGGGCAATATATGGACTGCGGCCTGAGCATTTTCCACAAGGAGGACGACGTACACGCCGGAGGCAGCGGATGCGGCTGCTCCGCCTCCATTTTGAGCGCGGCCATCCTGCCAAAATTGAAAAGCGGGGCATGGCGGCGGGTGCTGTTCATGGCCACCGGCGCGCTGCTCAGCCCCACCGTCAGCCAGCAGGGCGAAACCATTCCCGGCGTGGCCCACGCGGTGGCGCTGGAAGGAGGGGAAAATTGATGCTGCTGTATCTGAAAGTGTTCGTCGTAGGCGGGCTTTTGTGCGTCTTAGGCGAAATGCTGATTTTGAAAACCAAGCTGACCCCCGCCCGCATTCTGGTGCTGTACGTCACCGCCGGGGCGGCGCTCAGCGCCTTGGGGCTGTACGCGCCCCTGGTGCGTTTTGCCGCCGCCGGGGCCACCGTGCCCCTGACGGGGTTTGGGCACCTGCTGGCCCAGGGGGCAATTTCCGCCGTGCAGGAGACGGGGCTGTTAGGAGCTTTTACCGGGGGCGTCTCCGCCGCCGCTGGAGGCATTGCCGCCGCCGTGTTTTTCGGCTTTCTTGCGGCGGTGTGCTTTAAACCCAAGCCTAAGGACTATTGACCCTATAATTGAACAATTACCATCCGTGTGCGGTTGGGAAAGTGTAAAGTGAAAAGTGAAAAGTGAAAATTTTATATTGACAGCGCTTTGCCGATTGTCAGCAAACACGGTCAACGATAGATCATTCCACTTTTCACTTTCAACTTTTCACTTTTTTCTTTCAAAAGGCTTTCGTTTCAACGCTTCGGATAAAAAGCTACTGACCATTCAAAGAAAGTCCCGCCCGCTCCATGGCCATCACCACCACGGGGATCAGCACCAGATGCAGCGCGATGCCGGGGATGGCGTTGGTGACCGCCCCGGCCAGGAACAGGGCGGGGGTGAATTCACTGTGAATGATGCCGGATAAAACCATCTGCGCGCCGCCCCATACCAGACGCCCCGCGATCATGGCGATGATCAGCACGATATAAACCTTGCCCTTCATCTTGGGAAGCGCTTTGTACAGCAGGCCCGAAACGGCGCCGTAAGCGGCCAACTCAAAGGCCATGGCTACGGCGGAGGGGAACAGGGCGGGCATGCCGAACAGCACGGAGCGCAAAAGCGGCGCGATCAAGCCCACGGCCAGCCCCCAGGGCCAGCCGCACAGAAAGCCGCACAGCAGCACAGGGATGTGCATGGGACACAGCATTTTTCCGATTTCGGGAATTTGACCCGTAACGAAGGGCAGCGCCAGGGCGATACCCAAATACAGGGCGGCATAGGTCATTTTTCGGATTTGACGGGACGAAAGTCCCTTTTTTGTGTTCATGATGCTTTTCCTTCCCGGCAATTACAGCTCGTTCATGGAGAAGTAATAGACGCCTTCCCCCGCCATGCCCGTGGCTTCCTCGGTCAGCGCTTTTAAGGCTTGCGCTGTGTCCACATCGGCGTACACTTCGGGGTTGGCCGCTTTAGCAATCACCAGCCCGGCGGCTAAACGCAGATGGGGCGCTTCCAGCATATCCTGGGAAAGCAGCAGCACCCTTTTGTTTTTGACCGCGTCTATCTCCTGCCAGCCGGGCCGGGAAATGAACGTTTGCAGTTCCGAAGAAGCCGCCGCCGCGCTCAGCACGCCGCCGCCAAGGATGCTTTTTGGCACGATTTTCACCATGATTTCGGGGTTTTTCCGGCACACCCAGCCGTCGTCCACCTTCAAATTCTCGGGAAGCAGGCGGGCAGATACGTCGTAGGCCCCCGCGTCCAGGATCAATTGGTGTTCGTCGGATGTTTTGTATACGGTCACGCGGTCTTCCGCAGTCTCCCAGTACAGGTTCAGCCGTTTGCAAACGTACAGGGATTCGGAACGCTCTTTCAGCAGCACCGTATAATACCGGAACGCGCTGTCGGCCATTTCCGCGTCCTCTGCCGTGCCCATGCGGTCTGATTCCTTCGCGGCCACGGTCTGCCGGGCGGTTTCTTTTACGTCGGCGTTCAATCGGGCGGCGGGCAGGCCGCTGTCCACGGCGGTATAAGCCCCCTCGCCCTCGCCGGGGCCGTGGAGGGCGCGGTCTGTGCCCGCCACGATTTCCACGGCGGCGTTTTCATCAAACTCTTTTTGTTTGGCCTGAGGGTTTTCCCTGGTGCGATCCCGGTTTTCCCCCGCGTCCGTTTCCGTTTGGCCGCTTCCCGCGTTTTCCCCGGCGGATTCGACCGTTTCAGCGTCCAAAGGGACCGATTGGATGATCCGCGCCCGGCAGCCCGTCAGCACCAAGCACAGCGAGAGAAGCAGCAGATATTTTTTCATTCGTGCAG
Source organism: Clostridia bacterium (assembly GCA_017443295.1). Classification (GTDB taxonomy): domain Bacteria; phylum Bacillota; class Clostridia; order Christensenellales; family Aristaeellaceae; genus RUG563. Next base: position 8,161 of record JAFSNT010000114.1, read on the forward strand.
GCATTTTTCGTACCTCAGCCGCAGCTTTTCCTTCCAGTCCGCCTCGTCAAAGAAAATCCGTTCCGTTTCCGAAAGGAACAGCCGGGTTTGCTCCTTCTGGGCTTCCAAAATGGGATGGTCGCTGTACGCCGCTTCCTCAAACAGCGCGGCGCAGGCGGCGAACTGTTCCCGATAGCTTTCGGGCAAACGCTCCGGAAACGCTTCCGTCCACTGGCAATAGGGCCGGTTTCCCCCGCCGCAGCCCCCGTTTTCCAGGTACTTCGCCGCGTGGCGGAACATGGCGCAGAGGGCTTCCCCCGGATCATCCGATTGAAACAGCCGCCGGGCCTCCTGGGCTTTTTTCCGGCGGGCGTTCATATACAGGAACGGCGCAAAGGGCAGCACCACCACCGCCGCCGACAGCAACAAGAGAAGAATGATTTTCAGATAGTCGATCCAGCGGGGCTGGGAAATTTGCTGTTCCTCCACGGTGAGCAACCGGTATTCCCGGTTGGGCGACGCTTTTTCCTCCCCCGTCAGGAGGGTTCGGCTGTTCATGTGCCGGGTTTCCAGGGCGGAATCGCGGTTTTCGCCGGTCAGGGCGTCTTCCTGCCGGGCCACAAGGGCCAAAGCATCCCTTACGGCTTCCGACAGTTTTTCCGTGGCCGCGTCCACGCCGGGCAAAAGCGCCGCCGAAATCACAAGAACCAGCAGCGCCAGGGCAGCAAAGGGCAGGGCGCTTTTTTTCGGAGCGCCAAACAGCACGATGCAAAGGCCCATCGCAAAAAACAGCGTCATATTGCCCCACGCGGGCAGGGACAGGCCCAAATACGCCTGCGAAAGCGCCGCCGATCCGGCAAACAGCAGCAGCAAAAGCCGACTGCGCAGGGAAACGGCCAGCCCGAAATAACTAACGATAAAGCTCACGGCCAGCGCCCACGCCAGGGCCGTGGACTGATTTTCAGGCGTTGGAAAATAATCGTAGGCGTAGGCGTTCACCCGTTCGCTGGCGGCAAAGAGCTGATTGCACAGGGCCAGAGCGCTCAACCGCGCCGGAGGCAGGAAAAAAAGCAAAAAAAGACACACAACCATCACGGCAGAGCAAAAACAGACCGCTTTTTGTTTGGCTGTGCATCTCTTTTTCATGGTTGATCCCTCATAACGCAAGCTCCGGTTCTTCCCGGCTTACGCACACCACCCGGATATCGGGGTTTCCAGCTTCCTGCCGGGGCAAAACCAGGGTAACATCGCCCATTTCCCGCAGGCTGATCCCATCCGCATCAGGCCGGGGGCTGAAAATCACCGCCTGATCCGCCCGGAAATCGGGGTACGCCCGGCTGAACACTGTGCCGATGCTTTCCCCGTTTTCAACTGATTCGGCGGCTAAGAGCGCGTCCCGCATAACAAGAAAATCTTCGGCGCAGTTTATTTCCATCCTTTGCAATTCGCCCCGATCCTGCCAGGAAACGCTGTGGGCAACGCCTTCTTCCGTTAATGTCCGGCTCACCGAAAGCAGCGCTTCCGCCGCGCCGTCCATATCGTCGGGGGCAATGTCATATCCCGATGTTTCCAGCAGCAAAAGCACGCTCCCCGTCAAAGGGCGCTCTTCTTCCCGAATGAGAACCCGGTCCGTTTTCGCAGACAGCTTCCAATGGATGCGCTGAACCGGATCGCCGGGCGCGTAATCCCGCACGCCGCCGTTCTCCGTTACCGGGCCGTCCCGCCGGATCTGGCCGGGCTGTTCCTCCTGGCGGAGCGTGGAAAGATCGGCGGACAGGCGTACCCGCACCGGATACAGGTCAGGCAGAATCAGCAGGGAAGCGCTCTCCGAAGCCTTGCAGGGAAAACAAAACAATCCCAGCCAATCCCGGGCATTTACTTCGTCGGCCAATATATGCAGCGTGCCGCAGTGGGAGCAGTTTACGGAAAAAGCTGCTTCTCCGCTGATCTCCCATGCGCCGGTTTCGTGGGTCATTACATTCTCTGACCGCACCCGGCAGGAAAGGACGCAGCCGAGTGCCGTCCAGGAGCCGGAAAGAGCGCAACCACAGACAGCCGTTTCCCCTTTTTCCGCGCTTTCAGGCACGGTCAGGCGGCAGGTTGCTTTTTTCGCCGTCCGGGCGGCACAGCATACGGAAAAGGCCGGAACCAGGATGGAAGCCAGCAGCACCGCCCGGGTGCCCGTGTTGTTTTCAAAGAAATAGAGAAGCGCCAACCCCAGCAGCCAGCACGCGTAGCCCGCCCTGCGAAGCGTCATGCTTTTTCACCCCGGTCGGGGTTTAACGTATCCTGGAGCAGGGCGTCCAAAGCCTGTCCCGCCGCAACTCCCTCCGCCCGGGCCTTCCGGCTTAAAACGACGCGGTGAGCGCATACGTCCCGGAACACGGCCTGCACGTCCGTCCCTGTCACATAATCCCGGCCCTCGGCATAGGCCCGGGCCTGGCTCATGCGCTGGATATGCAGCGCGCCCCGGGGGCTGACGCCCACGTCGATCCAGGGATGAGTGCGGGAAGCGATACACAGCCGGGTGATATAATCCAAAATGCTCTCCTTCACCGTTACCTGCCGCGCTTCCCGCTGCATGGTCAGCAGTTCTTCCCGGCTCATGACCTTTTGCACTTCAGCAAGCGGCTCCCCGGTCTGCCGGACGCGAAGCATGTCCATCTGGGCGGCGTGATCGGGATAGCCCACCGTCAGGCACACCATGAAGCGATCCAATTGAGCATACGGCAGGGCTTGGGTGCCCGCCATGCCCACCCGGTTCTGGGTGGCGATCACCAGGAAGGGCTTTTCCAGGGGGTAGGTATTCCCATCCACCGTCACCTGCTTTTCCTCCATGGCTTCCAGTAGTGCCGACTGGGTCTTGCTGGAGGTTCGGTTGATTTCGTCCCCTAACAGCAGGTTCGCGCCGTTTACGACGCCGGGGCGGTACAGAAACGCCCCGCTTTCCTTATCGTACAGGGAAAAGCCCACGATATCGGAGGGCAGCACGTCGGGGGTGAATTGGATGCGGCGGCAGCACAAATCCAGAGCCTTTCCCAGGGCCACGGCTAAGGTGGTTTTGCCCACCCCCGGCACGTCGTCCAGCAGGATATGCCCGTCGGCGATCACCGCCGTTAAAATCTTGCCGATCACATCCGTTTTTCCGGCGATCACTTTTTCCAGCTCCCGCCGTATGGCCTCCAATTCACGTATCAACTGTGCCGCCCTCCTCTTTGTTTATTCGATGGTAATGCGTCCCTGGGGTGCGGCGTAATCTTCACCGATCACGTTGTTCAGCACTTCCGAAAGATACTGCCACACCACATCCCGCACCACGGCTGTGGTGATGGTGCTGCGCTCATTCAACTGGGCGGCTTCCTTGAACATATAGGAGGAATCCATGCCGTTGAAGTTGGCGTTGCTGGTGATCACGGCATACACCGCTTCGGCGTCGAAGGGCTGGCCGTTCACTTCGGTAACGGTCACGCGGGAGAGGGACGCGGCTTTGAACCAGTTGTCGCCGTAGGCTTCGCCCTTATCGTAGGCCTTGCCCGTGTCCACGGTGTATTTGAGGCCGGAAACCTGCATAAAGGCGGCGCAAGTCGCGGCGGTTTCCTCGGTGTAGGGCAGGCCCTGGGAGGCGGCTTCCAGCGCTTCAACCAATTGCGCGCCGGTCATGTACACCACCGCCACTTTGTTGGGATAGGGCAGCACCTGGGCCAGGGTTTCCGCGCCGAATTTCCCTTCGGGGATGTCGGCCCGCAGGTTGCCGCCATTCCACAGGGCCACGGTATGCTCCGCGTCCACGTCCAGGGCGGTGATCCCGGCGGTCAAGTCGTCTTCTTCAAAGGCCGCGTTGATGCTGCCGGACACGGCGAACCAGCGCAGAGCGTCGGCCCACAGGTCGCCTAAGTTGGTCTCCCTCTTGCGGGCGGCGTCATCCGCGCCTTGGAGCGGGCAAGAGGCATAGGCTTCCAGGGTTTCATCCAGCTCGATCACGTTTCCGTGGGCGTCTGTAAAGGTGGCGGCGGAAGCGGAAGTCAGGACTAAGGACAGGCACAGGGCAAGCAGGGCGATTCTTTTCAGGTTTTTCATGGGTCATTTCCTCCTTTTTTCGATCCGAAAACAGAAAAAGGGGCCGGAAGCCACACGCCTTCGGCACCTTCATGATACCGTTTTTATTCCGACCCAAATCAAGGTTCCAGCCCGCTTCTGCGAACCCAAGACCGGCTTCAGCCAGTGAAAGCATGATAGCATAAATTCCTGATTCTGTCAAATGAAATACCGCGCGGCGTTCGCTTTCGCCGCGCGGCAAAAGTTACGATTCACGCAACTGGGGGAAACCGCTCTTTTGCGGCCAAAAGAGCGGTTTCCCCCAGACCCCTTTCCGAGAAAAGCAATTCGGGATTCAGGTTTTCAGGTAAAAAATTGCTTTGTTCCCCGTGCAACAACCGGGATAGGTGAAATGTTCTTTAGTTGCCCGCCTTATCCCGCTTGTTGAAGATCACGTTCACAATGATGCCGAGGATCAGGCCCACGGCGATGGAGGAAACGGTGATGTGGGTGAAGTTCAGGGTCAGGCCGCCGATGCCGGGCACCAGGATGGCCGCCACAACGAACAGGTTGCGGTTGTCGTTGAGATCCACGGGCTGGAGCATCTTAAGGCCGCTGACGGCGATGAAGCCGTAGAGCGCGATGCACACGCCGCCCACGATGCAGGAGGGAATGGAGTTCACAAAGCACACGAAGGGATCGAAGAAGGAAAGGATGATGCAGTACACCGCCGCGATGGCGATGGTGCTGATGGAAGCGTTGCCGGTGATTGCCACGCAGCCAACGGACTCGCCGTAAGTCGTGTTGGGGCAGCCGCCGAAGAAAGAGCCGATGATGCTGCCCACGCCGTCGCCGATGAGGGTGCGGTCCAGGCCGGGGTCGGTGATCAGGTCGCGTTCGATGATGGAGCCTAAGTTCTTATGGTCGGCAATGTGTTCGGCCAGGGTAACGAAGGCCACGGGGGCGAACAGCACCAGGATGCTGATCACGTCGCCGATGGAGGCGATCTTGTTAGTGGCTTCGGGATACGCGCCGAAGATGCCCAGGAACGTGAAGCGCGGCACCTTGAAAATCTGCATGTTGTCGAAAGCGGCCAGGTTCACCAGTTTCAGGGCGTCGATGTTGGCGGCGTTGCCGATGAAGGTGAAGATCAGGGCCACGATGTAAGCGCCCACGATACCGATGATGAAGGGGATCATCTTCATGCCCTTGCCGCCCTTGGTGGAAGCGTACACGGTGATCAGGAAGGCGATCACGCCCACCAGAATAGCGATCAGGTTATAGCTGCCGGCGGCAGTGTTGTTGATGTTGTTCACCGCGCTGCCGCAGAGGGAAAGTCCGATCAGGGCCACGGTGGGGCCGATGACCACGGGAGGCAGCAGCTTGTTCACCCAGGCGGAGCCGGTCTTCTTGATGATGAGGGCGATGATCACATACACCAGGCCCGCGAACACGGCGCCTAAGAAGATGCCTAAGAAGCCGAAGGCCACAGCGCCGCACAGCGGGCTGATGAAGGCGAAGGAGGAACCGAGGAACACGGGACTCTTTTTCCTGGTGGCGATGTAGAGATAGAACAGCGTGCCCACGCCCGCGCCGCACAGGGCGGCAGGCTGGCTCATGTAAACGCCGGTTCCGTCCACCAGGATGGGCACCAGCAATGTGGCGGCCATGATAGCCAGCAGCTGCTGGAAAGCGTAGATCAGATTCTTTTTGATGGGCGGTTTGTCGGCAACGTCGTAGACAAGTTTCATTGGTATCTCCCCCTGTCCATGATTTTTATATCAACGCCGAAGCGTTAATACCCAGAAAAAAAGGGCCTGCCCGTACAGAGCAGAACCCTTCACAAGCGCCGCGCGCCCATGACTGCAAAAGCGTTCCATCGTCTCTTGCCGGTCTCTCTGTACCGCCTTAAAGATGAACCGTGGAAAGTATAGCGGGTTTTTGTACCTTTGTCAATGCGCTATTTGTCCAAAATGCGGGTTTTTTCGGCATTCACGGAAGCCCGGCAAAAATTCCCTTTTCCCGCCGCTGTTTTTTTGCTATAATGGCTGTGAGGCATCCTCGATCACCAGGCCCAGCAGGGCGGCAAGGCCCATGGCCTGCTCCCGGTTCACCTTCATGCCGCGAAGCGAGGAAAGATCCACGGCGATCCCTTCGATTTCGCAGGAGGTCACGTCCAGGCCTTTTAAGATCGTTTCCCGAATCTCCGCCCGGTTCAGGTTGCAGGCGCGAAGCGCCCAATCCTGCCAGCGGAAGCGGTAAACGCCGCATTCCTTCATGATACACTCCGAAAACAGCACATGCTGGGCCTTGATTTCCGCAAAGCCCGCGTAATCCAATAGGCACCCAACAAAAACCACGTTCATGAGGGGCGACGCCGTAAATTGGGCCCCCGTCATGCGGCAGTTCCGGAAGCTGACCCGTTGGAAGGTGCATTTTTCAAATCGCATGCCGCTTAAATCGCATTTTTCCAGCACGCAGTCCACGAACACCAGCCGCTCCGCGCCGCAGGGCCGGAACGTACATTTTTCAAAGAAACAGCCGGAAAACTCCAGCACCTCCCCCGGAATCTCCGGCAAGCTGTCCCCGTAGAAGCGGCAGGCTTCCACGTCCGTTCCGTCTTCCACGGCCTGGGAAATGGCTTCCTCCAGCATGGCTTCGGTCAGGCTTTCCGGTACGTTGGGCGAAAGCATAAGCTTATCTCCCCTTTCCCCTTCGTTTTTTCTATTGTAACCAATGCCGCGCGTTCCCGCAAGAGGGAATGCGGATGCAAACATACCAAGGAGGGAAATCGTCATGAGTTTCAAAAAATGTATGGTCTTCCTGGCGGCGGCGCTGCTGCTTTGCGCGCTGCCCGGCATGGCGGAGGAAGACGCCCTGTTCGTGCGTCGGGTGGAAAACCTGCCGGAGGGCTTTTTCATGGGCATGGACGTGTCCTCGGTGCTGGCGGAGGAAGCGTCCGGCGTCAAATACTACGACGCGGCGGGCAGCGAACGGGATTTATTTGAACTGCTTGCTGAAAACGGGGTGAACCTGATCCGCGTCAGGGTATGGAACGATCCCTTTGACAGCCAGGGCCGGGGCTACGGCGGCGGCAACTGCGACATCAATACGGCTGTGGAAATCGGCAAACGGGCGGCGGCGGCGGGCCTGCCCCTGCTGGTGGACTTCCATTATTCCGATTTCTGGGCCGACCCCAGCAAGCAAATGGTTCCCAAAGCCTGGAAGGGCATGAAGATCAGCGAAAAGACATCTGCCGTTGAAGCGTATACCCGGGACTGCCTTCTGAAACTTCGGGACGCGGGCGTTTCCGTCGCCATGGTGCAGCTGGGCAACGAAACCAACGGCACGCTGTGCGGCGAAAAAAGATGGCCTAACATTTGCGCGCTCATGAGCGCGGGCAGCCGGGCGGTGCGGGAGGTGTACCCCGGCGCGCTGGTCGCCGTCCACTTCTCCAACCCGGAAAACGGGGACGCCTACCGTTCCTGGGCCGCGAATTTAGCGCGTAACAGCCTGGACTACGACGTGTTCGGCTCCAGCTATTACCCCTTCTGGCACGGTTCCCTGGACAACCTGAAGGCCGTGCTTTCCGAAATCGCGGAAACCTACGGCAAACAGGTGATGGTGATGGAAACCAGCTACGCCTGGACGGGGGCGGACGGGGATTTGAGCGGCAACAGCTTCGGCGAGGGCAGCATGCAATACCCGCCCTATCCCTTGACCGTGCAGGGCCAGGTGAACGCGTTTGCCGACGTGGTGCAGGCTATGGCGGACGTGGGCGGCATCGGCGTGTGCTACTGGGAAGGGGCCTGGGTGCCGGTGGGCACCGCCTCCTGGGAAGAAAATCACGCCAAATGGGAGCAATTCGGCTCCGGCTGGGCCGCCAGCTACGCCGGGGAATACGACCCCAACGACGCGGGCAAGTATTACGGCGGCAGCGCCTGCGACAATCAGGCCCTGTTCGATTTTTCCGGCCACGCCCTGCCCTCTCTCGCCATGTTTAACTTGGTGAAAACAGGCGTGGAAGCGGCCCTGCGGGTGGCCGCCCTGGAGGAAGCGGCGCTGTACTGCGATATCAACGGGGACATCGTTCTGCCCGATACCGTGACCGCCGTGATGAACGATAATTCCCGGCAGGAAATCCCGGTTTCCTGGAATAATATCCCTCCCGCGGCCCTGCTGAAAGCGGAAGGCCCCGGCGTGCATGTGATCCGCGGCATAGCGGAGGGCATGGAGGCCGTGCTGAACCTGCATTTGGTTCAGTTCAATTATCTTTCCAACGGCAGCTTTGAGGACGAAGACCAGAGCATGTGGAAAGCCGTCGATTACGCCGGGTCGGACGAGCTGTACGCCGAGAATAAGCCCATCGACTCCATGACCGGCTCCTGGCACTGGCATTTCTATTCCGCCAGGGCCAACAGCGTCAACTTCGATTTGGAGCAGGATGTTTCTGATCTGCCGGCGGGAAAATACGCCTATACCATTTCCATCCAGGGCGGCGACGCGGGCATCACCGATATTTACAGCTATGTGAAAATCAACGGGGAAACCGTGTACACCGTGCCCGCCACCGTCACCCAATGGAACGTATGGAATACGCCGATCATCGAGGGCATTCCCGTGCGGGAAGGGGATATTTTGACCGTGGGCATCCACGTCCAATGCGACGGCGCGGGGGCCTGGGGCAAGATCGACGACGCGGAGCTGCACAGCATGGGCAATTGAATATCCTTTTGACGCAGGCCCCGAAGCCGACGCTCCGGGGCCTGTTCTTATCATTACTTCAAGCCGCTGCGCCGCTTTTTCCAGCCCTCCAGCAGGGCGAAAAGCGCCACCGGCTCGTAGCTCTTGCCCAGCTCCTGCACCAGATGCACCGCGTCATGCTCCGTGCGGTAGCCTGTGGCGGAAAACATCTCCACGGGCTGCAAATCGGCTTCCTTTTCCCGCAGCATGCGCAGCAGCCTTTCTTCCGCCCGTTCCATGGTGGCGTCGGCGGAATAGAAATACAGGCTGCCGCTGCCGGGCAGGCCCGCCTGGGCGCGCATGGCGGCCCGCAGGCCCCAATGGGGCAGGGCGTCATGAAGGGCAACCAGAATGCCGTCCGTTTCCACGGTGGCGGCGATCACCTTGATATAGACGATTTCCTTTGGGTCAAAGCTGTCGCCCTCCAGATAATGGCGGTAGGGGGAGCGCTTCATGCGGTCAAAGACCAGCTTTTCCCCCTTGCTCAGCCTGCCCTGGTGGAAAATGCAGGTGCGGTGATTGTGTACGGTGTATACAAAATAGCTTGCGTGCAGCTCGTTCAGCCTTTCCATGAGCCAGGCGGAGGAGGCGGGCGGCAGGGTCTCCACGGCCAAGTATTCGTTTTCCTGGGCGTCGTAGATGCCCGCCCCGTCCATGACGATCAGGGGCACGTTCACGCGGGCGCTGCCCAGCTGGGACAGCAGAAACGCCGGGGCATGCTCGGACATGAGGCATATTTTCGCCCCGTCGTTGAACAGATAATTCAGCCGGAACAGCACGGCGGAATGCATTTGGGCCAATTGATCGGGCACGATGTCCCGGGTGCGCAGGAAAAACAGCTTGTCCCTCCGCTTTTCCCGGGGCCAGCGCAGCACGTTCACCCCGATGGCCGCCGCCGTGCCCACCAGCACGTCCAGCATCCGGTGAAAAGCCTGCTGCAAGGGCGCTTCGATCTCCGGATAGGCGATCACCACGCAGATGAACACGATGGCGGCCTGGGCCGACGTGTCCGGGCGGCGCATGACCACCGCGCTGTACAGCGAAATCAGCACGCCCACGCCCATCATGGGGTACAGCAGCAGCGGCGTTTTCCCAAGCGTCGGGAAAATCAGCAGCACCAGCAGAAACACCAGGCCCCAGAACGCCCCGATGAAGCTGCCGATAAACCGATCCCTGGCGTAAGCGGCGGTGTCGTGTACGTAGGGCTGCATGCAGATAATGGCGGTGATGCACGCCTCCGCGGGCATTTCCCCGCCCCGGTAGCCCCGCAGCCAATAAAACATGAGGCAAATGAACACCGCGAGGCTGGTTTTCATGATGCGCTGGCCCAGCGGCGGAAAATATATATCAAACACGTATCCTTCGCGTTTTTTCCCTTGCATAATGTTTCCCCTCCCGCTTTATTGTAGCACAAAAAAGCGATTTTTGCACCTTGTTGTTTTTTCGATGCATCAATGGTATAATGTTCCGGATTTCTGCAGTATAGGAGGTTCAAGGCATTGTCGATTTTGGAGCAATTGAACGGCGGGGCGCTGTATCTGATCTGCGGCGCCATCGTCGCTTTTATCGCCGTGGTATGCGTCGTTTTCCTGGTACGCGCCTGGCGTGCGGGCAAAGCGCTGGGCATGGACACTGTGCGCATGAAGCGCGCCCTGGTTTCCAGCGCCACCTTTTCCCTGCTGCCCAGCGTGGGCATCCTGCTGGGGGTGCTGGCCTTAAGCGGGAGCCTGGGCACGCCCTGGCCCTGGCTGCGCCTGTCGGTCATCGGCGCGCTTCATTATGAAACCCAGGTGGCAAGCGCGGCGGCGGAGCAGTTGGGCATCCGTTTGGGCAGCGATCCCATGACGGCCCAGGCCTTTTCCACCATCGCCCTGCTCATGAGCGTGTGCATCATGTGGGGCATGGTGCTGTCCACCCTGTTTAACCGCCGGTATCTGAACCGCCTGCAAAACGGCGGCGGCAAGGACGCCGGAGAGAAGAAAAAGGGCGGCTTCGGCGACCACGCCATGGCGGCCATGTTCATCGGCATGGTCAGCGCCTACATCGGCAGCTATTTGGGCGCGTTCATTTCCGGCAGCGGGGCCTTTTCCTTCGCCGGGGACTGGTCTCCCCTGCTGACGGCGGGGGTATCGGCCCTGGTGATGGCCCTGTTCACCTATCTGGCCGAAAAGAAGAACATGGCGTGGCTGGATAACTTCTCCATCGCGGGCAGCATGCTGTGCGGCATGCTGGCGGCGGTGATCGTGGGATAAGGGGGGAAAAGCAATGACGAACAATCAAGCGTATTATGAAAAGTACCTCAAATCCACCCACCGGCTGGGCCGCGCCGTTTCCGTGCTGACCCTGATTTTGCTCCTTGGCGCGCCCTTTGTGATCGGCGCGGTGCTGGGCGCCATGCCGGACATGCAGGCCGCCGCAAAAGGCTTTCTCTCCGTGGGGCTGGTGTGGACGGTGAGCAGCGTGGTGGAATTTCTGGTGTACACCCCCATGCTCGGCGCGGGCGGCAGCTACCTGGCCTTTATCACCGGAAACCTGATCAACATGAAAATCCCCTGCGCCGTCAACGCAAAGGAATTGGTGGACGCCAAGACCGGCACGGCGGAAAACGAGGTGATTTCCACCCTGTCCATCGCCGCGTCCTCTCTTGTGACCATTTTGGTGCTGGCTTTGGGCGTGCTGCTCATGATCCCTTTGCAGCCCGTGCTGCAAAGCCCCGCCCTCCAGCCCGCCTTTGCCAACGTGGTGCCCGCCCTGTTCGGGGCCATGGCGTATAAGTATTTCCGCAAGAGTCCCCTGCTGGCCCTGGTGCCGCTGACGGTGATGACGGTGCTGTTCACCCTGGTGCCCTCCCTCACCTCTTCCACCAGCTTCATGATTATCCCCAGCGGCGCGCTGGCGATTGCTTTGGCTTATATCAAGTACCGCCGGGCCGCGAAGGAGGCGTAAACCATGGCTGTGCTGTGGGTGATTTTAACCCTGCTGGGCCTGCTGATCGTGCTTTTGCTCGTTGCCGTGGTGCGCACCCTGCTGATTCCCTCCAAGAAATCCACCTATATCCCCAAGCCTGACCCGGAGCGGGCCATGGAATTGGCGAAAAAGCTGTCCCTCATGGTGCAGTACGATACCGTGTCCGTGCCCGATACGAACCAGCGGGAAAAGTTCTTGGGCTTCCATAAAATTCTGGAAGAACTGTTTCCCCTGGTGCATGCGCGTCTGGAAAAGACGGAGATCGACGGCAACCTGCTGTTTTTCTGGAAGGGAAAATCTTCGGATAGGCCTTTGGTGCTTATGAGCCACCAGGACGTGGTGCCCGCCGAGGGGCAATGGCAGCACTGCCCCTTCTCCGGCGATATCGAAAACGGCCTGATCTGGGGCCGGGGCACGTCCGACACCAAATGCTCCGTCATGGCTTTTTTCCAGGCGGTGGAAGAACTGCTGGCGCAGGGCTATGTGCCGGAAAACGACGTGTATCTTTCTTCCTCCTGTACGGAAGAATGGTCCGGGGACGGCTGCCCCAAGCTGGTAAATGAATTGAAACGGCGCGGCGTGCGGCCCTGGCTGGTATGCGACGAGGGCGGCGGCGTCATTACCGACCCCATGGGCGGCATCAAGGGCAATTTCGCCATGCTCGGCGTGTTTGAAAAGGGCCGGGCCAACGTGCGCTTCACCGCCAAGTCCGACGGCGGTCACGCCAGCACGCCCCCCGCCCATTCCCCCATCGCAAGGCTTTCCGCTTTCGTCAACGAAGTGGAAACCAGGCGCGTGTTCCGCCGGAAGCTGCCGAAGGAAGTGGCGGCTATGTTTGAAACCCTGGCTCCCTACGCCACCTTCCCTATGAAGCTGATTTTCTCCAATCTGTGGCTGTTCCGCCCGATTTTGCTGCAAGTGCTGCCCATGATCAGCAGCCAGGCCGGGGCCATGATCCGCACCACGGCGGCCTTCACCATGCTGTCCGGCTCCGACGCCTTCAACGTGCTGCCCCAGGAAGCCACCTTGGGGGCCAACCTTCGCTTCATTCCCCATCAGGGCATGGAAGAAAGCCTGCGCATCCTGCAAAAGCTGGCGGATAAGCACAAGCTGACCATGGACGTGGTGATCGCCAACGATTACACCCAGCCCGTGGATATTCACTGCGAAGCATTTCAGACGGTTCAGCGCACCGTGGAGCGCACTTTCCCCGGCTGCCCCAGCAGCCCCTATGTGATGACCGGGGCCACCGATTCCCGTTTTTATCAGGACATTTGCGAAAATATAGTACGCTTTGCTCCCGTGGTGTACGGCCCCATGCAAATGAAGGGCATGCACGGCATCGACGAAACCATCGGCATTTCCTGCCTGCCCGGCGCGGTGGATTTCTACAAGAACCTGATCGACGCCGTGCGGTGATGGAATATTCAGGAAATACAGCATAAATACAGCCGAAATACAAGCAAAAAACAGCTCGCCGCTTGCACAGTGCCGGGCTGTTTTGTATAATATGCACCGTGGTTTTACAATTCTTTGCAAGGAGGCAAACGATATGAACGCTTATGTGGAAAAGGTTTACAACGGTCTGGTGGAACGCAACGGCCACGAGAAGGAATTCCTGCAGGCCGTGCGCGAGGTGCTGGAAGCCCTCAGTCCCGTTTTTGACAAGCATCCCGAATACGAAAACAAGGGCCTGCTGGAGCGCTTCGTGGAGCCGGATCGGGCCATCCTGTTCCGCGTGCCCTGGGTGGACGACAATGGCAAGGTGCAGGTGAACCGCGGCTACCGCGTGCAGTACAACAACGCCATCGGCCCCTACAAGGGCGGTCTGCGGCTGCATCCCAGCGTGAACCTGTCCGTCATCAAGTTCCTGGGCTTTGAACAGGTACTCAAGAACAGCCTGACCAGCCTGCCCATCGGCGGCGGCAAGGGCGGCAGCGACTTTGACCCCAAGGGCAAGAGCGACAACGAAGTGATGCGCTTCTGCCAGAGCTTCATGACCGAGCTGTTCAAGTACATCGGCGCGGATGAAGACGTGCCCGCCGGCGACATCGGCGTGGGCGCCCGGGAAATCGGCTTCCTCTACGGCCAGTACAAGCGCATCACCGGCCTGTATGAAGGCGTACTCACCGGCAAGGGCCTTTCCTACGGCGGATCTCTGGCCCGCAAGGAAGCCACCGGCTTCGGCCTCTGCTACCTGACCAACGCCATGCTGAAAAAGCACGGCCTGTCCTTCGAGGGCAAAAAGGTGGTCGTGTCCGGCAGCGGCAACGTGGCCATCTACGCGGCCCAGAAGGCCACCGAGCTGGGCGGCAAGGTGATCGCCATGAGCGACAGCAACGGCTACATCGTGGATGAAAACGGCGTGAACCTCGACGTGATCAAGCAGATCAAAGAGGTGGAGCGCGGCCGCATCAAGGAATACGCCGCCCGCGTGCCCGGCGCTGCTTATACCGAGGGCTTCCGGGGCATCTGGACGGTCAAGTGCGACATCGCCCTGCCCTGCGCCACCCAGAACGAACTGAACGAAGAAGGCGCGCAGGCCCTGATCGCCAACGGCGTTCTCGCCGTGGCCGAAGGCGCCAACATGCCCACCACCTACGAAGCCACCCTGGCCCTGCAAAAGGCCGGCGTGCTGTTCGCTCCCGGCAAGGCTGCCAACGCCGGCGGCGTGGCCACCTCCGCCCTGGAAATGAGCCAGAACAGCCAGCGCCTCGCCTGGACGTTCCAGGAAGTGGACGCCAAGCTCAAGGGCATCATGGAAAACATCTTCGCCAACATCGACGCCGCCGCCGAAGAATACGGCCAGAAGGACAACTACGTGGTGGGCGCGAACATCGCGGGCTTCCTCAAGGTGGCCGACGCTATGCTGGCCCACGGCTGCGTGTAATTGAAAGTGTAAATATCACTGAAAACGCCCTGCATGGACTCGTCCCATGCAGGGTTTTTCTCGCGGCTTGACGAATAAAACCGAAAAGACGAAACGAAAGAGGGGCTGAACGGTGGAATATGACGTGGTGGTGCTGGGCGCGGGAACAGCCGGAGCGGCGGCGGCCATCGCCGCGGCGGACAGCGGCGCGAAGGTATTGGCGGTGGAGCAGTTTGGCGGCGCGGGCGGCAGCAGCGCCCTGGGGCTGGTCACGCCCCTCATGTCCCCCGGCATTCCCGGCAGGCCCCAATGCTCCTATATCGGGCTGGAGATCATCGACCGCCTGCGCCGGGAGAACGCAAGCGACGGGGACAAAAAATGCTTTTTCGATCCCGTCATGCTGTCGGTGGTGCTGGAAGAAATGCTCTTTGAACGCGGTGTGAAAATGCTCTACCACACCATGGTCACGGGGGTGGAAAGGGAAAACGGCCATATCACCGGCGTGAACGTGAGCAACGCCAGCGGCAGCAGCACCGTGCGGGCGGGCCGCCGGTATATCGACGCCACGGGCGACGCCCTGGTGTGCCATTTCGCGGGCCTTGCCACCATGCATGGCGACGAAGAAAACCACCGGAACCAGCCCTGTTCCCTTCGCTACATGATCGGCGGCATCGACACGGATCGGTTCTGGCGCTTCCTTGCGGAAATTCGCGGCACGCCAAACGCGCCGCGCCCCGAAAATTACGACGGCGCGGCCACCTTCGGCCAGGGAAGCTGGAAGCTGAACCCCCTTTTCCAGAAAGCGGCGGAGGACGGGGAGCTGTCGCGGGAAGACGCCCTATACTGGCAGTTTTTCACCGTGCCGGGCCGTCAGGACGTGATCGCTTTCAACTGTCCCGAATTCTTTGACATCGACGATATTACCAGCGCGGAGAACCAGAGCGCCGTTCAGGTGCAGGGCAAGCTGCGCATCCTGCGGCATCTGCGCTTCTACCGAAAGCGCCTGCCGGGGTTTGAACACGCCTATATCGCGCAGATCTCCCCCATGGTGGGCATTCGGGAGGGCCGCCGCGCCGTGACGGAATACGTGCTGACAACGGAAGACGCTTTTTTCTGGCGCAAGTTCGACGACGCTATCGCCCAGACCAATTATCCCGTGGACGTACACGGCAGGAAGCTGGTGAACCAGGATTTGGCCCGGAAGGAGGACGAACCGCGCAAGTATTATGAAATTCCCTTCCGCAGCCTGATCGTGAAGGGCGTGGATAATCTGCTTGTGGCCGGAAGGAACATCGGGGCAGAGTTCATCGCCCAGTCCTCCCTGCGGATCATTCCCACCTGCCGGGCGCTGGGCGAGGCCGCCGGGATCGCCGCCGCCCTGGGCCTGAACGACGGCCGCCTGATCCGCACCGAAATGATAAAACACGGCGCGGAGTTCGTGTAACGTCCGTTGGGGAAGCGGCCTTTCGGGGGATCATGATTTGGAACCCCGAAGCGCTGTTACCATTTTGCGTATTATTACGAAAGTATTGCGAATCCTCATACAAATTAAGCAAAAAGGAAACAGGTTTCAGTGGATTTACGGGACGGAATATGGTTGAATAAAGATGTCTCCTTCTGTGCAAGGGTCGGGAAGGAGTGAGCGCAAACGGATTCTCGTTCATACGGAAAGAACGGAAAAAATACAGAAAAGGGCTTGACAGTTATGCAATTTAAGCGTACTCTCGCACAGCACAGCACAGCA
>JAFSNT010000115.1 GCA_017443295.1 Clostridia bacterium
AAGTTCTGCTTGCAAAAGCCTGATCGGAACAAGAGTAGGAATGTAAAATGGCCGGATATGTAACCAAGCTGGCAGGCCACGTATACGACGGGGCCAACCTGTCCGGCGAAGCGCTGATCAACGGCGTCTTCGTGGAAATCACCGCCAATGGCGTCAAAAAGGTCACCGCTGTCAAGGATACGCTCCTGCGGGTGGAGGAAAAGACCGAGCTGTGGGGCAATCCCGCCCTGCGGTAGAACGTGACCGCGGTTGGCACGGATGAAGTGTACTTCGTGGAAAACGAGTGGGAAGTGGACGAGAACGCCGAGTGGAACGAAGCGGACTACACCCTGCCCACCGGCAAGTATGTGCGCATGAAGCGGCTGCTTCCCGGCGAGCAAGTCATCATGACTGTGGACAGCACGCTGTTTGCCGCCCTTTCCGCCGGCGATACCGTACAGCCCGCTTCCGGTGGCACGGTCGCCAAGAAAACGAACTGAGGTGATGCAGAATGAATCCCATTGAGATCCGGAATGATTCCAAGCTGGTAAAGCTCATCGTTGCCCAGGCCCACGGTGAGCGCGTGGACAGCGACCAGGCGGAAAAGGCTGGCAGGCTGATCGCTGAATAGGCCGCCGATCCCACGCCCCACAACAAGTACCTGATCGGCCAGCTGGTAGGCTTTACGGTCAACGAAATGGTGAAGCCCACCACCGACTGGCTGAACCATGTGGCGGACACCAAGCACGTGAACTACGGCGAAAAGGCCGCCTTCCGTGTGAAGATTGACGGCATCAAGGCGTTCCTTCAGGCCAAGGGAGCTACCCCCGCCCGCAGCAAGATCGCCCACAAGCAGGTCACCCTGGATACCATCGCGGTATCCGCCCGGCCTGTGATCAACCTGTATGAGCTTCGCACCGGCAGGGTGCAGATGGCCGACCTGATCCGGGACGCCGCCTATGAAATGTCCGCCAAGGAAATCGCCTACATCCAGAGCGTGCTGCACGGCGCTTCCGATAACTGGTCTGCGCCCTTCTACGGCACCGGCGCGGGCATCGTCAAATCCGTGCTGAATCCCATGCTCCAGCATTGGATGCGCACCGGCGCTGTGGCGCTGCTGGGCGATATTTACATCGTCAGCAAGCTGGCGGAGCAGACCGGCTTTACCGCCGCCACGGCCACCCAGCAGTTCGCGCCTTCTATCATCGAGGAGGTCAACCGCACCGGGCTCATCGGCACATATTACGGGGCCAAGGTCATCAACCTGATCAACCCCTATCAGGAAGACAACGTGACCCCCGTGATCGACGAAAAGCGGCTGTACATCCTGCCCGCCGCCGCGTCCGCGGACATGCGGCCCCTGAAGGTGCTGTTCGAGGGCGACGTGCAGTCCACCGAAGCCACCAATATCGACGACCTGGCCTATGAGGTGCGTCTGGATCAGTGGTTCGGCGCGGGCATTGTGATCGGCAAAACGCCCACCATGAGCGTTTACAAGGACAGCACCACCTGATGAAGCAGGGGGACGGCTCCGCGCCGTCCCCCGGAAAGGATGAAGCATGGAGAAAATCAGAGTATACAATGACCGGAAGTACGCTATCGGCCTGATCCTGCAAAGCGGCATGGAACGGGTGATCTATCCTGGAACCTTCACCCCCCTGACCCAGGACGAGATCGAATACTGCGCCAGCATCGCCCCCGCGCTGTTTGCGGGTGAAAAGCAGCTGCGCCTGGAAAACAGAGACCTTGCGGTACAGTAGGGCTTTATTGAGGACATGGAAACGCCGGTGCTGAACGCGGAGGAAATTCGGAAAAAGCTCAGCCTGCGTCCCGCCCAAATGAAGACGTGGCTTGACGGCATTCAGGAAGGCTATCTGCTGGACGCCATCTGCGATGTGGCGGCAGAAATGGATCTGCCCGCCAGCAAGCTACAACTGCTTCAGGACCGACTGCCTGAGCGTGAATTCCTGAAAACGGAGTGAGGTGAAGGGTCATGACGGATATCGAGCGGCTGGCCGCCGAATAGAAGCGGCGCACCCAATGGCAGCAGACGCCTTTGGAAATGGTGGATGAGGATTACCGGGACATCGCCCGGCAGGCGGTCCGGCATCTCTACGTCATGACCGGCCGCGCCTTTCAGTACAGCCTGACCGAAGATATCGATCTGAACGCGGACGAGTATGAGTATGTGCTGACCACGGCGGAAATCGGGTTCTACCGGCAGGTGCAGAGCGACGTGAACCGCATCGTGGGCTATTCCACCGACGCCATGACCATTACCAACGCGGATAAGCCCTATGCCAACCTGAGCCAAACCATCGCGGAGCTGCTGAACCGGCAGCGCATCCTGTACTACAAGATGGTGCGGTTCACCCTGCTGTGAGGCTTTCGGTATGAAGTTCTATATACCGCCCACATAGGAGCAGGACTTTAAGGACTGGCTCAACACGGACGTGGCTCACGCCAACTATACCTTTGAGCTGATCCGGGACTGGTACGCCAAGGACGCGGAGGGGTATGAGCCCATCTATCTGCGGGCCCTGTACTTCTCCATCAACTGGAAGTCCAAGATCGGCAACTCGGACGCCAACTCCAATTTCAAAACCAGCTACGACGTGCGCATCCGCAAGGGCGATATCGTGATCCGGGAGGACGGCCGCATCTTCATGCTCAACTGGCAGGTGCAGGATATGCCCAACAACCAGACCACCCAGGCCATCGTGTGCAACGCCATGCTCACCTTTACCCGAATGATCCCGGAGGAAGTGGACAGCCGGGGAATGCTGGTGCGGGAAGCCTATGACGATGAGATCGCACCGTCCATTCCCTGCGTTTTTTCGGAATACGCGGGCAGGCCGGACTACGCGCCGGGCTACAACATTCCCGGCATCAGCGCGGATCATCTGCTGACAGTGCAGGTGCAGTGGAACGAAAGAACAAAGCGGCTCCGCGTCAGCGACGAATTCCGGCTGCTCCACTCCCGATACAGGATCGTGGACATCGTGGGCACGGAATAGGACGTATCCCAGGAGCATGGCATCCTAAACCTCATGGCGCGGAAGGTCGCCGGAGAGGATGAACCGTGAAGAATCCCTGCAATCGGCTTGCCCTGAATGAAGGGGCGCTTCTGGCAATCCTGCAAAGAGAGTCTCTGAACGCGGCGGAGCTGGAAGGCCGCAGGCTGCTCCAGCACATGAAGCGGGAGGTACAGCGCACCACCCATGGCGGCGCGCCGGGAAAGCCGGGCTGGCGGAAGGAGATCGGCGATAACTTGGAGCACGTGTCTATGTCCGTAACGGACGGCGGCGTTTCCATGGAATTTGGCTATTCGCCGGACAGCCTGCCGGATAAGGTACGCGCCATGATCGTGGAGGACGGCTCCGGCAGCGCGGCGGGCGGCGCGCCTATTCACGCGGGCCCAGAGGGCAG
>JAFSNT010000116.1 GCA_017443295.1 Clostridia bacterium
CGGTGATTTTGTGGTTAAGCGTGTGCAAAGTCCGGCTACGCTGTCATTATACCATAATTGTCGCCGTGCTGCGCAACTCGCTTCGCTCGCTTGCCCGGCGACCCGGAAAACCTTCGGTTTTCCTAATCATTATACCATATCCGGCGCCTTTTGTCCATAACTATTCGTAAAAGTTTTCTTTTGCGAATAGTTTTATCTGTTTCCGCCCCAAATTGCGGTTCCTCCCCCGGCAGGACATATCCCGCCGACAGGACAAAACCCGGCAGAACCGATGCTGTGCAGGAACGCCTTTCACGTATCTTTTCTTTCCGATGAAGCGCAAAATGGCCGATACGGCGGCGCAATGATATATTTCTCAAATTCTGTGAATATATTGATTTTTTGGGATGAAACCTGTATAATAAGTATGGCTCACGAACAAACGAAGGAGGGACTCCCCTATGCCCCAGGATTATGTATTCATGACGGACAGTGACAGCGATTTGCTGTATTCTATCGCGGATGAACGCAAAATCCCGGTCGTCCGGATGCCTTATTCATTGGACGGTCAGGAATACTTTGACGATAACGGCCGCAGCGGCGTGGAAAAGGCTCTGTTTGACAAGATGCGGGCGGGCGCCACGCCCAATACGTCCTGCCTGCCCACGGACGCTTATCTTGAATACTTTGAACCCATTTTAAAGGAAAAAGACCTGCTTTTCATCGCTTTTTCCTCCCAGATGAGTTCTACCATCAACAACATTTTTGAAGCGCGGGAACAGCTGCTCCGGAAATATCCCACCCGGAAATTCTACGTGGTGGACACGCTGAGCATTTCCGCCCCCATGACGCTGCTGGTTTTGGGCGCTCACGACCTGTATTTGCAGGGCAAATCCATGGCGGAAGTGGAAAAGTGGGTGCTGGATAACCGCATGCGCGCCCACGCCTGGCTGACGGTGGGCGACCTGAAATACCTGGCCCGGGGCGGCCGCATTTCCTCCACCAGCGCCTTCTTCGGCTCCATGCTGGACATCAAGCCCATCATCTGCATGGGCAAGGGCGGCAAGCTGGATCCGGCGGAAAAGGTGCAGGGCCGGAAAAAGGCCATTCGCACCATCGTGGACCGCACGGCGGAGAACATCGAGCATCCCGAGGATCAAACCGTCATCATCATGCAGGCCGACGTGGAGGAAGAAGCCAAGATGCTGGAAAAAATGCTGCGCCAGCATATCCCCGCCATCAAGGACATCCGCATTCAAATGGTCGGCCCCGTCATCGGCGCCCACTGCGGCCCCGGCACCCTGGCCTGCTGCTTCATGGGCAAAAAAAGAAGCATCTGATATAATGCCAATTGATTACGCCTCCGATTCCCCATATTCGGGAACGGAGGCGTTTTCATATCATTTTTACAGTTTCAGCACAGCCGGTATTTCTTCGTCTTCCTTGCACAGCTCCAGTTTTTCTTCAAAGCCCATGGAAAGATACAGCTTTCTTGCGATTTCGTTCTCCGGTTCATAAGAAAGCCAGCAATACTCGGCTTTTCCGCACGGCGCGGTGCGTACAAAGTCAATGGCGAGCTTCAGCGCCGCTCTCCCGTAACCGTTTCCCTGATACCGGCGATCAATCATAAACCGCCAGATATAATAGCTGTTCTTGGCAAAATCAAGGTTTTCACGCCAATCGCAATTGTAACTGATCATCAGAAAGCCGACTGGCTTTTTTCCGTTATAAATCCCGAAAATATAAACGCTCTTTTTGTCTTCCGTCATGGCGAAATACGCGTCGATGATGCTGTCGCTGTTCTTGGCCACAAACGATTTTTGCTCTTTGGATACCCTAAGCTTCAAAACGTCGTCAACCGTGTCCCTCGTCAGTTTTTCCAAACGGATTTGATCCATAACGTCCTCCTTTTACAGCGCGTAGGTTTCCAGCGCCTTGGCGAAGCCCTCCTCCGCGCAGGAGGCGGTGACGAAGCGGGTGGCGCTTTTGGTTTCCTCGCTGGCGTTTCCCATGGCCACGCCCCAGCCCGCCGCTTTCAGCATGGGAATATCGTTGTCCTGATCGCCCAGGGCCATCACCTGATCCATGGAAAGGCCCAGGGATTCCGCCATATCCCGCACGCCCCGACCCTTATCAATGCCCGCGGGCATGATTTCAATGTTGTTGAACCAGGACTGCGTCAGGTCGACACCGGGCACGGCGGCCAAGCCTTGCCGGACGATGGGCAGCGGCACGTTGTCACAGACAAAGAACTTGTATACCGTATGCCGCTGAACGAAATCCGCTACCTCTTCTCTGCCGTGATAATACCGGAAGCCCATTTCCCTGAGCCTGTCCCCCCGGGACAGTTCCGAATGGTGCTTACGCTCCACGGTGGAAGTACATATGGCGTGATCGCCGAAAATAAAAAAGTCCGACCCCAGATTCATCAGCGCGCCGATAGTTTCCCGCACAGCCTCCGGATCCATGGAATGGTTGGCGATTTCCCGCAAGCCTTCATCCACGATCCTGGCTCCGTTCACCCCAACGATGGGAAGACGCAGGCCGTAATCCTCCAGCATCAGATAGGCGTTTTCCGGAAAGCGCCCGGTAGCGATGGCCACCGTGATCCCTTTTTCCCGGGCGGCGCGAATGGCCCGCAGGCTTCTTTCCGTAATGATCCGCTGGGGACTCAAAAGCGTTCCGTCAATATCCGTCGCAATCAGCTTGATGGGCGGCATGAAACGATTCTCCTTTTCAAAAAGGCGGCTGGATGGCAAAGCGTTGATCTTTCAAATAGGACAGCTTGCCTTCCGGGCACAGGGTCAGCTCCGTGGCGCAGAGCTTAAGGCCGCTGGCCTTCATGGCTTTGTTGAAATTCCGATCCCCGTATTTATAGTCGCCCAAGATCGGATGGGAAAGAAAGCTCATATGCGCCCGGATTTGGTGGGTGCGCCCGGTGAGCAAGCGCACGCGCAGGCGAGAGATTTTCCCGTCAAATTCCATGGTTTCATACTGGGTGGCGATGGGCAGCGCGCCGGGCGTTTCGTGGGTGACGACGCGCACCGTGGCTTCCCGGCTGTTTTTGACAAGATACGCTTCCCTGACCGCCTCCCGGGGGCGCATCTCCCCCCTGACCAGGCATTGATAAATCTTCGTAAGCCGTCTTTGCTCGAACATGTCCCGCAAAAGCGCTTCGCTTTCCTCGTCCTTGCAGAGCAGCAGCAGGCCGCTGGTGGGATTGTCCAGCCGGTGGCATAAGCGGGGCAGGTAATCTCCCCCGGCCCTTTGCGTCATCAGGGAAAGAACCGTCATGCCGCCCCAAACGTCCTCGTCGCAGTTGATCCCGGCGGGCTTATTGAGCAAAAGAACGGCTTCGTCCTCGTAAACCACGGGGATTTCCACCGTAAAGCCGGAAAAAAGCTTAATTTGTGCGCCGGGAACGACGGTTTCATCCTTCCCCACGCGCTTGCCATCCATTTTTACGTCCCGGCGGGAAAAAGCGTCCCGCACCGCGTGGGCGGGCAGCAGCGGCATGGCCTGCTGGATGTAGCGGGCGGCCTGCATGCCCTCCGCGCAGGCGGGCACAGTGGCTTCGTAAACGTTCATCAGTTGACGACCGCCGGAGCCATGCCCATCCACCGCACCGTGTGCAGATGCAGCTGCTTGAGCGTGTTCAGCATGCGGGGCGTGGGCAGCACGCACAGCATGGATTCCAGCACCTCCCGCATTTCGGCGATGCTGGCCCCCTGCTTGGCCATCATGCGCAGGTCCTCCAGCACTTCTTCTTCATCGTATTCGGGCCGCACCGCGCCCACCAGCACCCCCCGCATGGCTTCGCAGGAAGCCACTTCCTCGGCCAAGACGCCGTTCATGCCGCCGAGCATCATTTCCCGGGTCAGTTGGATTTCGATGGGCGGAAGCTTGGCGAGGCTGGAAAGCAGATGCTCCGGGTCGGCAAGGCCGGGATGCAGCAAAAGCATTTCCCCGTCCGCCGTTTCCGTATAATCGAAAGCGGCGCGCAGATACCGGCCGATCATCAGGGACGTTTGCCCGTCCGATTCCTTCTTTTTTTGCAGCAAAAATTGGGTCAGCGGTACGGAGGCGTGGAGAAAGCCGGATAAATACAGCAGGCTGTGCAGGGTTGCGTCAAAGGCGAAAAGCTGTTCCCGGATGCGGGTATACTGGGGATCCGTCATGGCCTGGGTGATGGGTTCCACAAGCTCCGGGGCCAGCACCAGCCGGGCGTAATCCTCATCCTCGATCTGCAGCGAACACCACAGCCGGGAAATGAGCGCTTCGGCGGCGCTGATTTCATCCCAATCGTCCAGGTACGCTTCTCCCCCGCCCCGCAGGATGCGCTTGACGAGATTATCCTCACCGGGCGACAGATAGCAGGCTTCCAACGCCACGTTCCGCAGCACCGTTTCCTTCAGCTCCTGCTGGTTGGGCGTTTTGCGCCGCAACTCCTTCGCGTAATAAGAAAAAGCGTAAAGGGTCTGTACTTCGTCCTCGCACAATGTATCAAAAATGCCGTTGGCGGGGCAGCGGTACAGCCGATCCTGACACGCCTCCAGCTGCCTTTCCCGCATCACGCTCATGGTCTTATCGCTCCAATGCTCCACACGGCACGCGCCCGTCCTGATCAAGTTCCGCTTCTCCCCTTTCAAAAGGCTTTTTCGACAGTAAATAACAGGTTTCCGCAAGCCTTCCTCTACAAATTATACTGTTAATCAAGGGCCTGTCAAGTGTTTTTGATAGGAATACCAATTCAGCCGTTTTGGGCCATCCGCAGCAATTCCGCTTCGTCTATTACCGGTATACCCAAGGTTTGGGCCTTGGTGAGCTTGCTTCCCGCGTTTTCCCCCGCCACCACGTAATTGGTTTTCCGGCTGACGGAGGAGGACGCGGTGCCGCCATGCTCCCGGATGAGGGCTTCCGCCTGCTGCCGGGAAAGGGTGGGCAGAGTGCCAGTGACTACCATAATGACGCCGTTCAGGGAGCCGCCCGCTGTTTTCGCTTCCGTCTGGGGCGCGACCCCGGCGGTAAGCAGCCGCTGAATCATCCGCTGGTTTTCCGGGAAGGAGAAGAAGTCGATCACGCTTTGCGCCACGATCTCCCCCACCTCGTCGATAGCGAGCAGCGCGTCCATGTCCGCTTTCATGACGCCCTCCAGGGTGGTAAAGGCGGCGGACAAATCCCGTGCCGTGCGGCGGCCGATATTGGGGATGCCGATAGCCAGCAGGAAACGGGACAGGGGACAATGCTTGCTGGCCTCCAGGGCGTCGATCAGGTTTTGGGAGCGCTTATCCTGAAAGCCGTCCAGGCCCTGCAACTGCTCCACGGTCAGATGATACAGGTCGGCGGCGTCCCGGACGCCCAATTTATCATACAATAGATCGGCGGTTTTCTCGGAAAAGCCGGTAATATCCATGGCGTCCCGGGAGGCGAAATGGGCAAGCCGCGCCACCGCCTGGGGGCGGCAGCTTTCCCGGTTCAGGCAGAAGAGATGCGCCCCGCGCCAGGTCAGCGGCCCGCCGCAGGCGGGGCATTTTTCCGGCGGCAGGATGGGCGTGCCCTCCACCCCATCGTCCACCTTGCCCATGATTTCGGGAATCACGTCGTTGGAGCGGCGGATCCATACGGTACAGCCAAGCGTCACGCCCTTGCGCTGAATATCGCCCATGTTGTTGAGGGTGGCCTTTTTCACGGTGACCCCCGCGAATTCCACGGGAGACACGTGGGCCAGGGGGGTCAGCTTGCCCGTGCGGCCCAATTCCCAGGTGACGCTTTCCAGGGTGGCGGTGGCTTCCTCCGCCGCGAATTTATAGGCTACCGCCCAGCGGGGGAATTTATCGGTGTAGCCCATCAGCTGCCGGGTGTGCTGATCCATCACCTTCACCACCGCCCCGTCGATGAGGAAATCCAGGGAGGGGCGCTTTTCTTCGATTTCCCGAATCAGCGAAAGCGCCTTTTCCCGGTTTTCAGCCACCTGGAAATAGGGGCTGACCGGGAAGCCCTGCTCCTTGAGAAACGCTATCATGCCCACCTGATCGGAAAAGGGCGGGTTTTCGATGGTGCCCACCTGATAGAAAAAGGCGGACAGGTTGCGGCTGGCGGTCACGGCGGGGTCTAAGTTGCGAAGCGCCCCGGCGGCAGCGTTGCGGGCGTTTTTCAGCGGCTCCTGGGCTGTTTTGTTGTACGCTTCCAGGGCGCTCAGGCGCATGATGCACTCGCCCTGCACCTCGATCTTGCCCTTCCAGGGGATGGAAAGCGGCACGTCCTTCACCGTGCGGGCCTGGGGCAGAATAGCCTCCCCCACCTCGCCGTTGCCCCGCGTGGCGGCCTCCACCAGTATGCCCTGGTCGTAGGTCAGGTTCAGGGTCAGGCCGTCGAATTTATATTCGATGCCGTAGGTCAGGGGCGGCAGCGCGCCGTCCTGCTCCCACAGCTTTTCCGTCCGGTCGAACCAGGCGTTCAGTTCTTCCTCGCTCTGGGCCTTGTCCATGCTCCACAGCCGGGAAATATGCCGGTGCTGGCGGAAGGCGGCCAGAGGCTCGCCGCCCACCCGCACGGAGGGCGAATCGGGCAGCACGGTACCCGTTTCCTTTTCCATGGCGAGCAGCTGATTGTACAGGGCGTCCCACTCTTTGTCCGAAATGATGGGATCATCCAGCACATAGTAGGCGTGGGCGGTTTTGTTCAGGTAATCCACCAGACTGCGCATATCCGTAAACCGTTCCATGGGTCATCCCTCCGATATCGAAGCAGGGGCCTGTTTTCCGGCCCCTGCGTTTGGTTTAATCTTCAATTTTCACGATGGGCGCGATGGAAAGCGAAAATTCCTTCGTGCCGTAGGCGGTAAAGGCAATCATCACCCGGGCGTCGGCCCCGCTGCCCTTCACCGCCTGCACCGTTCCTTCCCCGAATTTTCGGTGCAGCACGCGGTCGCCGGGCTTAAACAGCCGGTTCATGGCGCTTCCGGACAGGCTGGAGGCGGCGGATGGCACGAAGCCCTTCTGCACGCCGGGAATATTCAGCGCGCCCCGGGCGCCCGCCGCCATGCCGGGGGTGCCGAAGCTTAAGTTCCTTGGCCTGTCCTTCCGGGAAACGGGGGCGGGCTTTGGCGGTTCGGGGGCAAAATTCTTCCGGGTCGCCTCGGCCCACTCGTCGATGAGCAGGCGGCTGGGGATTTCCTTCAGGAAGGGCGAAGGCGGGTTGTGGGTGATCTGGTTGAAGATCATGCGCCGCCGGGCGAAGGAAAGGTACAGCCGCTGCCGGGCGCGGGTGATGCCCACGTAGCACAGCCTGCGTTCTTCTTCCAGCTTCTTTTCGTCCATGGCCGTGCGCATGGAGGGGAAAATACCTTCCTCCAGCCCGGCCATGAACACCGCGTCGTACTCCAGGCCCTTGGCGCTGTGCAGCGTCATGAGGGTGACGTACTGGGGCGCGTTTTCCTGGTTGTCCAAATCGGTCACCAGGGCCACGTTTTCCAAAAACGCTTCCAGGGTCTTATCCGCGCTCTGGTTTTCAAATTCCTTGGCGGCCCCGGCAAATTCATCTAAGTTTTCAAGCCTCGTTTTGGCTTCGTCGCTGCCCTCGATCTCAAACTGCGCCCGCAGGCCCGTGTCCTTGAGCATGGTTTCCACCAGCTCGGACAGGGACAGCATATCCTTCATGGCGGTGAGCTTCATGAGCAGCAGCGCGAATTCGGAAATGCACTTCCTGGGCCGGGAGGAAAGCGATTCCGGCGGATCGTTCAAAACGGAATACAGGGGCAGTTCCTCCTGCCGGGCGTATTCCTGCAAAGCGGCCACGGTGGAATCGCCGATGGAGCGCTTGGGGGTGTTGATGATGCGGGTCAGGGATACGTCGTCCGCGGGGTTCACGATCACCCGCAGATAAGCCAGGGCGTCCCTAATTTCCTTGCGGTCATAGAACCGGGTGCCGCCGAAAATCTTGTAGGGGATGCCCGCACGGGTGAACATTTCTTCGATCACGCGGCTTTGGGCGTGCATGCGGTACAGCACGGCGATTTGGGCGTAGGGCACGTCCATCTGACGCAGCCTGCGCACCCGCTCGCAGATCCAGGCCGCTTCCTCCCGCTCGTCCCCGGCGCTGTACAGGTGAATTTTTTCCCCTTCCCCCGCGTCCGTCCACAGGGCTTTTTCCTTGCGGCCCCGGTTGTGGGCGATCACCTGATTGGCGGCGTCCAAAATGTTGGAGGTGGAACGGTAATTCTGTTCCAGCTTGATCACCTGGGCGTCGGGGAAATCCTGTTCAAAGTCCAGGATGTTGCGGATATCCGCCCCGCGCCAGCCGTAAATGGACTGGTCGTCGTCGCCCACCACGCACAGATTGCGGCTTTCCTGGGTGAGCAGGCGCACGAAG
>JAFSNT010000117.1 GCA_017443295.1 Clostridia bacterium
CATTCTGCTTTCTTCCACAGTTCTTCTCTCCCACGGCATCCTCGCTCATCTCCATCCTGCGATTCTGCCTTCATTTTACTCCCTGAACTGTAAAGAATCTACCTTGTACGTTCTGTAAAGATTGTACCATGACTGCACATATCATCCGCCCGAACCTGTCATCGCCCGAACCTGTCACCGCACGCAATTGCCGGATATCACGAACACCAAAAAATCCTGCAAACCGTTATTCCACGGGCGGCGGGCGGATATTATCCGCCCCTACAGTCGAAACCCCAATTCGGCTGGAATGCCCGCGGCGGGTTGGGCGATTGCCGTGCCCCAGTAGGGGCGGATATTATCCGCCCGAAATATCAAATGTCAAGAACGCTGGGAAATTCAACAATCCAATCATGTTAATGCGGCGGTCTTTATATTACGCCCTCCAGTCCGGGAAGCGTTCTTTGAAGGTGCCGAAGAAATGCTTTTCCATCACGGCGTCATAGGCCGATTCCGCGTAATCCTCCAGTTTTCCAATGTCGTAGAGGTATTGCAGCACGGTATACCGATCCCGGAAGGTGCGGCCCCGGAGCACGCCTTCAATAAAGCGCTGTTTGTCCGTCACGGTGAAGGGCAGGCGCAGGGTCTTTTGCAATTCCTCCAGCCGATCGAAGGCGGGCAGGTACTTTTCGATCAGGGCTTTCAGATGCGCGTCGTCCGTTTCTTTGTACAGCCTGCGGAACATTTCAACGGCGGTGAAGGTGCCTTCCCCCACCTCGACGCCGTGCAGGTTGGGCACCTTGCCCTCCTCCACGTCCATGACCTCCCAGGTCTGGGCGATCATATGCTCCGTGCCGGAGGCGGGCCGGGAGGAGCCGCAGAAGGCGATGCACTCCCCGGACAAAATCAGCCCCTCGCTGGCGGCGCGGATGGCGGCGGGGTCGCGGCTTTCTAAATTTTTGGACGCTTCCACGCACTGGGCCGTGGCTTGCAGCACCATATCCGCGATCTTTTCGCAGTAATATTCCCCGTTCCGGTCGCGGCTGATTTCCCAGTCTAAAATCGCCACGTACTTGCCCAAAATGTCCCCCACCCCGGCCAGCAGCAGGGGATACGGGGCCTGCTCGTTGACGCTTAAATCAATGATGATGTGCCGGGCGATGGAGCAGTTGTACACGATCTTTTTCCGCCCGTTCAGCAGCGGGGCCACCACGGAGGCGTAGCCGTCCATGGACGGGGCGGTGCCCACCACGCCGTAGGGAATGCCCAGGCGATAGCTGACCATGCGGCAGGTATCGTTCAGGGATCCGGAACCCACGGCTAAGATGTAATCCGGGTTCAGGCTCCAGGCGTTGATGTCGTATACGTCCCTGTCGCGCCCCGCTTCCATCAGCACCTTGCCCACATTTTCGGCGTTGGGCAGGGCAGGCGCGGGCAGAATCAGGCTGTGGGACAGGATGCCCGCATTTTTCAGCAGTTCTTCCACCCGTTTGCCCGCCACTTCATAGGTGTTTTCGTCCGCCACCATGAAAACGCGGCGGTAATCCTTCAAAATGTCCGCCACTTTTTTGATAGCATGGTCTGATACTTCAATGATTTCTGTCGGAATGCTGTGATGTTTCTGTACGCAGGTGCAATCCATCTCGATCATGGTTTTCTCTCCTTTACTCGGCCATATGGTGGATATAGGGCATGTCGGGCAAATTTTCAAAGCGGTAAAACGCTTCGGCGTTCTTATGCAGGAACAGCTGTTTTTCCTCTGACCTCAGCAGGGGCGATTTTTCGATGAAATCCCAGCTCATGCGGTAGGTGATGGCGGTCATGGTGCGGGGATAGTCCGATCCCCACATGAGCTTATCCATGCCGCAAATATCCCGCGCCTCCAAAATGGCCCGCACCGCGCTAGGGTAGGGGTAATATTCGCTGTTGAACAGCCAGGTGATGCCGCCGCTTTCCACATACACATTGGGCAGGCGGGCCAGTTTGATCTGCTCCTGCCATTTGGGCCGCGTCACCATGCCGAAATGACCGATAGCAATGCGGAGCTTGGGGAATTGCCGCGCCATTTCCCGGAGGGAGGCGCATTGGGCGTCCCCGTCCGCCATGTCGATGGCGATGAACAAGTCCTCTTCCGCCGCTTTTGCGAACAGCGCTTCGCACTTGGTCAAATCGGGGTTCGCCATGCGGCCCCCGCAGAGCTTGATCCCGTCCGCGCCCGACGTGTCCGGCAGGTCTTTTTCCTCATATAAAACGGTGACGCGAAAGCGCAGGGGGTTTTCCTTCTGAACGCGCTTCAAGTATTCGTCCTGATTGCCGTCGATGTATTCCTGGGTCACCACCGCCCCGGCCACCTGGGCAAAATCCATGTTAGCCAGCAGGCGTTCCGCGCTGTTCACCCCGTCGGTCATGTACGGCGGCAGCATCTGGCGCACTTCGGCCCCGAACATGCTCTTGCCCCCGCCCATATCGTACACCGGCAGGCCGTTGACTTTCCCCCGCTGCTTTTCCCATAAATGCACATGCGCGTCGATCATGCGGTCACCTTCTTTCGCAGTTCTTTTTTTCATTGAAAGAGCGCTCGAAGCAAGGTAGGAGGTAGGAAGTAGGAGGTAGGAGGTTTATTTTGTGTTTACAAAAGGAATCTGGTTTTCTTCGCGGACTATATAAAACCTCCTACTTCCTACCTCCAACCTCCTACTTTTTCCTTGAAGCATTTCTATTTTGCAGTATCAATGTAATTTGGGTTCCAGATGACAGCCGTTTTCATGGGCGCGGATTTGCAGTAAATCTTATTTTCGTAAGCGCCCATGGGGTCGGCGGCGAATTCCTCCCGGTCGATGAGGCCCACGATCTCGTCGTACCGGCTGCGGGACAGCATGTCGATGGCCTTTTCCATGTGATCCTGGCGGAAATTGATGGAGCCGAAAATCAGGTGGTTTTCAAAGCCGAAGGGCATGGTATCAAAGGTGATCTTCGGCCCTAAGGAGAAGGAATTATAAATGCCGTTGCAGCCCAGCACCTTATGCTTGAAGGCGATTTCATGCTCCACATTGGTTCCGCTGACGCCGATGAAGCAGGTAGCCCGGCCTCCCATGGCTTCACAGATGGCCTTAGCGCAGTCGGCGGGGTCGGCGTAGGTATTCTGTACATACTGGGCCTTGGCCGTCTCCACGGCGAAGCGTACCTTATGGCTGTCCGCCGGGCTGCGGCCCACGAAATATATATTCGCGTCGGGGTGCGCCTGCCGGATCACGTCGCCGATGAACATGCCGGTGGTGCCCAGGCCGAAAATCACCGTGCGCTCAAAAATTTCATCCGCCGCGTATCGCCGGGCGGTCTCCAAATCGCAATGCCTGCGGCGGGCCGTCTGGCGGAACCAATGGGCGCTGCCCAAATCCTCCATGCGCTCCAGCTGGAACAGCATGCAGGCGAAGGGATCGGGAAACACCATCCTTTTGGCGAAGGACAGGGCCAGCCTGCCGTCCCGCACGTACCCGTCGGGGATCTTCAAAAGCATGTCGGGATTCACATAGATGCTGTCGCAGAACAGGCCGTCCGCCCCGTCGCAGCCGTATTCAAAATAGGTTTCGTCCTCGGTGTAGCGGGTGGGGTCGACGCTGTCCCCGCCCCGGATCAGCACGATGGCGAAGCGGTTTTGACTGGGCACCCACACCACGCCCTCGTGGCCGTTGATGAGCCGCTTTTGCCCTTCCGGGAATTTGGGAGTCAGTTCGCCCCTGCTGCCCATCTTCATCAGCTCGTAATCCGTGCCGCAAAAGCCCACCATAACGGGATGGGCCAGAATGCCTTCCTTTAAGGGTTCCCCCCGCAGCCGCTGCCGGGGCGGGTTGATCAGCTCCACTTCGCCGTATACCAGGGGGCGCTGGGGGTCGTTCTGAAAATAGGTTCCGTATGCCTTCATGGGTTTTCTCTCCCGTTCCGCCTAAAATCCGTAAAGAATTATACCACAGCCAAAAACAATTTACAATGTGTTGATCTTTCGGGAATTGACAAACCGGCGGCTTTTGCAATACAATGGAGCGGTAAAAAGCCGCCGCGCCCTGTCCGGCGCTAAAGCGGCTGAAAGGGATGACTGCTCCGTGACGAAAAAAAGCCTTGCGCTTTGTCTTTTGTGCCTGCTTTGCTGCCTTATGTGCGCTTTCTCCCTCGCGGAAGACGCTATGGATACGCCCGCGGACGATCCCGCCGCCGCGGAAGAAGCGCCCGCCGTTCAGCAATCGGCCCGGGACGCCTTCATCGACGGCATCATCGAAACGGGCCGCCAGCTGTACGTGAAGGCCAACGGCAAGCTGCAGCGCGCCCAGTACGCCGGGGATATTTACGTGTGCAAAAACTTTACCGTGCATGTGTTCCGGGAAAACTGCGCCCGTTTCCGCATGGCGGAATACCCCGGCGTGGCGCTGAAAATCCCCAACAACCTGCCCAAGGAAAAATGCAAGCCCCATTCCTACGGCTACTGCTGGGAGGAAGTGACGGCGGCGGAAGGGAATCCCTTTTATATCGCCGCCCAGTTCCTGTATGACGCCTCCCTTTCCAAGCAGGAAAACATGGAAAAGGCCTTGGAATTCATGCGGCAGGTGCGCCGGGGCGATTATTTCCAGATGTCCGCCGAATACTATTACGGCGTGGGCGCGCACAGCGCCATCATGATTGCCGATTACGACCCAGAAACCGATACCGTCCATTGGATGGACAGCAACATGGCCGGGGAAAAGCGGGACGGCGTGCGCTACGGCAAGGTGCAGTTCGACGCGGTGAAGGAAATCAGCTGGTGGGCGGAAGCCTTCTGCAAAAAGACCCGGGGGGCCACCATCTACCGCCTGCGGGACGATATCATCTTCGCGGAACAGTTTTAATGAAAATCATACGGAATCTCACTGAAAAGACGCGCGAAAAGCGAAAAATCATGGTATAATTTTTTGTAATATCCTCTGAACGCGCAACAACGACGATGCAAAGAGGAGGTACGACGGCATGGATAACCGCATGATCGTTCAGCTGCAGCAGGTGCTGGCGCGGCTGCGCACGCCCATTTCCCTGCTGGACACGGACGGCAACTGTTTGATCCCCAACCAAGATATCTGCTTTACCCTGCCGGCGCTGAATCAGCCCGGCGTGCCCGTGGCCCAGGACGGGCGGCTGTACCAGATATGCGCCTCCGCCCCCCAATGGGTGCTGATGACCACCATCACCGACGCGGACGCCGCCCGGGACTCCTTCGTGCTGTGCGACGCCATGATCGGCGCGGTGATCGCCGCCAACGAGGCGGGCAACGACCTGAACAACGCCTACCAGCGCATTTTGCAGAACGAGCTTTCCCTTTCGGAGCTGGACGCGGTGGTGGACGAGCAGGGCATTCAGCCCGCCCTGCCCCGGTGCGTGCTTTTGATGCATATGGTGCAGGTGCAGCAGCGCAGCGCCTATGATATATTGGAAGAATTTCTGCCCCGCAACCCCACGGACGTGCTGGTGGCCATGGATAAGCACACCGCCGCCTTCGTCAAGGACGTGTCGGGCATCGAGGACGAGGACGAATTGCGCCAGTTCGCCTGCGCGGTGCAGGAAACGCTCATGGGCGAAATCGCCCTGCCCGTGGTGGTGGGTATCGGCGAAATCGCTAAAACCGTGGCCGAGCTGCACGCCTCCTTCCGCCAGGCCCGCCGCGCCATCGAAATCGGCCGCGCCTACGCCCCGGAGCGTACCATTCACGTATACCGCGCCATGATGCTGGAAAGGTTTCTGTCCGATCTTTCCCCCGAAATGGCGGAGCATTACCACGGGCTTTTGTTCAACCGCTCCACGTCCCGCCTGTTCGGGGAGGAAATGCTCTACACCATCGAAATGTTCTTCAAAAAGGATCTGAACCTGTCCGATACCGCAAGGCAGCTGTACATTCACCGCAACACCCTGGTGTACCGCCTGGACAAGGTGCAGCGGCAGGTGGGATTGGATCTAAGGAAATTCGAGGACGCCGTAACCTTCAAAATGCTGCTTGAAATGCGGAAATGCGGCAATAATAAATCAAAGGTGAAAAAGGGACGCTGAATGCGTCGGGAGGGAAACGTATGAAGAAGAGAATCGCTGTTTTGTGTGCGCTGATCCTGCTGCTGTCCGGCCTGGCCATCCTGAACGGCCAAGCCTCCGGCATCTCGGAATTTTTAAGCAAAAAGGACAGCAGCACCGTCACCATCAGCCGGGAGGAATACGACCGCCTGCAGCGCTACGCCGAAATGGACGAAATCCTCAAGATCGTGGAGGAATGGTACTACGAAGAGCCGGACGTGGATAAGCTGATCGAAAACGCCACCAAGGGCCTGCTGTACGGCCTGGAGGATCCCTATTCCTTCTACTATAACGAAACCGAATGGAAGGAAATGTGGGAGGACGACGAGGGCAAATACGGCGGCATCGGCATTCAGATGCAGGGCAAAACCGCGGATAATACCGTCACCATCACCCGCGTGTTCAAAGATACGCCCGCCGAAAGGGTCGGCATCAAAAAGGGCGATCAGCTCGTGCGGGTGGAGGACGTTGAGGTCAATTTCTATTCCATGCAGAACGCCGTGAACATCATGCGCGGCACGCCGGGCGAAAGCGTTGAAGTGGAAGTGCTGCGCGGAAGCGAGTACATCACGTTCCAGGTCCCCCGGGCCGAGATCGTGGTGAATTACGTGGATTACACCATGCTGGAGGATCAGGTGGGCTATATCGCCCTGTACGATTTCGCCGGCGAGTGCCAGAAAGAGTTTGCCGCCGCTTTTGACGCGCTGAAAGCCCAGGGCGCAAAAGCGCTGGTGGTGGATCTGCGCGATAACCCCGGCGGCTGGACCGACGCCGCGCAGGCCGTCGGCGATCTGTTCCTGAATGACGGCGTGCTGGTATACACCGAGGATCGCTACGGAACAAAGGAAAATATGACCATGACCGCCGGGGCGGACGATATTCCCCTGGTGATGCTGGTGAACGCCAATTCCGCCTCCTCCTCCGAAATCCTGTCCGGCGGCCTGCAGGATCGTGGCCGCGCCGTCCTGGTGGGCACGAAGACCTACGGCAAGGGCATCATTCAGGCGGTGATTCCCCTGAACAATAACAAAGAGGGCTTCCAGCTGACCTTTGCCCAGTATTTCCTGCCCTCCGGAAAGAAAGTACACAAGGAGGGCATCACGCCGGACATCCTCTGCGAAATGCCGGAGGAACTGGCAAACGAGAATTTGCCCCTGGGCGATATGACCGATCCCCAGCTGAAAACCGCCTGGGAAACGGCTAAGGGCATGATTCAGGAATAAGACCGATACCGTCAGCGCCGCGTGGGAAGATTTTTCCGCGCGGCTTTTCTTTTTGCTTTCTGCGGGGCCGTGTAGTATAATAAAAAAACGAGGTGACCGGCGCGAAGCGCGGTCGACCGTCCGGGCGGGCCCCAATGGGCGCACGCCGGGCGTTAAAAAAGAAGGGAGGGGATGAACATGAAGCGCGGCGTCTGCTGTCTGCTGGCGTTTTTGTTTGTTTTCCTCCTTTCCCCCGCTTCCGGCGAAGGCGGCGCTTTCTTCACCGTGGAGCCGCCCAAGCTCCGCGCCCTGCTCATCGGCTGCGACCATTTTCTGACCCAGGAGGACACCTGGCCCGCCGCCGAGCATAATATTCAGCTGCTTGCCGACACCCTGATGAAAGACCGGCGCGCCTATGCCCTGATCCGTACCTATTCCAGCGCCATCGCCTCCGTGGAGGCGTTCGAGGACGCCGTGCTGAACACCTTTGACAGCGCCGGGGACGGGGATATTTCCCTGCTCTATATCAGTACCCACGGGGTATACGGCGGCGAAGACGGCGGGGCGGACTCCGGCCTGATCCTAAGCGACGGCCAGACGGAGGCGCTGCTCACCGCCGCTTCCCTTGAACGCGTCCTTTCCCGGATCCCGGGCACGAAAACGGTGATTTTGGACGCCTGCAATTCCGGCGCGGTCATCGGCAAGGGCCTGTCCGCCCCCGAAAGCGGCGGCTGCCTTTCCGGCCCGGCCTACAAGGTGCTGTGCAGCGCCGGGGGCTGCGAAGCCAGCTGGTATTTCCACGGCGGCAGCGGCGACGACGAGGAAATCGCCGGGGCCAGCTACTTCGCCTCCGTGCTTTCCAGCGGCTTGGGGGCGCAGGGGGATTTCGGGGCGGATCAGAACGCCGACGGCGATATCACCCTGCGGGAAGCCTGCGCCTATCTGCTGGATAACTACGCCGCCTCCACCACCCAGGCCTACCCCCAGTACGACGGGGATTTCGTGCTGTTCGCCTACGATCCCGCTTCTCCCCGCCGCGTCACCAAGACCGTCACCGATCTTTCCTTTGACGAAACCCTGCTCACCGCCGGGGAAACGGAGGTTTCCTTCGCCTTCACCGTGCAGCGGCAGGCGGAGCTATATTACCAGATCGTGTACCTCCGGGACGGGGCCTGGCAGTTCGATCAGGCCCAGCACTATTTGGACGGGGAGCAGGCCGACGGCACCGTGCTGCCCGGGCGGAAAACCCGGGTGCTGAAGCTGGAAACGGCGGCCGACGCCTCGGGCTACGCCATTTTGCAGCTCATTACCTTAGAGGACGGCGTGCCCGTTTTCCAGGGGGCGCGCCTGCTCTGCGTGCAGCCCGCCGCCGGGGACGTGCGGCTGAGCGTTTCGGCGGCTTCCTCCTTTTCGCCGGACGCGTGGCAGGAATTGCCCATCGTGGTGCGGCACGACGTGCCCTGCGGCCTGACGGTGAACATCCTGAACGCCGACGGCCGCACCGTGCGCCGCTTAGCCTATGCGGCGCCCTCCCGGCCCCAGCAGCTTTCCCCCGCCGGGTCCACCTTTTACTGGGACGGCCTGATGACCGACGGCACCCCCGCCCCGCCCGGCGACTACACCGTGCAGGCCAAGGTGCTTTTGGGCGGAAGAACCTTCACCGCCCAAAGCGAAAAAATATCGCTGCTTCCCCCGGAAACCCGGTGGGAAAGCAGCGGCCTCAGTCTATTATATTCGTATCTGTCTTCTGCGCTCGCGGAACTCCGCGCCCGGGGAAAAAACTGGGAATGTTTACGAATCTGGATGGAAAATATTCCGGAGAGGCAGGGAAACCCTTCATGAGCGTTGAAAAATAAAGCAGAGGATTTGCCGGAATACAGGCGCGGACGCATTGGGAACTACCGGGCTTTCGGGTGCGTTCCGGCAGTATGGCGGCGTGATCGGTGTAAACGAATCGTTGGAAGGGAGTCTGGAACATGAAAAAAATCGCGGTCATCCTGTTGGCTCTTCTGTTCATCCCAAGGGAAGCGTTTGCCGCTGTGCCGCTCATAGATTATCTCAGAGAGCATTACTATGGTACAGTGCAGGATGGAAAGTTTGTCTATAAGTGGTGCGGGTATGATTTTGACTTGGCTGACTGGACTTATGATTTATATGCGAACTCGGCGGAGGCTCAATCCCAAAATAATATTGACCTGACCAATTTAACCACTTTGCTGACTGCAAAATCCAGGGACAACACGCAGGTGGTTTCGATCAGCGTGTGCGATTTTTCAGATATCTACAGCAACGTGTCTCTCAACATATCGGATCTGAAGCAGCTTGCCGCAAACTCAGAAAGTACACTGGTGGAATCTTTTCAGAATAAAGGCGTCCGCGTTATTTCCAGAGAAATCAAGGAGCGGGAATTCCTCGGCAGGGAAGCGGCCTTACTGCAAATCATCATCGAACAAGACGCTCGATTATATGTTTCACGAATTCTGATGATGACCGGGGGAACGCTTCATATGTTTGACATATATTGCCCGACAGTCAAAGACTTTGAACGTATATTGGCCCGATTCTCCCTGCAGTAAAGCCTGCAATGGCGATCTTTTACCGCGATTTCTCTTTTGGGGCCGCCGGGCTTCGCGGCAAACGGCCGATCAATCAAACCAGCCCATAGCGATTTTCACCATCAAAATGCGGGCCACGCTGTCCTCCACCCGCGCCATGGTGATTTCCCCGGTGCGCACCGCCTGCTTCACCGCACGGAAAGCGGCGTCCGCATCCGGGGGCAGCAGCAGGATATCCGCGCCCGCTTTCAGCGCCGCCACGGATTCCTGCCCTTTTTTGAAATTGCCGGTAACGGCGCTCATGCGCAGGGAATCGGTGACCACCGCACCCTCAAAGCCCAGTTCTCCCCGCAGGATGCCGTTGATCACCCGGGAGGAAACGGAACCCGGCAGATCGTCGCCCACCGCGCGTACAATGGCGTGGGAAACCAGGATCATTCCTTCCCCGGCGTTCACCGCGTCCCGGAAGGGAACGAATTCCAGCCCCCGCATTTCCTCCAGCAGGCGACGCACCGACAGGTTCGTCAGGGTTGTGCCCGTCTTTTTGCCGTGGCCCGGAAAATGGCCGAAGCAGGGGGCCACCCCGCCGCTTTTCAGGCCCTCCGCCATGGCGAGCGCCATGCGGGACACCAACGCCGGGTCGCTGCCGTAGGCCTGCACCCCCGGCGCGTCCAAATCGGTGAACGTGTCGGCGGAGGGGGCGAAGGTCATGTTGACGCCCAGGGGCGTCAGGTACGCGGCAATTTGCTCTCCCGCCGCTTTGGCCTGGGCTTCATCCCCCGTTTGCCCGATTTCCTCCGGGGACATGGCCAGCGGATAGCCTAACTTGTTCGCCACCCGGGACAGGCTGCCCCCTTCCTCGTCCACGCCGATGAACAGGGGAATCAGCCCCGCGCCTTTTTTCAGCTCGCCGGTGAGGCTCCGAAGCTGTTCCTCCGATACGATGTTCTGCCCGAAGATCATCACGCCGCCCACGGGCCGCCGGGCCAGAAGATCCGCGCCGCTGATTTCAGTGGTGCGGTCCTCCCCCGTCAAATCCTCCGGGGTGACGAAAAACAGCTGCCAAATCTTTTCATCGTCGCTCATGAGCCGCATCACGGCCCGGGCCTGCCGGTTCAGGTCGGGCGGCACTTCGTCCTCGTCGTCCGATACCACGAAGCTGCCGATCTCTGCACACGCGGCCCAGGAAAAGCATGCCAGCAGCAGCGCCAGCAAACCGGCCATCCATCTTTTCAAAAGCGCTCCCTCCTTTCCCGTTTCCGGTATTGTATCACATTTTTATTCCTTTCCGCAAGCGAACCGCCTTCCAGTGAAGGCGCTTTCAAACATTTTTACAATGATGCAAAAAATAATCCTCCCCTTTCTCTTGCATCGCGGGGCATGTTGTGGTACAATGTATTGGTCAAAGAAAGACAATTTCTTTGGAGGGATCATCATGCGATTGAGCGATACCATTGAGAGCTTCATCAAGACCATGCTCCAGGAGGATCAGCCCGAGGTGGAGCTGAAGCGGAACGAGCTGGCGGAGTATTTCCACTGCGCCCCGTCCCAGATCAATTATGTGCTGGCCACGCGGTTTACGCTGGATCACGGCTACGTCACCTCCTCCCAGCGGGGCGGCGGCGGGTATATCCGCATCGTGCGCGTGCGGCAGACCAGCGGCGACCATTTGGATTACCTGCTCAGGGAGCGGGTGGGCGACAGCTTGGACGCCCAGACCGCCCAGGTGCTTTGCGCCCAGCTGGCGGAAAGAAAAGTGGTTTCCAAGGAAGCGGCCCAGCTCATGGCCGCCGCCCTTTCGCCCCAGGCCCTGTCCGGCCCCGTGCCGGAGGCGGTGAAGGACGTGCAGCGGGCCAAAATTTTCAAGTGCATGCTGCTCACCGTGATGCAGCAGCGAAAACCCGCCGACGCCGGAAACGGATGAATTTGCCGCACGTACCGACTTCATGCCAAGCGCATACTAAAGAACGCTTTCAATCAGAGTTGAGAGTGGAGAGTTGAGAGTTGAGATTGATTCTTGTTTTTCGCTTTTGCCCTGTAAATCCGGTGAACGGAATATATGAACTAATCCATATCTCAACTCTCAACTCTAAACTCTCCACTCTCTCCGGTCTAAACCGTTCATCTTTGACCGCGACTGAATCGTTCCTGAAAAGGAGGCCTTTATGCTCTGCGAGGAATGTGGAAACAACCAGGCTGAGGTGATGATGACCACCGTGATCAACGGCGAATCCACCACCCGGCATCTTTGCCGCCAATGCCTGAAAAAATACCAGGCCGGGAATTTGCAGGCGGTGCTGGCCGCCGTGCTTTCGTCCATGACGGCCAAAAATCAGGCCCAGATCCCGGACGTGGTGTGCCCCCAGTGCGGGCAGACCTACGCCGAATTTCAGAAAACGGGCATGTTAGGCTGCGCGGCGTGCTATCAGGCGTTCCGCAAGGAGCTGACGCCGCTCATCACCCGGGTGCAGGGCCGCACCCAGCACGCGGGACGGCGGCCCCCGGTCAGCGAGGAAGAGCAGGCCCGCCAGACCCTGATGGAAGACCTGCGCGCCCGGATGGAAGCCGCCGTGGCCGAGGAAAACTTTGAGGAGGCCGCCCGCCTGCGGGACGAACTGCGGGCCATGACCCCCGTTAGGGAGGAAAACGCATGAGCGACATCGTGGTTTCCTCCCGGGTACGGCTGGCCCGGAATTATGAGGATTTGCCCTTTTATTGCCGCATGTCCGCCCAGCAGAGCGAATCGTGCGTACAGCGCACCTTGGACGCCCTGCGCGCCCTCCCCCAGCCCTACACCTTCCTGTCCCTGCGCGGCATGGAGGAAAACGAAAAAAAGGCGCTGGTGGAAGCGCACCTGATCAGCCCCGATCTCATGGAACACTTTGAAACCGGCGCGGTGCTGATCCGGGGCGATGAAAAAGTGTCCGTCATGATGAACGAGGAAGACCACCTGCGCATCCAGGGCATTTCCGCCGGGGAAAATTTGGCGGAATCGGCGGAAAACGCCTTTGCCATCGACGACGCGCTGCAAAGCCAGCTTTCCTTCGCCTTCGATCCCCAATGGGGCTATCTCACCGCCTGCCCCACCAACACGGGCACGGGCATGCGGGCCTCCGTGATGCTGCATCTGCCCATGCTGACCATGCTCAAGCAAATGGGCAAGGTGAATCAGCTGGCCGCCAAATTGGGCCTGACCATCCGGGGCATTTACGGCGAGGGCAGCGAGGCCCAGGGCAATCTGTACCAATTGAGCAATCAGGTCACCTTGGGCCGCACGGAAAAGGAAATCATGGACGCCGTATCCGTCACCGCCCGGCAAATCGCGGAAATGGAGCGGGTGTTCCGGCAAAAGGCCATGGACAAGGATTTGAACGCCTTTGAGGATTCCATTTTCCGCTCCTGGGGGCTGCTCGGCAACGCCCGCCGCATGCCCATCAAGGAATTCATGGCCCACTGGAGCAATCTGCGCATGGGCGCGGCGCTGAACAAGCTGCCCGTTTCCCTGGAAACGTGCGATTCCCTGCTCACCAAGGCCCAGCCCGCCCACGTGCGGCAGTCCGCGGGCGCGGTGATCAACGACCGGGAGGCGGACGCCCGGCGAAGCCAAATCATTCGAGAAGCGATCAACGGAGGAAAGCAATAAATGCCGATTTTTGGACGATTCAACGAAAAAGCCCAGCGGGCCATCAACGCGGCCCAGCGCACCGCCGTGGAATTAGGCCACAGCCAGGTGGGCAGCGAGCATTTTTTGGCGGGCCTGCTGAAAGAAGCCCGGATGGACGCCCCCGCCCTGCCGGATAACGTGATCCCCGAAACGGTGATCGAAAACATCAAGCAGATCACCGGCACGGGCGACCGCGCCCCCACCCGCCTGGAGCTGACCCCCCGGGTGAAAAAGCTGCTGGAAACCAGCGTGCGGGAGTCCCAGCGCTTAGGTCATCCTTACGTGACGGCGGGCCACTTATGGCTGGCCCTGCTCAGCGACGGGGAAAGCGTGGCCATGCGCATCCTCACCGGCATGGGCTGCGACATCGACAAGCTGAAAAACAGCGTGCTGGACGCCTTGGGCCGCACCGCCGAAACAGTGGGCGGCGCCGAACGCGCGGGCGGCGGCAGCGACGCGAATTTGAAAAAGTATGGCCGCGATTTGACCGAAGCCGCCGAAAAGGGCGAGCTGGATCCCGTCATCGGGCGGCAGAACGAAATCGAGCGCATCGTGCAGATTCTGTCCCGCCGCACGAAAAACAACCCCGTGCTGATCGGCGAGCCGGGCGTGGGCAAATCCGCCGTGGCGGAGGGCCTGGCCCAGCGCATCAGCCAGGGCAGCGTGCCGGAAACGCTGACGGGCAAAAAAATCGTGTCCCTGGATATGGGGGCCATGGTGGCGGGCAGCAAGTACCGGGGCGAATTTGAGGAACGCCTCAAAAACACCTTAGACGAAGTGAAAAAACGGGGCGACGTGATTCTGTTCATCGACGAATTGCAGAACATCATCGGCGCGGGCCGGGCGGAGGGCAGCATGGACGCCGCCAACATCCTAAAGCCCGCATTAGCCCGGGGCGAACTCCAGTGCATCGGCGCCACCACCTTAGACGAGTACCGCAAGAACATCGAAAAGGACGCGGCCCTGGCCCGGCGCTTCCAGCCGGTGACGGTGAACGAACCCAGCGAGGAAGAAACCATCGCCATCATGAAGGGCCTGCGGGACCGCTACGAAGCCCACCACAAGGTGCGCATCACCGACGAGGCCTTAGAGGCCGCCGTGAAGCTCTCCAACCGCTACATTGCCGACCGCTTCCAGCCCGACAAGGCCATCGACCTGATGGACGAGGCCGCCAGCCGGGTGCGTATCCAGTCCTTCACCGCCCCGCCGGACGTGAAGGCCCAGGAAAAGAAGTTAGAAGGGGTGCTGCGGGAAAAGCGGGAGGCCATCGACCGGCAGGATTACGAAAAAGCCGCCGCCCTGCGGGATCAGGAGCATGCCCTCCGCGCGGAGATCGAGGAAAAGCGGGCGGCATGGGAACAGCGGAAATCCGCCGCCAAGGACACCGTGGGCGAGGAGGAAATCGCCCAGGTGGTGGCCGGGTGGACGGGCATCCCCGTGAAA
>JAFSNT010000118.1 GCA_017443295.1 Clostridia bacterium
AGTGGAAAGTGAAAAGTGAAAAGAGTTGAGAGTTGAGAGTTGGGAGTTGAGATGATATAGTTTGTCAATTTGACATCCTGACAAATTATCTCAATCCATATAAATCCCAAATCTCAACTCCCTTTGTCCTTAGATTGTTCTTTGTTTCCATCCAAGAAAAGAGGTGATTCCCCGTGCTTGCCCGTACCCTCTGCTTTGCCCTGCAAGGGGTGGACGGCCGCCCCGTGTGGGTGGAAACCGACGTGAGGCCCTCCTCGGGCGAACCTCATTTTCTCATGGTGGGCCTGCCGGACGCCGCCGTGCGGGAGAGCCGGGACCGGGTCTGCGGGGCGCTGCGCAATTCGGGCTACGCCCCGCCCAGTGGCAATACCACGGTGAACCTCTCCCCCGCCGACCTGAAAAAGGAAGGCTCGGCCTTTGACCTGCCCATTGCCGTTTCCTTCATCGCCGCCAGCCGTCAGGCCGCGCTGCCCGATCTGGACCGGGTGCTGCTGCTGGGCGAGCTGTCTTTGGACGGC
This sequence comes from Clostridia bacterium, assembly GCA_017443295.1. GTDB lineage: Bacteria > Bacillota > Clostridia > Christensenellales > Aristaeellaceae > RUG563. The sequence continues at coordinate 519 of JAFSNT010000118.1, forward strand.
ACCCTGGTGCCCGTGCGGGGCGTTTTGTCGATGGTGATCGCCGCCCATCAGGCGGGCATTGAAAGCGTGGTGCTGCCCGCTGAAAACGCGGCGGAAGCGCAAAGCCTGTCCGGCATGCGGATCTATCCCACCCGGAACCTTTGCCAGGCGGTGAATCATTTAAGCGGCAAGGAACCCCTGACCGCCCAGGCCCAGCTTTCCTACGCCGACACCCTGCGCGCTTCCAGGCCCGCCCTGGACCTGGCTTTGGTCAAGGGCCAGCAGGGGGCGCGGCGGGCGCTGGAGGTGGCGGCGGCGGGCGGGCACAACCTGCTCATGATCGGCGTGCCCGGCAGCGGCAAAACCATGCTGGCCCGCTGTCTGCCCGGCATCCTGCCGCCCATGACCTTTGAGGAAGCCTGCGAAACCACCCGCATCCATTCCGTTGCGGGGCTGTTAAAGCCCGGCCAGGGACTGATGACCGAGCGGCCCTTCCGCACGCCCCACCACGCCGTTTCCGCCCCCGCTTTGGTGGGCGGCGGCACCGACGCCCGGCCCGGCGAAATCTCCCTGGCCCACAACGGCGTGCTGTTTTTGGACGAATTGCCCGAGTACGCGCCCCAAGTGCTGGAAGCCCTGCGCCAGCCTTTGGAGGACGGTGTCGCCACCATTTCCCGGGTCAGGGCGCGGGCGCGGTATTTGTCCCGCTGCATGCTGGTGGCGGGCATGAACCCCTGCCCCTGTGGGTACTACGGCAGCCGCACCCGGCAGTGCCGCTGCGGGGAAGCGGCCATCCGCCGGTATTTGGGCCGGGTCTCCGGCCCCCTGCTGGACCGCATCGACCTGCAGGTGGAGGTGGACGCGGTGCCGGTGAGCGAAATCAACGCGTTCGCCCCGGCGGAGGATTCCGAAACGGTACGCAGGCGCGTCCAGGCCGCGCGGCTTTTGCAGCAGCGCCGTTTAGCCCCGGCCAAGGTCTACTGCAACGCGCAGATGGACGGCGCGGCGCTCCGGGAGCTGTGCCCTTTGAGCGACGCCGCCCAGCAGCTTCTTGCACGGGCCGTGGACAAGATGGGCATGAGCATGCGGGGCTACACCCGGGTCATCAAGGCGGCCCGCACAATCGCCGATTTGGCGGGGGAAGAAGCCATTCTGTCCGCGCATATCGCCGAGGCCATCCAGTACCGGGCGCTGGACAGCAAGTATTGGGGGAGCTAAATGGATTTTACAGACGAGCAATTGGCCCGCATCTGGCTCCAGTGCGCGCCCATGGGCGCGTGGAACCGGTTAAACGCCCTGCGCCAGGAATGGGGCGGCGCGCTGAACGTATGGCGGAATTTTACCCCGGCGCTTTATGAGTCTTTGGGCCATGAGAATTTCGCCGCCCTGGCCGACAGCCGGGCCGTGCGCTGCGGCCCCGTGCTGCGGGCGATGGAGGCGCTGAACGCGAAAGCGCTTTTCTTAGGGGAGGAAGATTACCCCGCGTCCCTGGTTCCCATCGAAAACCCGCCGGACGTGCTGTTTCTTCGGGGCAGCCTGCCAACCCCGGACACGCCCGCCGTGGCCATCGTGGGTTCCCGCCGGGCCACCCGCTACGGCTTTTCCCAGGCCCGGCGCATCGCCAGGGAACTGGCGGAAAAGGGCGTGACCATCGTCAGCGGCCTGGCCCGGGGCGTCGACGCGGCGGCCCATTGGGGTGCGCTGGACAGTCACGGGCGCACCATCGCCGTATTGGGCAGCGGGGTGGGCATGCTCTATCCCCCGGAAAACAAGGAGCTGGCGGAGCGCATCTTAGCCGAAGGCGGGGCCATCGTTTCCGAGCTGGCCCCGGACGCGCCGCCCTTCCCCTACCATTTTCCCGTTCGCAACCGCATCATATCGGGCCTTTCCGACGCCGTGCTGCTCATCGAGGCCCAGCGGAAAAGCGGCACCCACTTCACCGTGGATTACGCCCTGGCCCAGGGCCGGGAGGTGTTCGCCCTGCCGGGCAACGTGGACGCGCCGGGCAGCGAATTGCCTTTGGCCCTGCTCAAGGAGGGCGCGGCCCTGTGTACCTGCGGAGAGGACATCCTTTGCCGCATGGGTTGGAAGGAAAAAGCGCCGGAGCAAAACTCCTTCCTCCCCCGGGAAGAAGAGGAGCAGGACCCCATCCTGCGCGCCCTGGCCCTGGAGGAAAAAACCTTAGAAGAGCTGATCGCCGAAACAGGGCTTTCCGCTTCGGAGCTTGGCACCCAACTGACGCTGCTGGAAATCAGCGGCAAAGTGGAGCGACGAGCGGGAAGGGCCTACGCATTGTGCAGATGACTGTAAAAAACGCATATAAATTGGAGGACGAAAACGTGGCAACCGCATCGAAACTGATCATCGTGGAATCTCCCGCCAAGGCGCGCACCATCGCCAAATTCTTGGGCCGTGGGTACAAGGTGGAGGCCTCCCAGGGGCATGTGCGCGATCTGCCCAAATCCCAGTTGGGGGTGGACGTGGAAAACGATTTTTCCATGAAGTACATCACCATCCACGGCCGGGGCAAAATTTTGACCAAGATCCGCAAGGAAGCCAAATCCGCTTCCAAAATCTATCTGGCCACCGACCCTGACCGCGAAGGAGAGGCCATCTCCTGGCATCTGGCCCAGACCCTGGGCATGGACGTGAACGCCCCCTGCCGCATCGAATTCCATGAGATCACCCAGCGGGCGGTGGAAAACGCCCTGAAAAACCCCCGGCCCATCGACATGGAACGGGTGGACGCCCAGCAGGCCCGCCGCGCCCTGGACCGGCTGGTGGGCTATAAGATCAGCCCCCTTTTGTGGGCCAAGGTGAAAAAGGGCCTGTCCGCCGGGCGGGTACAGAGCGTGGCGACAAGGCTGGTGGTAGACCGGGAACAGGACATCGAGGATTTCATTCCCGAGGAATACTGGGATATTTCCGCAAACGCCCTGCTGCCCAGCGCCCGGGGCCGGAAAACCACCTTCATGCTGCGGCTCAACACCTTAGACGATAAAAAGGCCGAGCTGCACAGCGAGCAGGAGGCCAAGGAAGCCCAAAAACGGGTGGAAAACGCCCGCTTCGCCGTGTACGGCGTCAAGCACGGGGAAAAGAAAAAGCTGCCCGCGCCGCCCTTCACCACCTCTTCCCTCCAGCAGGAAGCGGGCCGCAAGCTGAACTTCACCACCCAGAAAACCATGCAGGTGGTGCAGCAGCTCTACGAAGGCGTGGATTTGGAGGACGAGGGCACCCAGGGCATCGTCACCTACATCCGCACCGACAGCGTGCGCATTTCCGAGGAAGCGCTTTCCGCCGTGCGCGCCTACATCCCGGACCGCTTCGGCGAAGAATACCTGCCCGAAACGCCCAACGAGTTCAAGGGCCGCCGCAACGCCCAGGACGCCCACGAGGCCATCCGCCCCACCGACGTGCGCCGCACCCCGGAATCCATCAAAGCGTCGCTCACCAAAGAGCAGTTCCAGCTGTACCGGCTCATTTATTCCCGGTTCTTAGCCAGCCAGATGAAGCCCGCCCTGTACGACACCATGACCATGGACGTGGCGGGGGACGGCGTGGGCATGCGCTTCTACGGCGAACACAAGCGCTTTGCCGGGTTCACCTGCGTGTACGAGGAAAGCACCGACGAAGCGGAGGAAGCGGCGGA